>NZ_JAAFZA010000201.1 GCF_015356865.1 Catenulispora pinisilvae
GACCAGCACGCAGCCGCCCCCACCCCCCGCAGCCTCGTAGTCCTGGTCGCCGAACTGGACCCCGGCCAATCCGTCCTCCCCGCCTCCCAACACGCCCTGCGCCCGGCCCGGGAGCGCTTCGCCGCCGCCTGGCAGACCGTCGTCTCCGGCCGCGACCGCACCAACCCGGTGGCCGGCTTCAACCAAGAAGTCGTCGTCGTCCTGAAGACCGGCGAAGACCCCGACCCGCTGGTCAAAAGCCTGATCGCCGAGGTCTCCGGCACCGGCGGCGGCGGCCGCCGCACCTTCTCCACCGGCGTCTCCCGCCGCGTCGCGACCGTGGCCGCCCTCCCCGCCGCCTACGAGGAAGCCCGCCGCGCGGTCCGCATGGGCCGCCGCCTGAACGGCCCCGGCTCCGTGGCCCACTTCGACGCGCTCGGCGTCTACCGCCTGCTCTCCCTGGTCCCGGACCCGGCCGAACTGCGCGACTTCGCCCGCCAGACGCTCAAAGGCCTGGCCGCCGACGGCGATCCCGACGCCGAAGACCTCCGCACCACCCTGGAAGTCCTGCTCGACACCAACCTGAACGTCGCCGAGGCCGCCCGCCGTCTGCACTTCCACTACAACACCCTGCGCTACCGCATCGGCAAGATCGAACGCCTCGTGGGCCCGTTCATGGAACGCCCCGATCTCCGCCTGGATCTGTCGGTCGCGCTCCGCATCCTGCATATGCGAGGGCTGTGACTATATGAGGCTTGTGACTCTGTGAGGCTTGTGACTATGTGCTGTCACTATGTGAGGTGTGTGACGAGCCCGCGGTTACGGCGCGACCTGCGAAATCAGTAACCCGGCGGTACTTGTGACGCCCGTCACACCATTACTACAGTCCGCCCCATGACATTCGGCTGGCGGGTCGCATACCAAGGCAGGACTCCACCACCGGGCTCGGTCGTCCGCCCCGACGAGCGCCTGTCTTGGCCCCGCACCGTGGGCCTGGGCGCGCAGCACGTCGTCGCGATGTTCGGCGCCACGTTCGTGTTCCCCCTGGTCATGGGCCTGAATCCACAGCTGGCCATCATGATGAGCGGCATCGCCACCATCTGCTTCCTGCTGATCGTCAAGAACAAGGTCCCGTCCTACCTGGGCACCTCGGCGAGCTTCGTCGGCGGCGTGGCCGCGATCCGCGCGCAGGGCGGCGACGACCAGCACGTCACCGGCGCCATCCTGATCGCCGGCGGCGTCCTGCTGGTGGTCGGGCTCCTGGTCCACTTCCTCGGCGCGCAGATCATCCACGCCGTCCTGCCCCCGGTCGTCACCGGCGCCGTGGTGTTGCTGATCGGCTTCAACCTGGCACCGGTGGCGGCGGACACCTACTGGCCGCAGGACCAGTGGGTCGCGCTGATCACCATGCTGGTCGCGATCGGCATCATGGTCGGGGTCCGGGGCTTCCTCGGCCGGATAGCGATCTTCGTGGCCCTGGTGTTCGGCTATGTCCTGTCCTGGCTCGTGGACCGGGTCTTCGGCAAGATCACCTCCTACGACGCCGGCGCCGGGCACGACACCACCCACTGGCGCGTGAACTTCGACGCCGTGAAGTCCGCCAAGTGGATCGGCTTCCCGAGCAAGACCAGCGGCATCGGTACGCACCAGATCCCCGGCTGGCACTTCCCGGAGTTCAAGTGGGCCTTCATCCTGCTCGTCCTCCCGGCGGTGATCGCGCTGGTCGCCGAGAACACCGGGCACGTCAAGGCGGTGGCCGAGATGACCGGCGACGACCTCGACCCCTACATGGGCCGGGCGATCGCCGCCGACGGTTTCGGCACGGTCGTGGCCAGCACCTTCGGTGGCTCGCCGACCACCACCTACGCCGAGAACATCGGCGTCATGGCCGCCACCCGCGTCTACTCCACGGCCGCCTACTACGTCGCGGCGCTCGTGGCGATCCTGTTCGGCCTCTCACCCAAGTTCGGCGCGCTGGTCGCGGCCACCCCCGGCGGCGTCCTCGGCGGCATCACCGTGGTCCTCTACGGCATGATCGGCCTGCTCGGCGTGAAGATCTGGACCGAGAACCGGGTCGACTTCGGCAACCCGCTGAACCTGGTCCCGATCGCTGCCGGCGTCATCATCGGCATCGGCAACACCAGCTTGAAGTTCACCGACAACTTCTCGCTGTCCGGGATCGCGCTCGGCACGATCGTGACCATCGTCTGCTACCACGCCGCCCGGATCATCGCCCCCGCGCACCTGAAGGCGGGTGCCGGCGACGCGCCTGAAGAGTCGGGGAGCGCCGGCGGGGTACCAGTCCAGGAGTGAAGCGCTGTCGGTCCTTGGGCAAGTTCAGCCAGCGATCGCGGCGGCGTTCGGCACAAGTCGACGTCGCCGCGACCCTTTCGGCGAGAAGAGGATGCCGTCATGAAGCCCCCGCCGGTGGTCTATCACGGCCCGGACACGGTCCAGGAGGCCGTGCGGTTGCTGGCCGAACACGGCGGCCACGCGAAGGTGCTGGCCGGCGGCCAGAGCCTGGTGCCGATGCTGAACATGCGGCTGACGGCGCCCGCGCGGCTGATCGACGTGAACCGGCTGGACGAGCTCGCCTACGTCCGCACGGATCTGGAGGGCGTGCGGGTCGGCGCGCTGGCCCGGCACGCGGACGTCGAGCGCGCCACCCACGCCTTCGAAGCCGTCCCGCTCTTACGCCAGGCGGTCCGGTCCGTCGCGCATCCGACGATCCGCAACCGCGGAACGACGGTCGGCAGCCTCGTGCACGCGGATCCGTGTGCTGAGATGCCCGCCGTACTGTTGCTCCTCGACGGCGAAGTGCTTCTGCGCTCGGACCGGGCCGGGGAACGCGTCGTCAAGGCGGCCGACTTCTTCGTCGGACCGATGGAATCAGCCTGCGAAGAAGACGAGCTGGCCATCGAGGCCTACTTCCCGAGACCCAAAGGCCGCACGGGAACCGACTGGCGCGAACTGTCACGGCGCAACGGCGACTACGCGATGTGCGGAGTCGGAACCTCAGTCCGCGTCGACGAGACCGGCGCCGTGACCTCCGCGAAGGCGGCGTACATCGGGATGGGGCCGGTGCCCTCGGTCGTGGACGTCACCGGCGCCGACTTCTCCGCCGCCGCCGAACACGCGGCCGACCAGCTCGACCCCGAGGACGACATCCACGCGAGCGCCGAGTATCGCAGGCATCTGGCACGCGTCCTGACCGCGCGCTCCCTGAAGGCGGCATACGAGGCGGTGGCACCGTGACCGAGCAGGTGCATCAGATCACTGTGACGGTCAACGGCGTCGCCCGGCGCGGCGAGGTCCCGGCCCGCCGCCTGCTGGCCGACTTCCTGCGCATGGACCTCGGCCTGACCGGCACGCACCTCGGTTGCGAGCACGGCGTCTGCGGCGCCTGCACGCTGCTCCTGGACGGCGTCCCGGTCCGCTCCTGCCTCATCCTCGCGGTCTCGGCCGACGGCCACGCCGTGACGACCGTCGAAGGATGCTGCGAAGCCGGCGGCGAACTCGGCCCGGTCCAGCAGGCCTTCCAAGACTGCCACGGCTTGCAGTGTGGTTTCTGCACCCCCGGATTCATCACCACCATCACCGCCTACCTCGAAGAGAATCCCAAACCCACCGAGGAGGAGGCGCGGGAGGCGATCGGGGGGAATCTGTGCCGCTGTACCGGCTATCAGAACATCGTCAAAGCGGTGTTGCGGGCCGCGGACCTGAAACGCGAGCGGGAGAGCGCCGATGAATGACAAGCTCGTCGGGCAGCCGCTGGTCCGCAAGGAGGATCCCAGGCTCCTGAGAGGCGACGGCCGCTATCTCGACGACCTCGGCCGCGGCGCCCTCGCGGCGGCCTTCGTCCGCAGCCCGGTCGCGCACGCCCGCATCACCGGCATCGACGTGGACGAGGCGCTGGACGTCGAGGGCCTGGTCGCCATCTACACCCACGAGGATCTGCCGGGCCGCATCGCCGAACCGCTGCCGCTGCTGATCCCGCATCCCGATCTCACCCACCCGCGCACGCCCTACTGCCTGGCCAACGGAGAGGTGAACCACGTCGGCGAGGCCGTGGTGATGGTCGTCGCGACCGACCGCTACCTCGCCGAGGACGTCGCCGAGCGGATCCGGGTGACGTACGAAGACCTGCCGCCGGTGGTGGGCATCGACCAGGCGCGGGCCGGGGAACGGCTGGTCCACGAGGACGCGCCGGGGAACGTCGCGGCACGCAGTGTGCAGACCAACGGCAAGGGCGAGGCGCACGAGGCCATCGCGTCCGCCCCGCACCGCCTCGCCCTCGACCTCCATATCGAGCGCAGCGCCTCGATGCCGATGGAGGGCAAAGGCGTTCTGGCGCACTGGGATGCCGATGACAGAACCCTGCGGGTGCACTCCTCGACGCAGACCTCGACGAGCGTGCGGCTGGCCGTGGCGGCGAAGCTCGAACTGCCGCCGGACCGGGTCGAGGTGATCACGCCCGACGTCGGCGGCGGGTTCGGCGTGAAGATCGTGCACCCCTGGCCCGAGGAGATCCTGGTGCCGTGGGCGGCGATGACGCTCGGCCGGGACGTGAAGTGGGTCGAGGACCGGCGCGAGCACTTCACCTCCAGCGCGCATGAACGCGCACAGCAGCAGCATGTCGAGGTCGGGTTCGACGAGGCCGGGCGGCTGCTCGGGCTGAGCGTCGAGATCTGGCACGACAACGGGGCGTACGTGCCGTACGGGATCATCGTGCCGATCGTGACGTCCACACAGTTGCTGGGGCCGTACAAGGTCGGCGCGTACCGGGTCGAGTTCACGTCGCTGTACACGAACACTGTCATCGTCACCCCGTACCGGGGAGCGGGACGGCCGCAGGGCGTGTTCGCGATGGAGCGGACGATGGACGCGATCGCCGAGTATCTGGGGATGGACCGGCTCGCGGTGCGCGAGGCCAACCTGATCCAGCCCGAGGAGATGCCCTACGACCAGGGCCTGGTGTTCCAGGACGGTCGGCCCCTGATTTACGACTCCGGCGACTACCCGACGATGCTCCGGATGATCCGGGACCTGGTCGGCTGGGACGGTTTCGAGGCCGAGCGGGCCGCGGCCGCTGCCGAGGGGCGCCGGATCGGCATCGGGATCGGGGCCTACGTCGAGGGCACGGGTATGGGGCCGTATGAGGGCGCCCACGTAAAGGTGGAGACGACCGGCGAAGTCGTCGTCTCCACCGGGCTCACCACCCAGGGGCAGGGACACTACACCTCGCTCGCCCAGATCGCCGCCGACGTGCTGGGCGTCGGGGTCGGCGACGTCACGGTCATCACCGGCGACACCCGGCGGTTCAAGTACGCGGTCGGGACCTTCGCCTCGCGGGCGATCGTGACCAGCGGGAACGCGGTCGCTATCGCCGCCGCGAAGGTCGCGGAGAAGGCGAAGCGGATCGCGGCGGCGGCGCTGGGCGACGGGGTCGCTCCGGAGGATCTGGAACTCGTCGACGGCCGGGTCCGCCGGCGTGCCGATCCGGCGACGGCGATCGACCTGCGCACGGTCGCGGTGCTGTCCAACCCGCTGCGGTACGCCTTCGACGAGGAGACCAAGGCGGCCACCCAGTTCGCGGCGGCCACCGCTACCGGCGAGGAGCCGGGACTGGAGGCGACCGGCTACTACATGCCGGAGCGCTCGACCTACGCGGCCGGCGCGCACGGGGTCGTGGTCGAGACCGATCCGGAGACCGCCGACATCAGGATCCTGCGGTACTGCGTGGTGCACGACTGCGGTGTGGTCGTGAACCCGCGCATCGTCGAGGGCCAGGTACACGGCGGCGTCGCGCAGGGCATCGGCGGAGCGCTGTACGAGCGGATCGTCTACGACGACGCGGGGCAGCTGGTGAACGCCTCCTACATGGACTTCCTGATCCCGTTCGCCACCGAGGTGCCGCACATCCAGACGGCGCACATGGTCACGGCGTCGGGGCTGAATCCCCTGGGCCTGAAGGGCGCGGGCGAGGCCGGGGTCATCCCCACGTCGGCGGTGGTCGCCTCGGCGATCGAGGACGCCGAGGGGCTGGCCGTCCGGCGCATGCCGATCTCGCCGAGCGAGCTGTACGAACTGCGGAAGGCACGGCAGGCACGGAAGGAACAGGTGAGCGCGTGAAGGTTTCCGGTAACGCGATTCTCAAGGCCGACGTGGGACGGGTCTACGAAGCGCTGACGGATCCACGGATGCTCGCGGCCGCGATCCCCGGCTGCGAACGCCTCGAACTGGTGGCACCCGACGTCTACGACATGGTGGTCACGGTCGGTGTCGGCTCGATCAAGGGCACGTACAAGGGGCGCGTGGAACTCGCCGAACAAGCGGCGCCCCGCTCCTTCACCCTGCGCGCCTCCGGGGCCGGCGCCCCCGGCACGGTCTCCGCCGAATGCCGCATGCTCCTGGTCGACGAGGCCGACGCCCGCACCCGTGTGGAGTACGACGCGGACGCGGTGGTCGGCGGGGTGGTCGGCGGCGTCGGGCAGCGGATGCTCGGTGGCGTCGCCCGCAAGCTGGCCGGACAGTTCTTCGCCGGGATGGACGGAGCGCTCACCCGCGAGGCCGCGCCGGCCGGCGAGCAACAGGCCGAGCTGGTCCCGGCCTCCGCGGTACACCCCACTAACGGACCGGTCACCGCCTACCCGATCCTCACGCCACCGGGCCAACTCGGATCATCCAGCTCGGCAGTGGCGCTCTCGGCCGGGCTCGCCGGCGCGGCGGCAGCGCTGAGCGGCGTGGTCCTGGGCTATGTGCTGGGCCGCTTGAGCGGTCGGCGGGGGCCCCGATGAGGGCCCGCGGCGTGATGCCGGGCGCGCGGCGCCGCAAGACTGGAGCGCTTCACGTCGGTGGGGCTCGTCGGTCGGCAGGTGTCCCGTGCGCCGTCTGACCGCAGCCGCCCTCCAACTCGCCCCGCACCCCGGCCCGCTCACCGCCAACAGCGTCGCCGAGAACCTCAACCGGGCCGTGGAGCTCATCGAGCGTTGCGTCAGTGCCACCGGCGCCGAACTGCTCGTCCTGCCCGAGGCCGTCACCACCGGCTTCACACCGGGTATCGCCGCCGCCGAACTCTGGGACCTGATGAGCCCCGTCCCCGGCCCCACCACCGAGCCGGTGCAGCAGGCCGCGCGCCGGCTCGGCGTCCACGTCGTGCACTGCACTTACGAGCGCGGCGAGGAGCGCGGCGTCGTCTACAACTCCGCGCTGCTCATCGATCCGACTGGTGAGATCCGAGGCGTCTATCGCAAGACGCACCTGTTCCCCGGCGAGACGCAGTGGGTCACGCCCGGCGATTCCGTCGCGGTCGTGGACACCGATCTCGGCCGCATCGGCATGGCCATCTGCTTCGACGGCGACTTCCCCGAGCTGTTCCGCATCCAGGCGGTGCAGGGTGCTGAGATCATCTGCCGGCCCTCCGCGCTACTGCGCTCCGCCGATATCTGGGAGCTGACAACCCGGGCCCGCGCCTACGACAACCATGTCTACGTCATCGGCGCCAACGCCACCGGCACCGATCCGGCCGGAGTGCACTACTTCGGCAACTCGCTGATCGTCACGCCGATCGCCGAGGTGGTGGCCCGGGCCGCGTCGCACGAAGGCTGGGTCGCCGCGCAGCTGGATCCCGCCGACGCCATGCGGACCCTGACCCCGGGCTCGGACCGCGCGCAGGGCTTCGACCACCTCGCCGAGCGCAACCTCACCCTGCTGGAGAAGTACCAGAAGGACCTGATCGGCGAGGCGCGGACCCCGTTCAAACTCGGCGGCGGGCTCGGGGGCGATGCATGATCCGGATCGGCATCGACACCGGCGGGACGTTCACCGACGTCGTGGCGATCGAGGAGACGACCGGCCGGCTGGCGGCCGGCAAGGTGCCCTCGACGCCCGCCGATCCGTCGCGGGGCTTCATCGCGGCGGTTCGCAAAGCCCTGACCCTCCTGGACGCGACCCCCGACGACATCGCCGTCGTCAGCCACGGCACCACCGTCGCCACCAACCAGCTCCTGCAAGGCAAGGTCGACCGGTTGGGCTTCGTCACCACCGAGGGGTTCGAACACCTCCTGGAGATCGCCCGCCAATCCGTCCCGGACGGCTACGGCAACAGCTACTTCTGGGTCAAGCCCCCGCGCATCGTCCCGGCCGACCTGGTACGCGGCGTCGGCGGCCGGTTCGACGCCGACGGCCGAGAAGTCCGGCCGTTCAGCACGGCCGACGCCAAGGAAGCCGCACGCCATCTGAAGGCGGCCGGCGTCCGCTCAGTAGGCGTCTCCTTCCTGCACTCCTATGCCAACGCAGAACACGAACAAGCGATGCGTGAAGTCCTCGAAGCGGAGTTCCCCGAGGCGGCCGTGTCGATATCCTCCGACGTCCTGCCCGAGTACCGCGAGTACGAGCGCTCCATGACCACGCTCGTCGACGCCGCCGTGAAGCCGACCGTCGCCGGCTATGTCGGCCGCATCCGCGAACGTCTGGATGCCTTACAGGACAACGGCCGTAGCGTCCCCTTCTACGTCATGAAGTCGAACGGCGGCGTCCTGTCCGCCGAGGAAGTCGTCCGCCAACCGGTCACCACCGTGCTCTCCGGTCCGGCCGCCGGAGCCCTCGGCGCCGCCCTCATCTCCGCGCACGCCGGCTTCCACCGCATCCTCACCCTGGACGGCGGCGGCACCTCGACCGACGTGGCCGTGGTCCTGCACGGCGAGCCGGCCGTCACCACCGAGGGCGACGTCGGCGGCTACCCGTCGAAGATCCCGATGATCGACGTCGTGACGGTCGGGGCCGGCGGCGGTTCGGTGGCCTGGCTGAGCCCCGAGGGCAACCTCAAGGTCGGTCCGCGCTCGGCCGGCGCCGACCCGGGCCCGGTCTGCTACGGCCGCGGCGGCACCGAGGTCACCGTCACCGACGCCCACCTGGTCCTGGGCCGCATCCCGGACGGCCTGCTCGGCGGCGAGGTGCCGCTGGACCGGGACGCGGCCCGCGCCGGGCTGGCCGGGCTCGGCGGCGAGCTCGGCATGAGCGAGCAGGCCGTGGCCGCCGGGATCCTGGAGATCTCGGCGTGGAACCAAGCCAATGCCCTGCGACAGGTGACGGTGAAGCGCGGGCTGGACGTGCGGGACTTCCAGCTGACCGCGTTCGGCGGCTCCGGCGCTCTGTTGGCTTGTCGGCTTGTCGATATTCTCGGCGTCCGCGGCGTGCTGGTACCGCCGGATCCGGGGAACGTGTCCGCGTTCGGGCTGCTCACGGTCGATGTCCGCAACGACTACGTCCAGACCTATGTCCGGCGCCACGACCGTGTCGACGTCGAGCGAGTAAGAACCCTGTTCGACGTACTAAGCGCATCCGCCGCCGAAGCCCTGCACGCCGAGGGGTTCGACGCCGGGCAGCAGGTGTTCAAGCGCAGCGCCGACTTGCGGTACTTCGGGCAGGCGTATGAGGTGCGGGTCCCGGTGCCCGACGGCGAATTCGGAGCCGACGCCGCGCGGGAGGTCGTCGAAGCCTTCCACAACGCCCACCAAGCAATGTACGGGTACTCATTCCTTGGCGACGACCGGCAGGCCGTGGAGTGGGTGAACCTGCGGGTCACCGGCATCGGCCCGATCCGGCGGCCGCAGATCGCCCAGGCCCCGGCGCGCACCGACGGCGGACGGCCGATCCCGGTGGAGGTCCGCAAGGTGTGGTTCGCAGACGAGCCGGTCGACGCTTCCATCTACGACCGCGGCATGCTCAGACGCGACGACGTGATCCACGGCCCGGCGATCGTCCAGGAGTACGGCTCGACCGTGCCGGTGCACCCCGGGTTCCTCTGCACCGTGGACCGATGGGGCAACCTCCTGCTGACCCAGAAGGAGCAGCCGTGCTGAATCCGGTGTTGCTGGAGATCGTCGAGGGCACTCTGGCCTCCGTCGAGCGCGAGGTGGAGACCGCGATCGCCCGCACGTCGCGCTCCCCGATGATCCGGGACGCCCACGACTTCCGGGTCGGCATCCACGACGCCCGGCTGCGCAAGCTCACCGGCCGGTCGTACTCGGCGCTGGTCCATCCGGTGGTGCGGGACTATCCGATCTCTGAGATGCGGCCCGGCGACGTCTTCTTCCACAACGACGTCTACCTGTCCGAGGGCGGCATCGGACACCTGCCGGACCTGTGCGTCACCGTGCCGGTCTTCCACGACGGCGCCGTCGCCGCGTTCGTCCAGGCCTTCGGGCACCACGACGACATCGGCGGCGCGTGCCCGGGCTCGATGCCGTCCGGGGCGCGCAGCGTCTTCGAAGAGGGCCTCATGGTGCCGCCGATCCGGTTGTGGGACGCCGGGGTGCCGAACGAGGCCGCGCTGAAGATCATGACCCGCAACTCCCGGATGCCGGACTCGTTGGCGGCCGACCTGGATGCGGAGTGCTCGGCCTGCCTGATGGGCGCGCGCCGGCTCGGCGAGGTGTTCGCCCGCTACGGGCGCGGCGCCGTCGAAGAGTGCTTCGACGCCATCATCGACCTGACCACGCAGACCTTCCGGCGCGAGGTGCTGGCGAAGATCCCCGACGGCTCCTACACCTGGGAGGACTACGCCGAGCACGACGGCGTCGACCCGCCGACGTTGCACCGGCAACGAATCACGGTGACGAAGCTGCCCGAGGACGGCGGCCGGCTGGTCATCGACTTCACCGGCACCGGGCCGCAGGCGAAGGGCCCGATCAACCACTGCGGCGACTACGCGGACGGCAACTTCCTGAAGAAGTGGCTGGCACCGGTGTTGCGCAACCTCGCCGACAGCCCCGAGCGCATGGCCGAACTCGACGTCAACGAGGGCGTCGTGCCGCTGATCGAGATGCGCTTCCCGCCGCCGGGCACCCTGCTGACCCCGGTCTTCCCGGCCCCGACCAACGCGCGCACCTTCGTCATCCTGCGCCTGCTCGGCGTCCTGTCCGGCGCACTGGCCAAGGCTGTGGACGGCCGCATGCCGGCCGACCAGGAGACCATCCGCTACACCGGCGTCTACGGCACCGACGCCGAGGGGCTGCCGTATCTGATGCGCGAAGTCCTCGGCGGCGGCTCCGGCGGCCGGTACTACGCGGACGGCGAGGACACGATCCACGTGGTGCCGGACTCGCGCAACATCCCGGTGGAGTTCGCCGAGGCCCGCTGGCCGTTCCGGGTGGAGAAGCTGGGCCTGGCCGTGGACTCCGGCGGCCCGGGCCGTTTCCGCGGCGGACTCGGCTACGAGAAGCAGATCAGGATGCTGCGGGACGCGGAGTTCATGAGCATCGCCGACCGCTCGATCCTGGCCTGCTGGGGCGTCAAGGGCGGCCGGGCCGGCCGCCCGTTCGAGGTGGTGATCGACCCGGGCGGACCGGCGGAGCGGGTGGTCGACGCACTGGCCGACGCCGAACCGGTGCGCGCCGGGGAGGTCATCCGGATCCGGACGACCGGCGGCGGCGGGTGGGGCGATCCGCTGGAGCGGCCGGTGGATGAGATCAGCAGGGATCTGCGATGGGGCAAGATCTCGGCGGGCGGCGCTCTGAGTGACTACGGGGTCGTACTCACGGACGATCGCGTGGTGGATCTCGCAGCCACCGAGTCCCTGCGCGCCGAGATGCGTGCGGCCCGCGGCCCCCAACCGTTCTTCGACCGCGGCCCCGGCTACGCACGTCTGTCCGGCGGCGCTACCTCAGCCGACTGCGACTGGCGCTGACATGCGAACCCTGATCGCGCTCGGCGGCAACGCCATGACCGCCCCCGACGGCCGCGCCCGCCCCGAGGACCAGGTCGCCGCGGTCGCCGTCGCGATGGAAGCCGTCGCCGACCTGGTCGAGGCCGGCGTCGAGGTGGTGCTGACCCACGGCAACGGCCCACAGGTCGGCAACCTCCTGGTGAAGAACGAGCTCGCCGCTCATGTGGTGCCGCCGGTGGGACTGGATTGGTGCGGCGCCCAGACGCAGGGCACCCTCGGCTTCGTCATCGTCAGCGCACTGGAGCGGGCGCTGGCCGCACGCGCCATCGCCAAGCCGGTCGCGGCCATCGTCACCCGCACCCTCGTCGACGCGGACGACCCCGGCTTCACCCACCCCACCAAGCCCATCGGCCGCTACCTCCCGAAGGAGCAGGCCGCCGCGATGATCGCCCACGGCCAGACCTGGGAGGACCGCGGCGACCGCGGCTGGCGCCGGGTGGTCGCCTCGCCCGAACCGCTCGACGTCCTCGACGCCCCGGCCGCGACAGCGCTCCTGGACGCCGGCTACGTCGTCGTCGCCTGCGGGGGCGGCGGCATTCCGATGATCCGCGACCTGCCCACCAACCTGCTGCAAGGCGTCGAAGCCGTCATCGACAAAGACCTCTCGGCCGTCCTGCTGGCCCGCGCCGTGGCCGCCGACCAACTCGTCATCGCCACCGACGTGGACCACATGTACCTCCGCTTCGGCACCGCCGATGCCAGGGCTCTGCATCGCCTCGCCGTCGCCGACCTCCGCGCGTACCTCGCGGCCGGCGAGTTCGGCGGCGGCAGCATGGCGCCGAAGGCCGAGGCGGCGTGCCGGTTCGTGGAGGGCGGCGGGCAGCGGGCCGTCGTCACCGCGCTGGGAAGTATTCGCGAGGCCGTTCTTGGAAAAGCCGGAACCGAAGTGGAAGAGGAGTGACTAGTGCCTGAGGCGATCGAAGTCCGGAAGGTGCCGTTGCGGCATGTCAGTGACGCGTCGGGACTGGCCGAGCTGATCACCGCCGGAGCGGTGGCGGCCGACCGGGTGGTGGCGGTCGTCGGCAAGACCGAGGGGAACGGCGGCGTCAACGACTACACGCGCATCATCGCCGACCGCGCGTTCCGCGAGACGCTGGTGCGGCTCGGGACGCGCAGCGCGGAGGAGGTCGCGCAGGTGCCGATCGTGTGGTCCGGCGGGACCGACGGCGTGTTGTCGCCGCACGCGACCGTCTTCGCGACGACCGACGCCGAACCCTGCGACGAGCCGCGCCTGACCGTCGGCTTCGCGATGAGCGAGCCGCTGCTGCCCGAGGAGATCGGCCGCTCGGCGATGATCACCAAGGTGGCCGACGCCGTGCACGAGGCGATGAAGCGGGCCGGCATCGACGATCCGGCGGACGTGCACTACGTCCAGACCAAGACCCCGCTGCTGACCATCCAGACCATCCGCGAGGCCAAGGAGCGCGGCGAGTCGGTGTGGACCGAACAGACCCACGAGTCGATGGACCTGTCCAACGGCTGCACCGCCCTGGGCATCGCGGTGGCGCTCGGCGAGATCGCGATGCCGGCCGACGAGGCGGTGCTGCATGACAGGGCACTGTATTCGTCGGTGGCCTCCTGCTCCTCGGGCGTGGAACTGGACCGGGCGCAGGTCGTCGTGGTCGGCAACGCCACCGGCGTCGGCGGCCGCTACCGCATCGGCCACTCGGTGATGACGGACGCGCTGGACGCCGGCGGCATCTGGGAGGCGATCCGCGCCGCCGGCCTGGACCTGCCCGAGCGGCCGCACTCCGAGGACCTGGACGGCAAGCTGGTCAACGTCTTCCTCAAGTGCGAGGCGAGCACCGACGGCCTGGTCCGCGGCCGCCGCAACGCCATGCTCGACGACTCCGACGTGCACTGGCACCGCCAGATCAAGGCCTGCGTCGGCGGCGTCGCGGCCTCGGTCACCGGCGACCCGGCGGTCTTCGTCTCGGTCTCGGCCGCGCATCAGGGCCCTGACGGCGGAGGCCCGGTGGCCGCGATCGTGGATGTGGGCCCGGGTGCGTGAACTGCTGCCCACCCTGCTCGCCTGGCGCGCCGCCGGCGAGCCGTTCGTCCTGGCCACGGTCGTGGCCACCGCCGGCGGCGGGCCGCGCGAACTCGGCGCGGCGATGGCGGTGCGGATGGTCGGCGGCGTGCCGGGCGAGGTGATCGGCAGTGTGTCAGGGGGCTGTGTCGAGGCCGCCGTGATCGAGGAGGCGGCGCGGGTACTGGCCGACGGCCGGCCCCGGCTGCACACCTATGGCCTGACGGACGCCGAAGCGGTCGGCCTGACCTGCGGCGGCACGCTGTCGGTCGTCATCGAACCGGGCCGGTCCGGAACCGCGAACCTGGACCGTGTCCACGAAGCAGTGGAAAGCGGCAGCGGCGCGGCGGTGGTGACGGTGATCGCCGGGCCGCCGGGGTTGGTGGGGTGGCACCGCGGCGACGTGTTGCGGGCCAACGGATACGCGGCGCTCGCCGATGCCGTCGCCCGGGACGCCGACGCGCTGGTCGACGTGGGGGAGTCGGCGCTGCGTCGCTATCGATTGGACGGCTGCCCCGAGCCGTCGGCCGGCGACTGGGACGCGCCCGACGTCGTGACGGTGTTCTTCAACGTGCTGGCCGCGCCGCCCCGTCTGATCATCCTCGGCGCCCTGGACTACGCGGCGTCATTAGCGAGCATCGGACGCTTCCTCGGCTACCGGGTGACGGTCTGCGACGCCCGGCCGGTGTTCGCCACGGCCGCACGTTTCCCCGACGCCCACGACGTGGTGGTCGCCTGGCCGCACCGGTACCTGGCGGCGACGTCGATCGACGAGCGCACGGCGATCTGCGTGCTGACCCACGACGCGAAGTTCGACGTGCCCGCGCTCGCGATCGCGCTGCGGTCGGCGGCCGTCTACGTCGGCGCGATGGGCTCGCGGCGGACGTGCGAGGACCGCGAGCAGCGGCTGCGCGAGGCCGGGATCACAGAGCACGAACTCACGCGGCTGTCCGCACCGATCGGCCTGGACCTCGGCGCTTCGACGTCCGCGGAGACCGCCGTGTCGATCGCGGCAGAGCTGGTCTCGGCGCGACGCCGGGGGAGCGGGGAACCATTGCGGCGGACCGTGGGCCGGATTCATCACTGATCCGTCTCATCCCGCGGTCCGCCTCGGCTCGCCTCGTGATCTCCGTTCGTGACTCCGTTTGTGGTCTCTGTTTCTGATCTCTATTGCGGTGAACGCCTCAGCTCGGCGGCAGCTGCCGCCGCTGCTTCTCCCACTTCGCCCGCCGCGACTGCAACACCGGGGCCGAGATGCCGAACAGCGCCGCCCCGGCCGGACCGGCCACCCACAGCGGCCACGGGTACGGGAACGACACCGTGGTGACGCCGACCAGCACCCAGATCACGATGTTGATGGACACCGCGGCGAACAGGATGGTCCACAGCACCTTCAGCCCACCGGGGAGGTCGACGAACGCGCCGCGGACGCCGGGATGCGGGGTCGGCGGGACCGCGGGCGGCGTGGGCACGAGGTAGACCGGCTGCGCCGCCGGCGCCGACGGCGCGACGGGCGGCGGAGGCGGCACCGGGGCCGCCCCCGGAACCGGACCCGGGATCCCGACCGGAGCGACCTGCGCGGGCGCCGGGGCGCTCGTCGGCAGGTCGTCGTGCAGCAACTCCAGATCACCGATGGTGACGGCCTCGTACGCCTTCTCCATGCGCTCGACGTACTCGTCCATCTTCAGCCGGCCGTCGTCCATCGCCGTCTTCAGGATCTCGACGACGGCCTGCCGCTCCGAGTCCGACACCCGCATGCGCTGTCGTTTGTCACCGTCCGCGCGGCTTTCACGGTTGTCACTCATACAAACTCCCCAACCGGTCCGGCCCAGGCGCGGGCCCCGTATCCCGTCTTGCGGGAGAGCCTAGTACTGGAACAGAACCTCGGGGTTGTTCGGTGTGGGGCCGTCGAGCAGGGGCTCGTGAATTCCCTTCAGTGTCTGGTCGAAGAAAGCCGTCACGTACTCCCGGGTGATCACCGTGCCGCGCACCGGGTCGATGCCGGCCGGTTCGGGGATGCCGGCTTCCTGGGCGAGTATCGGGATGTCGGTGAACGTGGCGTGGTTGGCGCCGCTGACGTCCAGGTAGCGCTTGTAGCCGCCGAGGTTCGCGTAGGCCTGGGTCCAGGTGGGGTCGCCGACCTGGTGGCTCATCATCAGGTAGGGCCGGGTGATCTGGCCGGGCGCCGGAACCGGGAAGAAGGTGCCGTCCAGGTTCACGGCCGAGCGCACCCGCTGGTCGCCGATCATCGTGTCCACGGTGGCCGCCCCGCCGATCGAGTGCCCGGCCATGCCGATGCTGTGCTTGTCGATCAGCCCGGACAGGTGCCACGCGCGGTCGCCGTGGGTCAGCTGGTCCAGGACGAAGGACACGTCCAGCGCGCGGCTGGCGGTGATGGTGTCCGGGTCGGGCGCGGTGGGGCCGTCCTGGCAGATCGCGCACGGCGGGGTCTGGCCGTTCGCCAGCGTCTCGCCGCTGTCCTCGTAGGTGTGGCCGACCAGCGCCACGACGTAGCCGTGGCTGGCCAACTCGGTCGCCAGCGAGGTGAGCGTGTTGCGCGGGTTCTCGAAGCCGGGGGAGAGCACGACGAGCGGGTACTTGCCGTGCACCGCCTGCGCGTTGTCGTAGGCGTGGGTCGTGACGGTGGAAAGCTCTTGAGCCGTGATGCCGGAGCCCGCCGGGGTCCGGTACTCGATGAAGCCGGCCGCCTCGGCGAGCGTCATGTAGGGGGCCGGGGTCCCGGTCCCGGCGACCGCCGGATAGAACATGGACACCGTGAGCTGCCGGGGACCCGCCGACGGCACCCACGGATCGGGCCGGTCCCAGTCGGTGAGGTGGATGACGTCCTCACCGGCGGCGAAGCGCCCGGTCGGCGCGGGCAGCGCGCCCTGGAACGTGGCGGCCGGCTTGACGGCGGCGGCCAACTGCCCGGCGGTGACCGGCGCGACGACAGCCGAGCCCGAGCCGCCGGGCAGCGGCGTGGTGGTGGCGAACGCGGCGCCGGTCGTGGCGACCGACGCGGCGAGCGCGAGGACTGCGGCGATGCTGATACGACGATGAATTGCCATGGCCACGACGCTATGGCGGGGGCGGGGGCGACCGAATCAGCCCACAGAAGGGGATCTTCGAGCCCTGTCATCCGGCAGGTTGATGGGGCTCATCCGCGCGAAGGATGATGAGCGGGCGACTCCGGCGGCCGCGGCCTCCGTGTCCGGAGCGTCGGACATGCGCTCAAGGCACCGGCGCGGGGCAGACTGGACACGTGGACTACGCGGCAGCCCAGGACTTCACCCCCGAGCAGATCGAGCGCGCCCGCGCCTACAAGCGCGACGTGCGCCCGCTCCGCCTCGCCTCGACCCTCCTCGGCCTCGCGGTGCCGCTGGTCCTGGGCCTGACCCCGGCCGGTGCCGGGCTGGTCGAGGCGGCCGGCGACGTCGGCGGCGGCGGGTGGGTCGCCACCGCGCTGCTGGGCAGCGTCGCGCTGTCGATGCTCGGGCTGGTGCTCCGGATGCCGCTGAGCATGTGGGGCGAGACCATCAGCCGCCGCTGGGGGCTGTCCAAACGCGGCTGGGGCCTGTTCGCCGCCGACACCGCGAAGGGCTTCGGCATCGGCACGGTGCTCACCGCGGCGGCGGTCGGCGGCTTCTACGCGTTGCTGCGCGACGGCGGCGGGGCCTGGTGGGCCTGGGCGGCACTGGCGGCCGCGGCGCTGGCGGTGCTGGGGTCGTTCGTGATGCCGGTCCTGATCGAGCCGCTGTTCAACAAGTTCAAGCCGCTGCCCGAGGGCCCGTTGCGGGAGCGGTTGATGGCGCTGGTCGAGCAGTCGGGGGTGCCGGTCAAGGACATCCTGGTCAGCGACAGTTCCCGGCGCACCACCGCCGCCAACGCCTACGTCTCCGGCTTCGGCAAGACCCGCCGGCTGGTCGTGTGGGACACCACCACCGACAGCCTGGACACCGACGAGGTCACCGCGATCGCCGCCCACGAACTCGGCCACGCGGCGCGCCGCGACGTACTGGTCGGCACCGTCTTCGGCGCGGTCGGAGCGGCGCTCGGCGTCCTGGTCCTGGCAGCGGCCCTGCACTGGTCGCCACTGCTGGACGCGGCCGGCGTCCACCACGCCGCCGACCCGCGCTCGCAGGTCCTGCTACGGGCCGTACTGGTGGTGATCGGCCTGGTCGGGGAGCCATGGGGACTGGCCTTCAGCCGCTACATCGAAGGCCGCGCGGACGGCTACGCCCTCGACCTGTACCGCGAGCCGGACACCATCGTGCGCATGGAACGAGCCCTCGCGGTCCAGAACATCGCCGACCTGAACCCCAGCCGCTGGGAAGTCCTGACCCGCTACACCCACCCCCCGATCCCCGAACGCATCGCCCACGCACGCCGCTGGGCTGCGGAAACAGGGGTCGCTATTCCTAAGCCCCTCTAAGCACGGTCTTAGGATCCGGGCGCACATTCAGTAGTGGGACACAGTGCGCAAACGGAAATCCGAAGGAGGTGGAGGCCCATGTATCCCGGACCTTGGTACGGTTCCGGACGCCATGTTCACGAGGGCCTCGGCTGGGGCGGTTGGCTGCTCTGGGTGTTGTTCATGGTCGCGCTCTGGGCGCTGGTCATCACTGCGGTCTTGTGGCTGGTGCGCAGCTTCACGCACCGCGGACCGGTGACGGCACAGCGCGCGACGCAGGTCCACGGCGGCCCGCCGTGGCGCTCGGGCGGGGCGGGGACGGTCCCGGCCGAGCAGATCCTGGCCGAACGCTTCGCCCACGGGCAGATCGACGAGAACGAGTACCGGGCCCGGCTCGGTGTGTTGCGCGGGGAGCAGGCACAGGAGCAGGCGCAGACGATGGCGGCGCAAGCCAGTCCACCGCCTCCGCCGGAACCTCCTACGCCGCCAACACCGCCAACGGCACCGCCGGCACCACCGGCGCCTCCGGAGTGACGTCCGGCTAGCAGGGTTCGCCCGGCCGGGTTGGAAGAGTGCGAACAGTTCGACCAACCGGCCGGGAGAACCCGACTAGAGCCACAAGAACGCTCGCGGCAACACTCGCCTGCAAGAACACTTGCCTAGAAGTACAGCAGTGCTGGATGCCGAGGATCGTCCATGCGCGCCGTCAGGGAGGCGGCACGCGATGGATCGGCCTCGGCGTCATAGCGCGCGTAGGCAGGCAGCGTCCACGCCAGATCCTCAGGCGTACGCCGCTTCAACGCGCCGGGCGAGAGCCACAGATGCACCTCCACATCGAACGGCAGCCCGACCCCCATCAGGAACGCACCCTCGACGATCAGCACCCCACCCAAAGGCAACTCAACGTACCCGGCACGACTGGCCCGATCCCGCCCGGCATCCCACAGCGTGGGCAGCACCCGCCCAGAGCCACCAGGACCCAGCGGATCGAAAACCTCACGCCGCAGCCCCTTGAGATCCAGCCACTCGGCATAAAAGACATCCGGATCCTCCCGGCCATGCTCCAACCGCAACGACCGCGGCCGCAGAAAATCCCCAGCCGAAATCCGCACCACAGGCCGCCCCGCACCCCCCAAA
>NZ_JAAFZA010000202.1 GCF_015356865.1 Catenulispora pinisilvae
CCAGTCCACGACCAGCGGCTCCAGCTCCTCGGCCAGCGGGATCCGGGCGTCGACGCTGATCGCGCGGCGGGTCATCTTGCGGGCCGACAGGCCCGGGATGCGCTCCCGCGCCGCCCCGGCACCGCCCTCGTCGCCGGTGGCACCGGCACCCTCGGCGCGCTGGTCACCCGGCACCTGGCCGACTCCGGCCGGGCCGCCGCCTTCCTGCTCACCAGCCGGTCCGGACCGGTCGCCGAGGGTGTGCCGGCGCTGGCCGCCGCGGTGGCCGCGCGCGGGGCCGGCACCCGGGTGGTGGCGTGCGACGTCGCCGACCGGGACGCTCTGGCCGCGGTGCTGGCCGCCGTCCCGGCCGAGCTGCCGCTGAGCACCGTGGTCCAGGCCGCCGGGGTGGTGGACGACGCGCTGACCGGCGACCTCACCGCCGAGCGGCTGGCGGCGGTGGCGCGGCCCAAGTCCGGCGCGGCCTGGCGGCTGCACGAGCTGACCCGCACGGCCGACCTGGACGGGTTCGCCCTTTTCTCCTCGCTCTCGGCGACCGTCGGCAACGCCGGGCAGGGCAACCACTGCGCGGCCAGCGCCTTCTTGGACGCCCTGGCCGAGCAGCGGTGTGCCGCCGGGCTGCCGGGGTCCTCGATGGCCTGGGGCCTGTGGGCCGACACCAGCAAGATCACCGGGACGATGTCCGCGCAGGACCTGGCGCGGGTCGCCCGCAGCGGGGTGGCGGCGATGCCGGCCGAGGTGGCACTGGCGCTGTTCGACGCCGCGTCCGCCCGGCCGGAGCCGGTGCTGGTCACGGCCTCGTTCAACACCGCCGCGCTGCGCTCGGCGGCCGAGGCCGACGCCCTGCCGCCGGTGTTGCGGGCCCTGGCCGACGCCGGGCCGCGGCGCCCGGCCCGGCGGCAGGCCGCCGCCGACTCCGACGCCGGTCCGGAGCTGCGGGCCCGGCTGGGCCGGGCCGGCACCGCCGAGCAGCGCACCATCTTGACCGAGCTGGTGCGCTCCGAGGCCGCGGTGCTCCTGGGCCACGCCTCGGCCGGCGAGGTCGACCTCGATCTCAGCTTCCTGGAACAGGGCTTGGACTCGCTCACAGCGGTCGAGCTGCGCAACCGGCTGCACGCCCTGACCGGGGTCCGGCTGCGCGGATCGGCGGCGTTCGACCACCCGACGGTCCCGGAGCTGGCCGCGCGTCTGCACTCCGGACTGGGACCGGAGGTCCGGGCCCCGGGTGCCGATACGGCCGACGAGCCGGCGACCGGCACCGGCACGGCGAGCGGCGGCACGAGCGGGACCGGCACGGCGACCTTCGGCCGCCTCTACCGCCAAGCCGCCGCCGACGGCCTGACCGAACAGGCGATGGCCGTGATCCGGGGCGCCGCGGCGTTCCGCCCGGTCTTCACCGCCGAGGACCCGGGGGCCGAGAACCAGCGGCTGGTCGGGGTGACGCAGGGCCCGGACACCCCGTCGGTGATCACCTTCCCGTCCTTCGTCAGCCGCTCGGCGATCCAGGAGTACGCCGCGCTGGCGGCCGGCTTCCGCGGCGTCCGCAAGGTCACCGCCGCGCCCTCGCCCGGCTTCGCCCCCGGCGAGCCGCTGGCCGCGGACCTCGCGGCGCTGGTCGGCCGGCACGCCGCCGCCGTCGCCGGAACCCTGGACGGCACCGCGTTCGTGCTGGCCGGCCACTCCTCCGGCGGGCTGGTCGCGCACGCCGTGGCCACCCGCCTGGCGGCCGAGGGCCGGGCCCCGGCCGGGGTGGTCTTGATGGACACCTACGCCCCGGGCCGCCCGGAGATGGCGATGGCGTCCTGGTCGCGGCTGCCCGCACTACTGCTGGCCGACGCCGACCCGGACGAGGACCCGGTCGCCGAGGACGCCTGGCTGACCGCCATGGCCCACTACCTGTCCCTGGACTGGAACGGCCTGGAGCCGGTCTCGATCCCGACCCTGCTGGTGCGGGGCCGCGATCCGCTGACCGAACTCGGGGCCGCGCCGGCCGAACTGTCCTGGGGACTGTCCGACGACGTGACGGTCGTCGACGTCCCCGGAAACCACCTGACCATGCTGTCGGTCCACGCCCAGACGACGGCGCAGGCCGTCAACGACTGGCTGGACCGGCCGCGGGTCTCGCCCGAGAAGTAAGGAGCTGATATGACAACCGACTACACGGCGCACCGGCTCGCCGTGATCGGCGCCGGCGTGATGGGGACGAACATCTCCGCGCTGGCGCTGGGCCACGGCGTCCCGGTCACCCTCGTCGACCTCGACGAGGACAAGCTGAGCCAGGCCCGCCGGACCATCAAGACCAAACTGCGGCACGCCCAGCTGATGGACGTCCTGCCGGACCGGCCGCAGGGCACGCTGACCACCACGGTCTCGCTGACCGACGTGGCCGACGCCACCACGGTGGTGGAGGCGGTCGTGGAGATCGCCGAGACCAAGTACAAGGTGCTGGCCGAGGTCTCCGGGATCGTCCGCCCCGGCACGACCCTGATCTCCAACACCTCCTGCATCTCCATCGACGAGATGGCCGAGCACGTGAGCCGGCCGGAGGAACTGGTCGGCGTCCACTTCATGAACCCGGCCTACATGATCGAGATGGTCGAGGTGATCCGGGGCACCGGCACCTCGCCGGAGATCCTGGCCGCCGTCACCGGCCTGCTCACCGATCTGGGCCGGACGTCGCTGGTGATCAACGACTCCACCGGCTTCGTCATCAACCGGCTGCTGCACCCGCTGATCAACACCGCGGCGATGCTCGTGCAGGAGGGGGTGGCCTCGGCCGAGGTGGTGGACGGCCTGCTCGAAGGGTGCCTGGGCCACTCCACCGGCCCGCTGCGCACCGGCGACCTGATCGGACTGGACAACCTCGTGGACTCGCTGCGGGTGCTCTACAAGCAGCGTGGCGACGAGAGCTGTAACCCCTGCGACCTCCTCTTGGAGAAGGTGCGTGAAGGGAACCTCGGCCGGAAGACCGGCCGGGGGTTCTATGACTACGGAAAGGCAATGTGATGACCGCCGAACAGACCGAGCTCACCGCCGGCGAGATCGAGAAGGGCCTGCGCGGCCATCTGGACTCGGTCCTCAACACCGCGGTGGAGCCCGACCAGGACCTGTTCAAGTCCGGCCTGGTCTCCTCGATGTTCGCCATGCAGCTCGTGGTCCACCTGGAGGAGACCTATGACATAGCGATCATCGGCGCGGACCTGAAGCTGGACAGCTTCCGCACCGTGCAGGCGATGACCGAGCTCGTGCTCCGGCTGCGGGCCGCGGCCGCCGGCGCCGATGCCTGACATCCTGGCCGACGAGTTCGCCTTCCTGGGCGAACTCGTCGGCGACCAGCCGGAAGCCTGGGACCTGGCCGGGGTGCTGCCGGTCGACCTGCTGCGCAAGCTCGGCGCGCGCGGCGTGCTGTGCGCCGAGGTCCCGGCCTCCTTTGGAGGTCTGGGACTGTCCAGCGCGGACAACGGTGCGCTGACCGCCCATGTCGGCGCGCTGGACAGTTCGCTGCGCAGCATCATGACCTCGCAGGGCATCGCCGCCTTCACCGTGCAGCGGCTCGGCGACCGCGAACAGCGCCGCCGGTACCTGGCGGACCTGACCGGCGGGCAGCTGGCCGCGGTGGCGTTCAGCGAACCGGAGGCCGGCAGCGACCTGTCGGCGATGCAGACCACGATCACGCCGGACGGCGACTCGGTGGTGGTCTCCGGCCACAAGAAGTGGATCACCGGGGCCCGCTACGCCGATCTGCTCCTGGTGCTCGGCCGGTTCGGGGACGACGCCGCCTTCGTGGTGGTGCCGGCCTCGGCGCCCGGCGTGCGCATCGAGCCGGTCCCGTCCCCGATGGGCTGCCGCGCGGCCGGGCACAGCGACGTGCGCCTGGACGACGTCCGGTTGCCGGCCGCCAGCGTGCTCGGCGGCGGCGGACAGCAGCTGCAGCTGCTGTTCACCACGGCGCTGACCTACGGCCGGATGTCAGTGGGCTGGGGCTGCGTCGGCATCATCCGGGCCTGCCTCAACGCCGCGACCGTGCACGCGCGCACCCGGCGGCAGGGCGGCGTGGTGCTGGCCGAGCACCAGCTGGTGGCCCGCCACCTGGCCGCTCTGCTGGTCGCCGAACAGGTGGCGACCAGGGCCTGCGAGCACGCCAGCCGCTGCTGGGACGCGAACTCCGCGGAGCTCGTGGTCGCCGCGGTGCTGGCCAAGCACGTCGCCGCCACCCAGGCCGCGGCCGCGGCGGCGACCGCGGTGCAGGTCCTGGCCTCGGCCGGGGCCCAGGACGGCCACGTGGTCGCCCGCGCGTACCGGGACGCCAAGCTCATGGAGATCATCGAGGGCTCCACCGAGATCTGTGAGCTGATCCTGGCCCGGCACGCCCTGACCGTCGTACCCGAACCGAAGTGCTGAGCTCAACCGAGGAGATCCCTGTGGCTGACAAGCCCAAACTGGTCAAGTGCCTGGTCTGGGACCTGGACAACACCCTGTGGCGGGGCACCATCCTGGAGGACGGGGAGGTCGAGTTCCCCGAGGAGATCAGGGACGTGATCATCGCCCTGGACTCCCGCGGCATCCTGCAGTCCATCGCCAGCAAGAACGACTACGACCTGGCCTGGGAGAAGCTGGAGAAGCTGGGCGTCGCCGAGTACTTCGTCCACCCCGCGATCGGCTGGGGGCGTAAGTCGGACTCGGTGAAGGACATCGCCGACAAACTCCAGTTCGCGCTGACCACCATCGCGTTCATCGACGACCAGCCCACCGAGCGGGCCGAGGTCAACTACAGCCACCCCGAGGTGCGCTGCTACCCGGCCGAGGACGCGCTGAAGCTGACCGGGCTGCCGGAGTTCACCCCGGAGTTCGTCACCGAGGACTCCCGGCGCCGCCGCGAGATGTACCAGGCCGGCTTCCGGCGGGACGCGGAGAAGGAGACGTTCAACGGGCCCGACGAGGACTTCCTGCGCTCGCTGGAACTGGTCATGGCGGTCAAGCGGGCCGACGAGGTGGACCTGACCCGGGTCGAGGAACTGACCCTGCGCACCAGCCAGATGAACGCCACCGGCGTGCACTACTCCGACGCCACGCTGCGCGCTCTGCTGTCGGACCCGGACAACGAGGTCATCACCGTGACCCTCGCCGACCGGTTCGGCCCGCACGGCGCGGTCGGCGTGCTGCTGCTGGAGTACCACGACGCCCTCTGGCACCTGAAGCTGTTGGCGACCTCCTGCCGGGTGGTCACCTTCGGCGCCGGCTCGGTGCTGCTGAACTGGCTGGTCGACGAGGCCGCCCAGGCCGGCGCGCACCTGGTGGCCGACTTCCGGCCCACCGACCGGAACCGGATGATGGACATCGCCTACCGCTTCGCCGGGTTCACCGAGGAACCCTGCGACTGCCTGGCCGACCTGCCCGCCCTGGCCGAGGCGGACCGCGACGTCAAACGTCTGCACCTGGTCGCCGACCGGCGGCCCGGGGCGACGACGATGACCGTCACCGCACCCGCGCTGGCGGCGGACCGAGCAGTGAGGGCAGGGGCCCGGGCATGACGAATCAGGGCTGGGCGGAGCCGGTCGCGATCGTGGGGATGGGCTGCCGGTACCCCGGCGGCATCGGCTCGCCGGAGGATCTGTGGCGAGTCCTGTCCCAGGAGCGGGATGTCATCTCCGACTTCCCGGCCGATCGCGGATGGCAGCTGGCCGCCGGGCAGACCGTGGTCACGCGCGGCGGGTTCCTGGCCGAGGCCGCCGGGTTCGATCCGGCGTTCTTCGGGATCAGCCCGCGCGAGGCCCTGGCCATGGACCCGCAGCAGCGCCAGCTGCTGGAGGTCGCCTGGGAGACGCTGGAGCGCGCCGGGTTCGACCCGGCCACGCTGCGCGGCTCGGCCACCGGGGTCTTCGTCGGCGCCGAGCCGCGGGACTACGGCCCGCGGCTGCACCAGGCGCCCGAAGGCATGGCCGGCCACCTGCTGACCGGCACCGCCACCAGCGTCGCCTCCGGCCGGATCGCCTACGCGCTGGGCCTGGCCGGCCCGACGCTGACGGTGGACACCTCCGCGTCCAGCTCGCTGGTCGCGGTGCACCTGGCCGCCCAGTCCCTGATGAACGACGAATGCGCGCTCGCCCTGGCCGGCGGCGCGTGCGTGCTGGCCGGTCCCGGGAACTTCGTCGCGTTCAGCGGTATGCGCGGCCTGGCCCCGGACGGCCGCTGCAAGCCGTTCGCCGACGCGGCGGACGGCACGGTGTGGTCCGAGGGCGTCGGCCTGGTCGTGCTGGAACGGCTGTCCGACGCCCGCCGGAACGGACACCAGATCCTGGCGGTCCTGCGGGGGACCGCCGTCAACAACGACGGCGCCGGCGACGCGCTCAGCGGACCGGTCGGACTCACGGTGCCGAACCCGCGGGCGCAGCAAGCGGTGATCCAGGCCGCCCTGGCCACCGCCGGCCTGTCGGCCGCCGACATCGACGCGGTGGAGGCGCACGGCACCGGCACCCGCCGCGGCGACCTCGCCGAGGCGAGCGCCCTGCTGGCCGGGTACGGCCGGGACCGTCCCGAGGACCGGCCGCTGTGGCTGGGCTCGGTGAAGTCCAACCTCGGACACACGCTCGCGGCCGCGGGGGTCGCGGGCTTGATCAAGACGGTGCTGGCGCTGGGCAACGGCGTGCTGCCGCGGACGTTGAACGTGGACGCGCCGTCTTCCCGGGTGGACTGGGACGCCGGTAATATCAAACTATTGACGCAGGCGCGGCCGTGGCCGTCCGGCCCGCGGGTGCGCCGGGCCGGGGTCTCCTCGTTCGGGATCTCCGGGACGAACGTGCACGCGATCGTGGAGGAGGCTCCGGCCGGTTCGGAGGCTGCGGACGTCGACGCCGGGCACGGCACTCCGCCTCCGGTCATCGCGGACCGTAGCGTCGTGCCGTGGCTGGTCTCCGGCCGTTCGGCAGCGGCGTTGCGGGGGCAGGCCGAGCGGCTGCGCGAGTTCGTCCAGGCGCGCCCCGAACTGGACCCGGCCGACGTCGCCAGGTCGCTGGCCACCAGCCGGTCAGCCTTCGAACACCGCGCGGTGGTGACGGGCGGCGGTACGGCCCTGGCAGCGGTGGCGACCGGGTCCGCTTCGGCCGCGGCCGTCGCCGGTGTCGTGCCGGGCTCGGCCGCCGGCCAGACCGTGTTCGTCTTCCCCGGTCAGGGGTCTCAGTGGGCCGGTATGGGCCGCGAATTGGCCGCGGCCTCTCCGGTGTTCGCGGAGCGTCTGGCTGAGTGTGGTCGTGCTCTGGCGCCGTTCGTGGATTGGTCGCTGGACGAGGTTCTGGCCGATCCCGCCGCGCTGGAAACCGACGATGTGGTGCAGCCGGCCCTGTGGGCGGTGATGGTTTCGCTGGCCGCGGTGTGGCAGGCCGCGGGCATCGTCCCGGACGCCGTGGTCGGCCACTCCCAGGGCGAGATCGCCGCGGCGACCGTCGCCGGGGCGCTCAGCCTGGACGACGCCGCCCGCGTCGTGGCCCTGCGCAGCCGTGCCTTGCGGTCGCTGCGCGGCGGTGGCGGCGGCATGGTCTCGGTGGCCGAGCCCGTGGACGCGGTCCGGGCCCGGATCGCCGGCTTCGGCGACCGCCTGAACATAGCCGTGGTCAACGGCCCGTCCGCGGCGGCGGTCTCCGGCGAGCTCGACGCGCTGGCCGAGCTCGTCGCGGCGTGCGAGGCCGAAGGCGTCCGCACCCGCCGCATCCCGATCGACTACGCCTCCCACAGCTCCCAAGTCGAGCAGTTGCGCGACCAGATCGATGAACTCCTGGCCCCCGCCGTCCCCGCCGAGCTGGCCGTCCCCATGGTCTCGACGGTGTCGGGGCAGTGGCTTCAGGGCACTGATCTGCACGCCGGCTACTGGTACGACAACCTGCGCCAAGCCGTTCAATTCGACCGGGCCGTCCGCATCCTCGCGGACTCCGGCCACCGTGTCTTCCTGGAGATGTCGCCGCACCCGGTGCTCACCGCCGCGGCCGCCGAGACCCTGGCCGACCACGGCACCCCGGCCGCCGTGGTCTCCGGCTCGCTGCGCCGCGACGACGGCGGCCCGACCCGCCTGCTGCACTCCTTCGCCGAGGCCTGGGTCCGCGGCGTGCCGGTGGACTGGCCGACCGTCATCGGCGCCGGCCGCCGCGTCGATCTGCCCACCTACGCCTTCCAGCACGAACGCTATTGGCTCGCCCCCGCCGCCGGCGTCTACGAGACCTCCTGGCAGGACGAGTACGAATACGAAGACGACGACCAGGACGAGCTCGCGCCCGGCGCGGCGGCCCCGACCGACACCCGCACCGGCCCCGACCCCCTGGAACTGGTCCGCTCCCACGCCGCTGTCGTCCTCGGCCACCCCACCTCCGACGCCGTCGTCCCCGACCGCACCTTCAAGGAACTCGGCTTCGACTCCGTCACCGGCGTGGAACTGCGCGACCGGCTCGCCGCGGCCACCGGTGTCGACCTCCCGCTCACCCTCATCTTCGACGAACCGACCCCGGCCCAGGCGGCCCGGTTCCTCGGCGCCGGGCTGGCCCGGGACGGGCAGGGCGGCCGAGCGGCCGGCGGGTCGCGCCGGGTCAGCCGGGCCGGCGTGCGCAAGCGCCGAACGCCTCGCCCGGTCCTGGACGAACCCATCGCCATCGTCGCGATGAGCTGCCGGTATCCCGGCGATGTCACGGCGCCCGAAGAGCTCTGGGACCTGCTGGCGCGCGGCGGCGACGCGGTCGGCGCCTTCCCGTCCGATCGCGGCTGGGACCTGCCCGACACGCCGCACGCCCAGGCCGGCGGCTTCGTCCGGGACGTCGCCGACTTCGATCCCGGCTTCTTCGGGATCAGTCCGCGCGAGGCGCTGGCGATGGACCCGCAACAGCGGCTGCTGCTGGAGACCTCCTGGGAGGCCTTCGAGCGGGTCGGCTTGGACCACGCGGCCCTGCGCGGCAGCGCGACCGGCGTGTTCGTCGGCGCCGCGGTGTCCGGATACGGGGCCGGCAGCGCGCCGGCCGACGACGGCCACCTGATGACCGGCACCGCGGCCAGCGTCATGTCCGGCCGCGTCGCCTACACCTTCGGCCTGGAGGGCCCGGCGGTGACCGTGGACACGGCCTGCTCCTCCTCGCTGGTGGCGCTGCACCTGGCCTGCCAGTCGCTGCGCTCCGGCGAGTGCGATCTCGCGCTGGCCGGCGGGATCAGCATCATGACCACCACCGAATGGTTCGCCTGGTTCTCGCGCCAGCACGGCCTGGCCTCCGACGGCCGCAGCAAGGCGTTCTCGGCGGCGGCCGACGGCATGGGCATGGCCGAGGGCGCCGGGATGATCGTGGTGGAGCGGCTGTCCGACGCGCGCCGCAACGGGCATCAGGTCCTTGCGGTGGTGCGGGGCAGCGCGGTGAACCAGGACGGTGCGTCCAACGGCCTGACCGCCCCGAACGGCCCGTCGCAGCAGCGGGTCATCCGCGCCGCGCTGGACGGTGCCCGACTCGCGCCCTCGGACGTGGACGTCGTCGAGGCGCACGGCACCGGCACTCCGCTCGGCGACCCGATCGAGGCGCAGGCGATCCTGGCGACCTACGGCCGGAACCGGCCCGAGGACCGGCCGCTGTGGCTGGGCTCGGTGAAGTCGAACCTCGGCCACACCCAGTGGGCCGCCGGCGCCGCCGGCATCATGAAGATGGTGCTGGCGCTGGGCCACGGGGAGTTGCCCCGCACCCTGCACGCCGACGAGCCGACGCCGCACGTCGACTGGTCCAGCGGTGCCGTGCGGCTGCTGACCGACACCGTTTCCTGGCCGAGCGGGCCACGACCGCGGCGCGTCGGCGTGTCCTCCTTCGGCATCAGCGGCACCAACGCGCACGTGATCCTGGAAGGCGCCGAGGGCGTCGCGGGGCCGGCACCGATACCGGAACTGGCACCGACATCCGATCGGCCGGTCGCGGACCCCGAAAGCCCGGACCAGGCAGCCCTGCCGGTCCTGCCCTGGCTGGTGTCGGCGCGGACCGCCGAGGGCCTGCCGGCCCAAGCCCGGCGGCTGCACACCTACCTGACCGGGCACGGCGACCTCGACCCCGCCGACATCGCCTGGTCGCTGGCCGACACCCGATCCGCCTGGGAACACCGGGCCGTCCTGCTCGGCGCCGACCGCCGGGAACTGCTGACCGCGCTGTCCGCACTGGCCGAAGATCAGGACTCTGACGCGCCGACCGGTGTCGCCGGCACGGCCGGCCGGCTCGCTTTCGTCTTCACCGGCCAGGGCGCCCAGCGCCACGGCATGGGCCGCGAACTGGCCGCGGCGTTCCCGGTGTTCGCCGCCGCCTTCGACCAGGCCTGCGTCGAACTGGACCGGCACCTCGGCGGCTCGGTCGCCGCGGCGATCGACGGCGGACCGGTCCACGACACGATGTGGACCCAGGCCGGCCTGTTCGCCCTGGAAGTCGCCCTGTACCGGCTCCTGGAATCCTGGGGCGTCCGGCCGGACCTGCTGGCCGGGCACTCGATCGGCGAGATCGCCGCGGCGCACGTCGCCGGGGTGTGGTCGCTGCCGGACGCCTGCGCGCTGGTCGCCGCGCGCGGCCGGCTGATGCAGGCGCTGCCGGCCGGCGGGGCGATGATCGCCGTGGCCGCGACCGAGCAGCGGGTCCGCGAGGTGCTGTCGCGGCATCCTGGAGCGGAGATCGCGGCCGTCAACGGACCGCAGGCCTCGGTCATCTCAGGGCTGGAAGACCCGGTGGTGGCGGCCGCCGCCGAGCTCGCCGCCGACGGCACCCGCACCCGCCGGCTCCAGGTCTCGCACGCGTTCCACTCGGCGTCGATGGAGCCGATGCTGGCCGAGTTCGCCACGGCCGTCGCCGGCCTGGACTTCCGACGGCCCGAGCTGCCCCTGGTGTCCGCGCTGACCGGCGCCGAGGTGACCGACGAGGTCACCGATCCGGCCTACTGGGTGCGGCACGTCCGCGAGACGGTCAGCTTCGGCGCCGCCGTCGACGCGCTGCGGGCGGCCGGAGCCCGGACCTTCGTCGAGATCGGCCCGGACGCGGCGCTGACCGCGATGGGCGCCCAGAGCCAGAGCGCCGACGGCTCCGAGGCCTGGCTCGCGGGCCTGCGCCGGGACCGCGACGAGGTGCGGACACTGCTCACCGCCGTGGCCTCGGCCCAAGTCCGGGGTGTGGCGGTGGACTGGTCCGGCTTCTTCGCCGACCGCGGTGTGCAGCGCGTCGAGCTGCCCACTTACGCCTTCCAGCGCAGCCGCTACTGGCTCGCCGCCGCCCCCGGCTCCGCTGACGCGGCGGGCCTGGGGCAGGCCGCGGCCGGGCATCCGCTGCTCGGCGCCGCCGTGGACCTCCCGGCCGACGGCGGTCTGGTGCTCACCGGGCGGCTGGCCCCGCGCACCCATCCCTGGCTGGCTGATCACGTGGTCGCCGGCTCGCCGCTCGTCCCCGGCACGGCGTTCGTGGACCTGGCACTGCACGCCGGCGCCGAAGCCGGTGCCGCAGACCTCGAAGAACTGGTCATCGACACCCCGCTGCGCCTGCCCGAGCGCGGCGGCGTGCAGATCCGGGTGACGGTGGCCGAACCGGACCCCGATGGCCGCCGGAGCCTGGCCGTCTACTCGCGGTCCGAGGACGCCGGTGAGCGCGGTGCCTGGATCCGGCACGCTGCCGGGACCGTGACGTCCGGCCAAGGCCGGTCCGCGGCATCGGTGGCGCCGATGCCGTCCTGGCCGTCGGAGGGCACGCTCCCGGCCGATGGCGTCGACCCCGCCGACCTGTATGCGGAGCTGGCCGACACCGGCCTGCCCTATGGGCCGGCGTTCCGCGGGCTGCGCGCGGCGTGGCGCCGGGGCGCCGAGACGTTCGCAGAGATCGAACTCCCGGCCGGTCTGACCACCGCCGGATACGGCGTCCACCCCGCGCTGCTCGACGCCGCGCTGCACGCCATCGGTCTGGACGGTGCTCTGTCCGGCGCGGACGGCGGTCCCCGGATCCCGTTCGCCTGGACCGGGGTCCGGTTGTTCGCGACCGAGGCGAACGCGGCGCGGGTGCGGATCGCCCCGGCGGGGGCCGGCGACGCGGTCTCGGTGACGCTGACCGACTCGACCGGTGCCCCGATCATCGTGATCGACTCGCTGGTGCTGCGCGAGGCACCGACCGCCCAGCCGCGGTCCGAGGCGCTGCACCGGCTGGAGTGGGTGCCGGCGCCCGAGGCCGCTGCCGATCAGGCCACTGGAGCACTGTCGATGGCGGTGGTCGGATCGGCGCCCGCCGATGCCCTCGCCGGCGTCGATCGGTACGCCGACCTGGCCGAGCTGGTGGCGTCGGCGTCCGGGGCGACCGGGACGCTTCCGAGCGTCGTCTTCGCCTACTGCGACACCGACACCGACAGCGACAGCACCGCCGACTCCGACCCGGCGACCGCCGCGCACCGGGTCGCCACCGCCGCCCTCGCTCTGATCCAGCGGTGGCTGGCCGAGGACGCCCTGGACGCCTGCCGTTTGGTGCTCGTCACCACGGGCGCCGTGGACACCGGCGGCTCCGCGCCGGTGCGGCCCGCCGCCGCCCCGATCTGGGGTCTGGTCCGGACGGCCCAGACCGAGCACCCCGGCCGGTTCGTCCTCGCCGACGTCGACGAGACCGTCTATGGTCCCGAACGCCTCGCGGCCGGGCTGGCCCTCGACGAGCCGCAGTTCGCGATCCGCGCCGACCGGCTGCTGATCCCGCGCCTGGCTCGGGCCGAGGCCGGACTGCGGCTGCCGGACCGCCGGTCCGGCTGGCATCTGGCGTTCACCGAACCAGGGAGCTGGGACAACCTGCGCCTGGTCGCGGACGACCCGGCGGAGCCCGACCTCGCCCCCGGCGAGGTGCGCGTCGGCCTGCGCGCCTGCGGGGTGAACTTCCGGGACGTGCTGAACACGCTGGGCATGTATCCCGGCGAGGCCGGCCCGCTCGGGCTGGAAGGCGCGGGCGTGGTGCTGGCCGTGGGGCCCGGCGTCACGTCGGTGGCGGTCGGGGACCGGGTCATGGGCCTGTTCCGCGGCGCGTTCACGCCGGTCGCCCGCACCGACGCGCGGCTGCTGACCGCCGTCCCGGACGGCTGGACGTTCGCCGAGGCCGCCGCGGCGCCCGTGGTGTTCCTGACCGCCTACCACGCCCTCGTGGAACTGGCCGCGCTGCGGGCCGGCGAATCAGTGCTCATCCACGCCGCCGCCGGCGGTGTCGGCCTGGCCGCCGTCCAGCTCGCCCGCCACCTCGGGGCCGACGTCTACGGAACCGCCAGCCTCGGCAAGTGGCCGGTCCTGCGGGCCCTGGGCCTGGCCGAGCCCCGGCTCGCCTCGTCGCGGACGCTGGAGTTCGAAGCGGCCTTCCGTGCCGCCACCGACGGCCGCGGGGTCGACGTGGTACTCGACTCGCTGGCCGGCGAGTTCGTCGACGCCTCGTTGCGGCTGACCGCGCGCGGCGGCCGGTTCGTCGAGATGGGCAAGGCGGACATCCGCGACGCCGCGCGGGTGGCCGCCGACCACGGGCTCGAATATCAGGCTTTTGACCTGCTGGAGCTGGATCCAGAGCGGATCGGCGGCATGCTCGCCGTACTCTCCGACCTGTTCGCGGACCGCGCCCTGAGCCCGCTGCCGGTCACCTGCTGGGACGTCCGGCACGCGCCGGAGGCGTTCCGGCAGCTGAGCCAGGCGCGGCTGGTCGGCAAGGTGGTGCTCACCGTGCCGGACCGGTCGCCGGCGCTCGGCTCCGGCCCGGCTGACTCGGATAACCCGGATAGCACGGATGACACGGTTCTGATCACCGGCGCGACCGGCGGTCTGGGGGCGCTCGTGGCCCGGCACCTGGCCGCCGAGGGCCGGACCCGGCACCTGCTGCTGGCCTCGCGGCGCGGCCCCGCCGCCCCCGGCGCCGCCGCGCTCGCCGCGGACGTCGCCGCGCACGGTGCCGACGTGAGCCTGCGTGCGTGCGATGTGGCCTCCCGCCCGGCGCTGGCCGGGCTGCTCGCCGCGGTTCCGGCCGACCGGCCGCTGTCCGCGGTCGTCCACGCCGCCGGCGTCCTGGACGACGGGACGGTCGCCGCCCTGACCGACGAGCGGCTGGCCGCCGTGCTGCGTCCCAAGGTCGACGCGGCCTGGCACCTGCACGAGCTGACCGCCGACCGGGACCTGCGCGCCTTCGTGCTGTTCTCCTCGGTCGCCGGGATCTGGGGCAACCCGGGCCAGAGCGCCTACGCCGCCGCGAACACCTTCCTCGACGCGGTCGCGGCCCACCGGCGCCGGCTCGGCCTGCCCGGCACCGCGCTGGCGTGGGGGCCGTGGGAGCAGGAAGCCGGGATGGCCGGCCGGCTCGCCGGTGCCGACCGGCGGCGCATGGCCCGCGACGGCTTCCGGCCGATCGGTGACGCCGAAGGCTTGGAGCTGCTGGCCGCCGCCCTCGACGCGCCGGACGCGCTGCTGGTGCCGGCCCCGCTCGACCCGGCGGCGCTCGCCGCCCGCGAGGATCTTCCGCCGTTCCTGTCCGGCCTGGTCCGCCGACCCCGTCCGGGTGCTCGGTCCGCCGGCGGTTCCGCGACCGGCGGCAGCGCTCGGGGCGCCGGCGATCTGGCGACGCGCCTGGCCGCTCTGGCACCGGCCGAGCGGTTCATCGCGGTCCGGCAGATCGTGCTGGCCCAGACCGCCGTGGTGCTCGGCATGACCAATCTGGCCTCCTCGGCCGCCGGCCGCTCGTTCCGGGAACTCGGCCTGGACTCGCTGACCTCGGTGGAGCTGCGCAACCGGCTGTTCACCGCCACCGGCCTGCGGCTGGCCGCCACCGTGGTCTTCGACCACCCGACCCCGACCGCGCTGACCGAACACCTGCTGGCCGCACTGGTGCCGACGTCCTGCGCCCCGGCTGTCGGCGAGCCGGCGGCCAGCGGCCCGGTGCCGGCCTCGGGCTCGGGCTCGGGCTCGGACCTCGATACCGACCCGCTGGTCATCGTCGGCATCGGCTGCCGGTTCCCCGGCGGCGTGCAGGGCCCGCAGGACCTGTGGGACCTGGTGCTGCGCGGCGACGACGCCCTCAGCGACTTCCCGACCGACCGGGGCTGGGACGTCGAAGAGCTCTACGATCCGGACCCGACCGCCGTCGGCAAGACCTACGCCCGGGAAGGCGGATTCCTTCACGACGCCGCCGAGTTCGACGCCGCGTTCTTCGGGATCAACCCCCGCGAGGCGCTGGCGATGGACCCGCAGCAGCGGCTGCTGCTGGAGACTTCCTGGGCCGCGCTGGAGGACGCCGGCATCGACCCGGCCACCCTGCGCGGCACCCCTACCGGCGTCTTCACCGGCCTGATCTACCACGACTACGGCCAGGGCACGGCCGGCCTGCAAGAGGCCGAGGGCTACCTGGCCACCGGCGGATCCGGCGGTGTCGCCTCCGGCCGGCTGTCGTACATCCTGGGGCTGGAGGGCCCGGCGGTCACCATCGACACCGCCTGCTCGTCCTCGCTGGTGGCGCTGCACCTGGCGGTCCAGGCCCTGCGCGCCGGCGAGTGCTCGCTGGCCCTGGCCGGCGGCGTCACGGTGATGTCGACCCCCGGCACGTTCATCGACTTCTCCCGCCAGCGCGGCCTGTCCCCCGACGGACGCTGCAAGGCCTACGCCGAAGCCGCCGACGGCACCGGCTGGGGCGAGGGCGTCGGAGTCCTGGTCCTGGAACGCCTCTCCGACGCCCGCCGCCGCGGCCACCGCGTGTGGGCCGTCGTCGCGGGCAGCGCGATCAACCAGGACGGTGCCTCCAACGGCCTGACCGCGCCCAACGGCCCCTCCCAGCAACGCGTGATCCGCGCCGCCCTCGCCGCCTCCGGCCTGACCCCCGCCGACGTCGACGTCGTCGAAGGCCACGGCACCGGCACCACCCTCGGCGACCCCATCGAGGCCAACGCACTCCTGGCGACCTACGGCCAGGACCGCGCCGAGGACCGGCCCCTGTGGCTGGGCTCGGTGAAGTCCAACATCGGCCACACCCAGGCCGCGGCCGGCGTGGCCGGCATCATCAAGATGGTCACCGCGATGGCCCACGGCGTCGTGCCGCCGACGCTGCACGTGGACGCGCCGTCGTCGCACGTGGACTGGGCGACCGGGAAGATCCAGCTGCCGACGGAGGCCGTGCCGTGGCCGCGGTCCGGGCGGCCGCGGCGGGCGGGGGTATCAGCGTTCGGATTCAGTGGGACGAACGCGCATGTGATCTTGGAGGAGCCGCCGATCGCCGAGGCCGCAGAGCCTGTCGGGGCTGATCCGGTGGGCTCGGCTGGTCTTGATGGCGGGGCTGGTTCTGCGCTCGTCGGCGTAGTTCCGTGGATCGTGTCGGGCGGGTCGGACGCGGTATTGCGGGACCAAGCCGCACGGCTGCGGGAGTCGACCGTGGCGCGCTCTGCCCTCGATGTGCGGGACGTGGCATGGTCCTTGGCCTCCACACGCTCGGTCTTCGATCACCGGGCGGTCGTGATCGGCTCGGCTCGTCAAGAGCTGGCCGCTGGCTTGGCTGCGGTGGCGACCGGCCAGGCTGCTGGTTCCGTGGTGACTGGTTCGGCATCGGCGACCGGCCGGTCGGTGTTCGTGTTCCCCGGTCAGGGTGCGCAGTGGGCTGGCATGGGTCGCGAACTGGCTGCCGCCTCACCAGTGTTCGCCGACCGCCTCGCCGAGTGCGGCCGCGCCTTGGCCCCATTTGTGGACTGGTCCCTGACCGATGTCCTCAGCGATCCAGCCGCACTCGAAGCCGTCGATGTAGTGCAGCCAGCCCTCTGGGCAGTGATGGTCTCTCTGGCCGCAGTGTGGCAAGCCGCAGGCATCACACCGGATGCGGTAATTGGCCACTCTCAAGGCGAGATCGCAGCGGCGACCGTTGCCGGTGCGTTGTCTTTGAGCGATGGCGCGCGGGTCGTTGCCCTTCGCAGTCGTGCGTTGCGGGTGTTGGCTGGCGCGGGCGGGATGGTCTCGGTGGCTGAGCCGGTGGACGCGGTGCGTACCCGTATCGCAGAGTTCGGAGACCGCCTCTCGATCGCCGTGGTCAACGGCCCCTCGGCGACAGTCGTGTCGGGTGAGCCCGAGGCGCTGTCCGAGCTGCTCGCGGCCTGCGAAGCCGACGAGGTCCGCGCGCGCCGTATCCCCGTGGACTACGCCTCACACAGCGCCCAAGTCGAGCAACTGCGCGCCGAGATCACCGAGGTCCTGGCGCCTGTCGCTCCCGCCGAGCTGACCATCCCCATGGTCTCGGCCGTCTCCGGCGAATGGCTTCAGGGCCCTGAGCTCGATGCCGACTACTGGTTCGACAGCCTGCGTTCCACGGTCCAGTTCCACCAGGCCGTCCGGGTACTGGCCGAGACGGACCACGGCATCTTCCTGGAGATGTCCCCGCATCCGGTGCTCACCGCCCCGGTGTCCGAGACGCTGGAACACGCCGGAGCCTCCGACGCGCTGGTCTCCGGTTCGCTGCGGCGCGACGACGGCGGCGCGGACCGCCTGCTGGCCTCGTTCGCCGAGGCGTGGGTAGGCGGCGTCGACATCGACTGGCCGGCGGTGATCGGCACCGCCGAGCGCGTGGACCTGCCCACCTACGCCTTCCAACGCCGGCATTTCTGGCCGAAGCCAGCCATGGCGTCGGCTGCTTCCGGAACCCTGGGTCACCCGTTCCTGGCCACGTCAGTGGAATTGGCCTCTGGCGATGGCGTGGTGCTCACCGGTTCGGTGTCGCTGCGGACGCATCCGTGGCTGGCCGATCACGCAGTGGCCGGGACGGTTCTGCTGCCGGGCACGGCGTTCGTCGAGATGGCGGTGCGCGCCGGCGACACTGTCGGCTACGGCCGCCTGGACGATCTCGTCCTGGAAGCGCCGTTGACCCTTTCCGTAGACGCGGTAGTCCAGGTACAAGTGGTGGTCGGCCCGGACACCGACGGCCGCCGCCCGATCGAGATCCACAGCCGTCCATCGACTCAGGTCACTGACACACCGTGGATCCGCCACGCCAGCGGCACCGTGACCTCGGAGGTCGCGACCGCGGCCGTCGACGAGCTGACGGTCTGGCCGCCCCGGGACGCCGATCCCCTCCCGGTCCAAGACCTGTACGGCCAGCTGACTGGCCAGGGCTACGGCTACGGCCCGGCGTTCCGGGGCGTCCGCGCGGCCTGGCGGCGCGGCGACACCGTGTTCGCCGAAGTCGCCCTGCCCGACGACGCCACCACCGGCGCGGCAGACGGCTTCGGCCTGCACCCCGCCCTCCTCGACGCGGCCCTGCACGTCTCCGGATCGGCCCTGCCGCCACCGGCCCCCGGACAGGTGCGGCTGCCCTTCGGCTGGACCGGTGTGTCCCTGCACGCCTCCGGCGCTACAGTCCTGCGCGTGCGCCTGACCCCCACCGGCGCCGACGCGATCGCGCTGACGGCGGCGGACGGCACCGGCTCACCGGTGGTGTCGGTCGACGCTCTCGCGCTACGCCCCATCGCGGCCGACCAGCTGCACGCGAGCGCGATATCAGGGCACGACGATCTGTTCGCGGTGGGCTGGACGCCGGTCGCGGTGGGGGAACCGGCCGGACGGATCGCGGCGCTCGGCGCTAATGTCCCCGGGCTGTCGGCTGATGCTGTGTTCGCGGGCGTGTCGGCGCTGGTCGAGGCGGTACAGGCTGGCGAGCCGGTTCCGGATCTGGTGCTGGTCGCTGCGAGTGCGGATGTCGATGCATCAACCGCAACCGCAACCGCAACTACGGCCGCAACTCCGGCTTCGGCCGCGACTGTGCGCGTGGCTGCGACTCCGGCTGTGACTGCGCCTGGGGATGCGGCTGCGGCTCGTGGTGCGGTGTCTGATGTCCTTGCTGTGGTGCAGCAGTGGCTGGCCGCCGATGAGTTGGCTGCGGCACGTCTAGTCGTCGTCACTCATAGTGCGGTCGCCACGGCCGCCGGCGAGAATGTCGCCGATCTACCCGGCGCTGCTGTCTGGGGCCTGATTCGCTCCGCACAGTCCGAGAACCCCGACCGCTTCATCCTCCTGGACATCCCATCCCAAGGCTCTGATCTCCTGCCCAGCGCTCTCGCTTCTGGCGAGCCCGAGCTGGCCATTCGCAGCGACGCCGTCCTAGCGCGCCGCCTCACCCGCCCCTCCGCCGCTCTCTCCCTC
>NZ_JAAFZA010000203.1 GCF_015356865.1 Catenulispora pinisilvae
ACCAAATCCTGATACTCAGGACTCTTCTCTATAAACGCCGCAACAAACCAACACTGCGGCGCCACCTTCAACCCCCGCGCCCGAGCATCATCCAGCGCCGTCTCCGCCATCAGCGCCCCGATCCCGCGCCCCTCAAACTGCGGCTCCACCATTGTGTGCGGCATGACCGCCACCCCGTCCCGCACCGAATAGGCGAGGACGCCTGCCAGCGCCCCATTCACCCGCGCCTCGTACCGCCCGCGCTCCTTGTTCTCGACCACGGTGACCTTGCCAGGAACCTCGCCGCTGACCTCGCCGCTCACAACCCGCCTCCGGCTCCCTCTACGATCTTCAGTAGTGTTCGCATCAGCGTAACCGGGACCGCTTTTATGCCCATCGGCTTTATGTCGTCGGGCTGGTAGGAGGCAGGCTGTGTCATCAACCGTCGTGACAGGGGACGGCGAGGGGCTTCGGATCCACCCCGAGGTGATCGACGCGCTGGAGTCGGACACGCCGGTGGTGGCGCTGGAGTCCACGATCATCAGTCATGGGCTGCCGCGTCCGGACAATCTGCGGGTGGCGCGGGAGATCGAGCAGACGGTGCGCGATCACGGTGGGGTGCCGGCCACTATTGCGATGATCGACGGTAAGCCCTGCGTCGGGTTGTTCGAGGAGGAGTTGCGGCTGATCGCCGAGTCCGATGCGGTGGTCAAGCTCGGCGTGCGGGATCTGGGTGTGGCCGCTGCCAAGGGGCTGCACGGGGCGACCACCGTGGCGGCCACCGCGTCGCTGGCGGCGCAGGCTGACATCGACGTGTTCGCCACCGGTGGTCTGGGCGGTGTACACCGGCAGGCGCGGGACACGTGGGACGAGTCGGCGGACCTGACCGCGCTGTCCCGGATTCCGATGGCCGTGGTGTGCGCGGGTGTGAAGTCGATCCTGGACGTCCCGGCGACCCTGGAGCGCCTGGAGACGTTGAACGTCCCGGTCTACGGCTACCGCACGAACCAGTTCCCCGGCTTCTACCTCACCGACAGCGGCTACCCGCTGGAGTGGAGCTTCGACTTCGCCGAGGAACTGGCCGACGCGGTGTTGCAGCACTGGCAGATGGCCTGGCCGGCGGTGTCCAGTGGGGTGCTGATCGCCAATCCGATCCCGGTCGAGGACCAGATCGACCCGATGCTGCACGACCGGATCCTGACCGACGCGCTGGCCGCCGCGGAGAAGGGCGGGGTCACCGGTAAGGACGTCACCCCGTTCCTGCTGGAGTTCTTCCACCGCGAGACCGACGGCGAGTCGCTGCGCGCCAACGTGCTCCTGGTCAAGCGGAACGCCGAGTTGGCCACCCGGATCGCCGCGGAGATCATCGCCGCCGCCCCGAGCCAGTAGCCGCGCCGCCGATGGTCCTGCCGCTGTTCCCGGCCGAGACGTCGGCGCCGATCCTGGTGATCGGCGACCTGATGGTGGACGTCCTGGCCCGGCTGGAAGGCCAGCTGGTCGCGGCCTCCGACAGTCCCGGCCGGATCACCATGCGCGGCGGCGGGTCGGCCGCCAACACCGCCGCCTGGCTGGCCGCCACCGGCACCGAGGCGCTGTTCGTGGGCTGCGTCGGTGACGACCTGCCGGGCCGGGAGGCGGCCGAATTGCTGCGCGCCGGCGGCGTCCGCACGGTGCTGAAGGTGGACCCGTCCCGACCCACCGGCACGGTGGTGGTCCTGGTCGACCCGACCGGCGAGCGCACCATGGTCCCGGACCCCGGCGCCAACTGCGCGCTGACCCCGATGGACCTCCCCGAGGACGAGTTCGTCCCCGGCCGCCACCTGCACCTGTCCGGCTACACGATCCTCAACCCGGCCACCCGCGCGGCCGGCGTGGCGGCCTTGGACCTGGCGCGACGGCGGCAGATGACGACGTCCGTGGACGTCGCCTCCGCCGGCCCGCTGGCCGCGGTGGGCCCGGACTGCTTCCTGGACTGGATCGGCGACCCGTTCATGCTGATCGCCAACCGCGACGAGGCCGCGGTCCTGACCGGCATCGACGACGATCCGGTCGCCGCCACCAGGGCCCTGACGGAGCTGTGCCACCAGGTGGTGGTCAAGCTGGGCGCGGACGGCGTGGTGCGGCACGACGCCTTGCTGGACCGGACCATCCGCGTCCCCGCCGAACGCCTCGGGCCGGGCGAGCTGATCGACACGACGGGAGCGGGGGACGCGTTCGCCGCCGGGTATCTGGCCGCGTGGATGCGCGATGAGGACCCCGAGGAGGCGCTGGCGGCCGGGTGCCGGCTGGCGGCCCGGGTGATCCGGAAGGTCGGCGGGCGGCCGTAGAAGTGGGCGGGGCGTAGAAGTCGGCGGCTGTAGACGTCGGCGGGGCGTAGAAGTCGGCGGGCGGCCGTGGGACCTGGGAGCATCGAGGCCAGCGGCCGGGAGCACCCAGGCCAGTGGAAGGTCCGCCGACCAGGGAGAGAACATGCGGAAGATCGTCGTGTACGAGTTGCTGTCGCTCGACGGCGTGGCCGAGGACCCGGACCGCTTCTTCGGCTGGGACGACGTCCTGGACGCCAATCTGAGTACCGTCATCGAGTCCCAGGACGCGGTCATCCTCGGCCGCCGCAGCTTCGCCGAATGGGCGTCGTTCTGGCCCGACGCCGACATGGAGCCGTTCTCCGGCTTCATCAACGGCGTCCAGAAGTACGTCGCGACCTCGACGCCGCTGGACCAGGACTGGGCCAACTCCACGGTGATCGAGGGCGATCTGGTCGACTTCGCCCGCGATCTCAAGCAGCGGCCCGGCGGCGACATCGGCGTCCACGCCAGCATCACCGTCGCGCAGGCGTTGCTCGCCGCGGAGCTCGTCGACGAACTCAAGCTGGTGGTGGCGCCCAAGACCGCGGGGCAGGGCCGCCGGCTTCTCGACGGCCTGCCGCCGACGTCGTTCGAGCTGGTGCGCGGTGTCGCGTCGCCGACCGGGCACCTGGTCTTGGACTACAGCGTCGCGCGCTAGTCGTGGGCTAGCCGCGCGTTAAGAGCGCCCCTGGCGCTCCCCGTAGGCGCGGCTACACCACCAGCCGCAGATGCCGCTCAGCGGCCCGGATACGCACCGTCTGCCCCCACCCCAGCGCCAGCCGGTCGGCCTCGATCCCGTCGCCGAACACCACCAGCGACTCGCCCTCGATGCGGATCGTCAGCTCCGCTCCGTCCGGAAGCAGTCCCTCGGTCAGGGAGGCGCCGGTGGCCGGGCCCGGCCACGCCTCCCGCACGAACCACCCCAGCTCCGGATCGGTCGGCTCCGGCAACGCGATCCGCTGTGCGCGCTGCCGGGAGACCGACAGCAGCCAGCCGGTGGCGCCGGTGCCGGACCCGACGAGCAGCCCCGACGACGAGTGGTGCTCCTCCTCGCCCTCGGGAGTGCTCAACAGGTAGCGCGCGGACTGGTGCCCGGAGTGCCCGAGGTAGACCTCGTTCAGGGCCAGCAACGACTCGCCGTCGTCGGTGGCGGCCGAGACCATGGTGCGGGCCTCGAACCGGGCCTTGCCCGCGCCGACCCGCGCGAGCAAGGACTCGAAGTCCTTGGGGGAGTGGCGGACCAGGACCCCCATGTTGCGCCCCGGATCGGGGTCGATGCCGATCACCGGCTGGCCGTCCAGGTACTTCGCGGTGTTGGCGACCAGACCGTCCTGGCCGACCACCACCACGACGTCCTCCGGCTCGAACAGGAACCGCGGGAGGTCGGCGCGCTCGACGGTGCCCCGGCGCCACTCCCTGGGGATCCCCGTGGAGACCGCCTGCACCGCGCCGCTCAGCATGTCGTGCCGCTTCTTCACAGACGACAGCGAGATCCCGCGCCGCTTCTGGACGAACTCGGCCTGCCCCCACGTTCCCTGCTCGGTCACGAGCTCGTCCCGCTCGCTGTGCCGGTGCACGACGACCACCCGAGGCGCCACGGACATGGTTCAGGACTCCACACTCTGCGCGGAACCGCTCGATACCGAACCACCCGCCAACTTCGTCAGCAGCCCGGTCACCACATCCGGCGTCAGGTTCACCGTCCCGATCTCCGGCAGCTGCCCCGCGAACTCGCGCAGCGCCAGCGTGAACAGCACGCTCCGGTCCAGCCCCGCGTAAGCGGCCAGCTTCGCCGCCTCGTTCTCGTTCTGCGCGGCCCCCACCGCCCGCAGGTCCTCGACGTTCGCCGAGGAACGGGTCCGCAGCGCGTCCGCGTCCGCCTGCGCGACGATCCGCGCCCGCTCGGCGTTGGCCGCCATGCTGATCCGGGCCCGGTCGGCCTCGCCCTCGGCTGCGATCCGGGCCCGGTCGGAGTCGCCCTCGGCGGCGATCCGCGCCGCGGCCGCCTGCTCGGTGGCCCGCCGCCGCGCGTTCGTGCCCTCCTGCGCGACCAGCTGCTCCTCGCGCGCCGCCAACTCGATCTTGCTCTGCAACTCGTTCTCGGTGATCGCGCGCTCCCGCTCGACGGCCAGCGCCCGCCGCTCGAAGCCGGCCCGGTCCGCCTCCTGCTGGATCAGCTCCCTGGTCGGGGTGCGCAGCGCGCGCTCCACGTCGGCCTCCGGCTTCACCGCGACCACGCGGACGCCGAGCACGCCGATCCCGGTCTCGGTCAGGCGCTGGTCGGCGGCCAGCCCGCCGGTGATCCGCTCCTGGACCGCCGCGGTGCCCGAGGCCAGCGTGTCGGCCAGCTCCAGGGTGGCGATCAGGGTCAGCGCGTGCTGCTGGGCCAGTTCGGTGAGCAGCATCGCCACCTGCTCCAGCGGGGTGGTGCGCCACTGGCCGGAGACCGGGTCCACGGCGAAGTCCAGGCGCCGGGTGGCCAGGGCCGGGTCGACGAAGCGGAAGGTCATCGAGGCCTGCACCGTGACGTCCTGGAAGTCCTTGGTGCGGGCGTGGAACAGCATCGGCAGCTCGCGGTCGTCCACCGGCACCTCGGCCAGCACCGCGGTCAGCGGCCGGAACCAGAAGGCCTGGCCGGTGCCCTCGTGCGCGACCTGGCCGCGCCGCAGGTGCACCACGTGGTTCGTCGGGCTGCCCCGGAAGTGGCTCAGGAACAGCCGCTTGGTGATGTCCGCCATTTTCTCTCCCCCTGGTACGTCGGCTAGTGCGTCGGGCTAGTACGTCGGCTAGTACGTCGAACGCCTTTTCAAGACGCTGCGACGGTAGTCCTCCGCACCTCTTATCGTCAAGCTGACGAAAATGGACTCCCCGGCCGTTGGGAGACTCAACATCCGCATACTCGACGCCCAGGCCGGACCGCTATGAGGAAACGCCCTGATCCGCCCCGAAGGGCGAGGCCCCGACCTGCGGGTGATCATTCCGACGGGTGACATCGGCCCGACTATCGGCTAAGAATCCTCAAGTCCGCCCCCAGTGCGGCCGACGACAACAACATGAGCATTCCTACACACATGACCGGGACCCTCGCGCCCGTCGACTCCCTTCCCGCCTCGCCCTCACCCGTCGCCAACACCCTGGCCGCCGCGGCCGGCGGCATGGCCGACTCCTACCTGTCCCTGCGCGCCGGCACCCAGGCCCGCGGCCTGCACGGCCAGCTGGTCCAGCAGCTCGGCCGGATGATCGTGGCCGGCGAGCTGGGCGCGGACCGGCCGCTGGTGCCCGAGGAGATCGGCCGCCGCTTCGAGGTCTCGCGCACCGTGGTCCGGGAGTCGCTGCGGGTCCTGGAGGCCAAGGGCATGGTGACCGCGCGGCCGAACGTCGGGACCCGCATCCGTCCGGTGCCGGAGTGGAACCTGCTGGACCCGGACGTCATCGAGTGGCGGGCGGCCGGCGTCGCGGGCCTGGACCAGTGCCGCGAACTGGCCGAACTGCGCTGTGCCTTCGAGCCGCTGGCCGCGCAGCTGGCCGCCGGCCGGCTCTCCGACGGTGCCGCGGCCCGGCTCTCGGAGCTGGCCGTGCTGCTCAAGCAGGCCGCCGCCAACGGCGACCAGCCCGGCTACGCCAAGGCCGACGGCGAGTTCCACGCGCTGCTGGTCGCCGAGTGCCCGAACCGGATGGTGGAGCACCTGGCGCGGGTGGTCACCGGGGCGGCCGAGAGCGCGGGCATGCGGCGCCGGTCGTGCGGGCCGATGACCGACGGCGGCGCGGCGGCGCACCAGCGGCTGGCCGACGAGGTGGCGGCCGGCGACGGCGCGGCCGCGGCCAGTGTGATGCGTGCCATGCTCGCCACGCAGCTGGAGGAGCCGGCCCCGGCCTACGGGCTGCCCGGACAGCGGGGACAGTGAACGACCGGTGATCGGCCCGCCCCGGTCGGTGACCGGCGGGCGTGATCAGTGGTGCGGGGCACCGCCGCCTCGGGGGACGTCGTAGGGCGTGCAGGAAGGCGGTGCCCACCGATCCCGGGTATCCGGTGCCGGGGGAATACATCGGCGTGCCACAATGCTATGTCGCGTGCAATGCGGAACGACCGGGTGCGACCGGTTGGAGCCGCGGCGCGATCGGAATCTTCCACACGAACCCGGCACAGAGCAAGACGGCCCGCGAGGACTTGCGGACCGTATCCCGGCTCACGTCGGAAGCGGGTGGTTGCCATCCAGTAGCGAGAGGGTTTTCGTGTCGGCCAGCACTTCCCGTCCACTGCCCGCCGAGATCGCCGAGTCCGCCCACCTCGTGGCGCTCATCGAGCGGGGCAGGGCGCAGGGACACATCGCCGCAGACGAGGTGCGGCAAGCCTTTGAAGAGGCGGACATCCCGATGGCCAAGGCTAAGAGCGTAATGCGAGCCCTGACCACCGTGCTGCACGAGGAGGGCGTCGACCTGACGGTCAACGCCGCCCAGAGTGCCGGGGTGCCGCGCAAGCGCGTCGCCGCGGCGAACAAGACCGCGGCCAAGAAGACGACGACGGCCACCGCGGCCAAGGCGACGACGGTCAAGAAGGCCGCCGCCAAGACCGCCGCACCGGCCGTCGCAGCCGCGAACGGCGCTTCCGACGAAGCGGACACCGAGGCCGGCAAGGCCGGGGTGAAGAAGACCGCGGCGGCCAAGCCGGGCGCGGCCAAGAAGACCGTGGCGAAGAAGGCGGCCTCGGCCGCCGACGGAACCGATGCCGATGCCGATCCGGGCAAGAAGGCGGCGGCGAAGAAGACCGCGGCGCCGGCCAAGAAGGCGGCGTCCGGCAAGAAGGGCGAGGACGGCGAGGACGCCGAAGTCGAGGAAGACGTCGACTTGGAGCTGGAGCTGGAGGAGGACGGCCCCGACATGGAGGCCGCCACCGACGGCGAGGAAGGCGAGGAGACGACCGAGTCCGACGGGCCGGCGACCCCGAAGGAGGAGGGCTTCGTCCTGTCGGACGACGAGGACGACGCCCCGGCCCAGCAGGTCGCCTCCGCCGGTGCCACCGCGGACCCGGTGAAGGACTACCTCAAGCAGATCGGCAAGGTCCCGCTGCTCAACGCCGAGCAGGAAGTGGAGCTCGCCAAGCGCATCGAGGCCGGCCTGTTCGCCGAGGAGAAGCTCAACGACGGCGAGCCGCTGACCCCGGAGTTCCGGCGCGAGCTGGACATCATCGCCGAGGACGGCCGCCGGGCCAAGAACCACCTGCTGGAGGCGAACCTGCGCCTGGTGGTCTCCCTGGCCAAGCGCTACACCGGCCGCGGCATGCTGTTCCTGGACCTGATCCAGGAGGGCAACCTGGGTCTGATCCGCGCCGTGGAGAAGTTCGACTACACCAAGGGCTACAAGTTCTCGACCTACGCGACGTGGTGGATCCGGCAGGCCATCACCCGCGCCATGGCCGACCAGGCGCGGACCATCCGCATCCCGGTCCACATGGTCGAGGTCATCAACAAGCTGGCCCGCGTCCAGCGCCAGATGCTCCAGGACCTGGGCCGCGAGCCCACCCCGGAGGAGCTGGCCAAGGAACTGGACATGACGCCCGAGAAGGTCGTCGAGGTCCAGAAGTACGGCCGGGAGCCGATCTCCCTGCACACCCCCCTCGGCGAGGACGGGGACAGCGAGTTCGGCGACCTGATCGAGGACTCCGAGGCGGTCGTCCCGGCCGACGCGGTGTCGTTCACGCTGCTGCAGGAGCAGCTGCACTCGGTGCTGGACACGCTGTCCGAGCGCGAGGCGGGCGTGGTCTCCATGCGGTTCGGCCTGACCGACGGCCAGCCGAAGACGCTGGACGAGATCGGCAAGGTCTACGGGGTCACGCGCGAGCGGATCCGGCAGATCGAGAGCAAGACGATGTCCAAGCTGCGGCACCCGTCGCGGTCTCAGGTGCTGCGGGACTACTTGGACTAGGAGTCCCGGCGGTTTCGTCGGCAGGGGCCTGGAGCGTGGTTTGCTCCGGGCCCCTTCGCTGTCTTCACCCTTTGGAAGGATCTCGTGTGGGGGGCGGGGGCCTGCGCGTTTGCCCCGAATATTATGCAAGCGTAATATTCGGAGAAAGGTAGACGCTCGTGAGCTATAGCTTGGAGATGGTTCCAGAGGTCCGGGCTTGGCTGCACGAGTTGCGTAGGACCGATCGCTCGACGGCCCTGCTCGTGGGGCAGGCAATTTCGATGTTGCTGGAGGCGGGGCCGGAACTCGGCCGACCGTTGGCGGACCGTATCCACGGCGCGGCGTTGCACCATCTGAAAGAGCTCCGCCCAGGCTCGACGGGGCGGAGCGAGGTGCGGATCTTGTTTGTCTTCGACCCGCGGCGCCGGGCAGTGCTCTTGGTTGCCGGGGACAAGGCCGGGCAGTGGAATGCTTGGTATCGCGTTGCCGTGCCGCTGGCGGAGGCCCGCTACGCCGCATATCTGAAGGAGCAAGAAGGACGATGAGCACCCATAGCTACGACCGGCAAGGGTTCCTCGACGAGTTCTTCCCTGATGCCCGGGATCAGGCCGAGATCGCTTCCGGCATGGAACGGCTGCGGGCTGAGCAGCGTGCCTTCCGCCTGGCTGAGATGCGGCGGCGGATGGGGCTGACCCAGGTTGAGGTGGCGGAGCGGATGGGGATCAGCCAGGGGCGGGTCTCCGCGATCGAGCATGCCAAAGACGGAGCCACCGAGCTGCGCACACTGGCCGCGTATGTCGAGGCGCTGGGTGGTCGGCTGGAGATCGTCGCGGACTTCGGCGATGAGCGGCTGGCGTTCTCGGAGCCGGGCGACATGACGGCTGCGTGACGACCCGCGACCGGACAGCGAGTCCAACGAAACAACCGAGCCGATCTGTGACTCAGCTCACAGACAGCGAAGGCCCCGGCTCCATTAGGAGCCGGGGCCTTTCGCAACATGCAGTAGCCGTTATCGGATCGTCCGTTACAGGTCTACGCAATCAGGGCCGGGTATCGCCGCGCTGAACCCTCAGCGCTCGTCCTCAGCGGTGGCGGTCGCGGTGGTGGTCTTGGTCTCGGTCTCGATCAGCTTGTCGGTGAAGTCGTGTATCTCGACTGCTACCTTCGCCAGGCTCTCGCTGTACTTCTTGCCGTGGTGAGCGCAGAAGAGGAGCTCGCCGCCACCCAGGACGACGCGCACATAGGCAGCAGCACCGCAGCGGTCGCAGCGGTCGGAAGCCTTCAGGGGCTCAGTCGGAGTCAGGACTGCAGTGGTCACGTCGCACCTGCTTTCTGTGTGGTACCCGGAACAACATCAAAGCAGGCGTTCGGTGTTCCCGCGCTAGTGATTCGGCGTCGAAAGCGTCACGTTCGCTCAGAGCGTACGGGGAAAGGGGACGAACCATGAGGAAACTCAACGTTCGGTGTCGACGACGGCACACAGGGTGAGTGTTCTCCCATCAGAGTGTTGTCCCGGTCACATGGTCTCGCCGGGGGGAGGCTCCCGGTACGCTGGCCCTGCCGTCGCTACCATTGATGCGAAACTATGTTCGAGTGACGTGAGTCGATCACGGATCGACGAGGGAGAGGAAGGTCCGCAAGTGAGTGCGCAGGGCAGGCCCGCGCCGTCCACCGAAAAGGACGGCTCCTACACCGCGCGGCACCTCCTTGTCCTCGAGGGACTGGACGCGGTCCGCAAGCGGCCGGGCATGTACATCGGCTCCAACGACGGCCGTGGTCTCATGCACTGTCTGTGGGAGATCATCGACAACTCCGTGGACGAGGCGCTGGCCGGGTTCGGGGAGCAGATCGAGATCATCCTGCACAAGGACGGGTCGGCCGAGGTCAAGGACTCCGGCCGGGGCATCCCGGTCGACGTGGAGCCCAAGACCGGGCTCTCCGGCGTCGAGGTCGTGATGACGATGCTGCACGCCGGCGGCAAGTTCGGCGGCGGCTCCTACGCCGCCTCCGGCGGGCTGCACGGCGTCGGCGCCTCGGTGGTGAACGCGCTGAGTTCGCGCGTGGACATGGAGGTCGACCGCTCCGGGAGCGTGCACGCGATCTCCTTCCAACGCGGCATCCCCGGGGTGTTCGCCGGCGATGGTCCGGACAGCAAGTTCAAGCCCGAATCCGGGCTGCGCAAGGTCGGCAAGGTCTCCCGGGCCAAGGGTGCTTCCCCCACGGGCACCCGCACCCGGTTCTGGCCGGACCGCCAGATCTTCCTCAAGGACGCTGAGTTCGTCCTGGAGGAGCTGCACGCCCGGGCCCGGCAGACCGCGTTCCTGGTGCCGGGGCTGACGATCAAGGTCGTCGACCAGCGGGACGGCGGGGACAACGAGGAGGTCTTCTCCTACGCCGGCGGCATCTCGGAGTTCGTGGAGTTCCTGGCCCCGGACCGGCCGATCACCGACACCCTGCGGTTCACCGGCTCCGGCAAGTTCACCGAGACCGTGCCGGTGCTCGACGAGCAGGGGCACATGACCCCGGCCGACATCGAGCGCGAGCTGACCGTGGACGTGGCGCTGCGCTGGGGCACCGATTACGACACCGTGATCCGCTCGTTCGTGAACATCATCGCCACCCCCAAGGGCGGCACCCACCTGGTCGGCTTCGGCAAGGGGCTGCTGAAGGCGGCGAACGAGCAACTGCGGGCCAGCAAGCTGCTGAAGGTCAACGACGACGACGTGATCCGCGAGGACGTCTTCGAGGGGCTGAGCGCGGTGGTCACCGTGCGGCTGGCCGAGCCGCAGTTCGAGGGCCAGACCAAGGAGGTCCTGGGCACCCCGGCGGCGAACCGGATCGTGACCCGGGTCGTGGACAACGCGTTCAAGGACTTCCTGACCTCGGCCAAGCGCGCCGACAAGCCGATGGCGCGCGGCGTCCTGGAGAAGATCGCCAACGCCGCCCGCACCCGCATCACCGCCCGGCAGCACAAGGAGGCGCAGCGCCGCAAGAACGCGCTGGAGACCTCGGCGCTGCCGGCCAAGCTGGCCGACTGCCGCTCCGACGACGTCGACCGCTCCGAGATGTTCATCATCGAGGGGGACTCGGCGATGGGCTCGGCCAAGGCCGCCCGCAACTCGGAGTTCCAGGCGCTGCTGCCGATCCGCGGCAAGATCCTCAACGTCCAGAAGTCCTCGATCGCCGACATGCTGAAGAACACCGAGTGCGCGGCCATCATCCAGGTCGTCGGGGCCGGCAGCGGCCGCTCGTTCGACCTGGACCAGGCGCGCTACGGCAAGGTGATCCTGATGGCCGACGCCGACGTCGACGGCTCGCACATCCGCTGCCTGCTGCTCACCCTGTTCCACCGCTACATGCGGCCGATGCTGGAGGCCGGACGCGTCTACGCGGCCGTCCCGCCCCTGCACCGCATCGAGGTGATCGGCGCGGGCCGGGCGAAGAACGAGTACATCTACACCTACTCGGACAACGAGATGCGCCGCACGGTCGCCGAGCTGATGAAGAAGGGCAAGCGGATCAAGGAGCCGATCCAGCGCTACAAGGGCCTCGGCGAGATGGACGCCGACCAGCTGGCGGAGACCACCATGGATCCCCGCCACCGGACGCTGCGGCGCATCACGGTGGCCGACGGGGAGTCCGCGGACAAGGCCTTCGACCTGCTGATGGGCAACGACGTGGCGCCCCGCCGGGAGTTCATCATCAGCTCCGCGGCGGTCCTGGACCGATCCCGGATCGACGTCTAGCCGTGGCCTCGGTGGGCGGGCCGGCCGCACCCAGTTCGGTGCTGCCGGCCGGACGGGGCGCCGTGTGCCGGGCGGTGATGGGGTGGCTGACGGGGCCGGGGCGAGCCGACGCCGGCTCTGGTGTCTCTGGCGCCGGGATCGGGACCGGGGCGGGAGCGGGGGCCGCGGAAGCGGTCGCGCCGAGCCTGCTGCTGGTGACCGGGCCCCGGGGCGCGGGAAAGACGTTCACGCTGGCGTGGGCGGCTTCGGAGCTGGCGGTGTTGGCGCAGGCCGCCGATGACGAACGGTTCGCGTGGGTCTCGGCCCGCGGGCTGACGCCGCGGGTGCTGGCCTGGCAGCTGGCCGGGCAGCTCGGGGTGACGGTCGGCGGCGCGGCGGGATTGGCCGCGGCCATCGGGGGACGGCTGCGGGAGAGTGTGACGGGGGCCGGAAGCGAATCCGCGAGTGGACTCGGGGGCTCGGGGTTCGGGCCGGGAGTCGCGGACGGGGTCGCGGCCGACGGGCTCAGCGGCGGAGCGACGCTCGGCGCAGGCCTGGGCGCGGGCCTGGGCGCGGTGCCTGAAGCGGCCGGTGACGCCGCTGCCAAAGTGACCGTCGCCGTGGCGGCGGTCGGCGATCCGGGTGACCAGGGTTCGAACAACGACCCCGCCGACCGGGCCGCTCGCGTCCCGGCCAGCCGGTCGGCCACCTGGGACCTGGCGAGTTCGCCCATAGCCGGCGACGACGTCGGCCGCTGGTCGCGCGTCACGATCCTGATCTCCGAGCTCGATCTCGCCGGCCATCTGCGCGACGGCTCGGCGCGCGAGGCCGTGATCGCCGAACTCCTGGCGCCGTTGTCGACGGTCCCCGGGGTGCGGCTGATCGTGGAGTCGGCGCGGACCGACGTGGCCGAGATCGCGGCCGGGGCCGAGGCGCCGGCGACCGTGATCGATCTGGGCGAGGCGCGGTGGACCGATCGGGCCGAGTTCGCGGCGTGGCTGGACGACCTGGTGCCCTCCGGGGGCGCGGCGGCCCCGCAGGCGTATCCGAACCCCACCAAGGCGCGCGAGATCCTGAGCCTGGCCTCGCACCGGCACGCCGGGCTGCTCGCCGCCAGCGACGAGCGGCCGTGGAAGCTCGCGGCGGTGCCGTTCGACGTCGCGTTCCGCGAGGGCATCGCGGACCAGATCGTGCTGGAACCGGCGAACCTGGTGCTGGTGCAGCAGCCCGCGTTGTCCACGGCCATCGACGCGCTCGGCAGCGCGGTCGCGCCGGGGACGCGGGCGGCCTGGCGGGTGGCCGGGCAGGCGCTGACCAACTCCACGACCATTCCCGAGCGGGCGGCGATCCTGCACGGCGCGGCGCTCGCGGTGGGCGACCACTCGCTGGCCGAGGCGGTCGCGCCCTACACGCGCGGCACGCGGCCCTCGGACGGCGCGACCGTCGGCGACCCGATCCCGTGGTTCACCCGCTGGGCCGGTTGGCGTCCGCTGCCGCCGGACACGCCGCGGCCCATGCCGTGGCCGGGGCCGGTGGCGGCGCTCGCGGTGGCGGCGGGGCTGGTGAATCCGCCGGCCGCGGTCGTCGATGTCGCGGCGGGTTTGGCGGCGGTGCCACAGGCCGGTGTCAAGAACGACCTCGCCGCAGTGGGCATCGGCGGGTCCGAGCCTGCCGACCCCGGCGCCGCGCCGCCGAGTCAGCCAGCCGAGCCAAACCTGGCAAGCCACCCGGGCGACCCGGGCCAAGCCAGCCAGCCAGGCCAGCCGACCGCCGTCGCCGAACTCGTCGAAGCACCCCCGGCCGCCCACGCCAGCCCCGGCATCCTCCTCACCCCGGTCACCTCCTCCTCGGCCGGTGCCTGGCTCCCCGACCCCGAGCCGGTCCCGCCGCAGGTCCTGGTCGCCATCGACGACCTGGCCCGCGCCTACCGCCTCGACCCGCGCAGCGGTCGGATCATCGGGCGTCCGGCGGCCCCGGTGATGGTCAAGGCCCGCACCGCCGCCGTCGTGGACGCCGCGCCCAGCCTGGTCCTCACCGACTCCAGCCGCCGCCTGGCCGCGCTGGGCCCGGGGGCTCCGCGCGGGGCGGTGGCGGCGGTGCGCGACGTGCTGCCCGAGACCGTCGTGACCGCGGTGGCGGTCGCGCGCGAGGCGCTGGTGTTCGGCGCAGCGGACGGCCGCGTCCACGTGTGGCACGCCGGGACCGAGGAACTCATCGCCGATCCCGAGGACCAGCACTCCGGGGCGGTGACCGCGGTGGCGGCCATCTGGATGCCCGAGGTGGACGTGCTGTTCGCGCTGTCCGGCGGGCAGGACGGCACCTTCCGGTTGTGGGCGGTGCCGGCCGACGCCAGCCTGCTGCCGGTGGAGGACCGCGGAGTGCCGGTCACCGCCGTCACGGCCGCGCTCACCGAGCTGGGCCCGGTCGCGGCCGTGGCCTGGTCCGACGGCTACGTCACGGTCTGGGACCTCGACGACGCCCGCACCGGCCGCCCCATCCCGCTGGGCTGGGCCCCGAAGGCCCTGGCGCTCGGCGGCGACGGGCTGCTCATCGCCGCCGGTGACGACGGGCTCATCGCCATCGACCTGCACCTCCACGACTTCTTCGAGGGCTGAGGTCTCCGCGGGGAGCTGAGGTTCTTCGAGGGCTGAGTTTCTTTAGGGCTGAGGTCTTTCGAAGGGCTGAGCTCCTTCGAAGGCTGAGACCGCTACGCGCTACCCGTCCAGGAGTCCGTCCCGCAGCGCGGCGATCTCCTCGTCGGTCACCCCGTGCGCCGCCAGGTACCCCGCGACGCTCCCGAACCGCTCCCGCACGTGCTCCAGCGACCCGGAGATCAGCTCCTCGCTGATCGGATGCTCGAAGATGATGTCCCCCCGATCCTTCGACAGGTTCTCGTTCGAAATCAGGTAGTCCGCGACGATCGCCTTGTCGCCGACCCCGAGCAGGTCCAGCACCATCGCCACCAGCACGCCGGTCCGGTCCTTGCCCGCCGTGCAGTGCACCAGCGCCGGCAGCGCGCCGGGCCGGGCCAACGCCTTCACCGCGGTGGCGAACGCCTCTCCGCTGCGGTCCAGCCACAGCAGGTAGAGGTCGAAGAACGTCCCGGTGCCGGAGCTGTCCAGCGTCGGGGCCACGTTGACCCGCTCGACCGGCAGGTCGCCGAGGTCGTCCGGCCAGGCCGCGATCTCGAAGGACTGCCGCAGGTCGATCACCGTCCGCAGGCCGATCGACGCCAGCCAGGCCAGGTCCGCCTCCGTCGGCCGGTTCAGGCGCGCGGTGCGCAGCAGCCGCAGCGGCCGGACGACCGCCCCCGACTCCGTCCGCAGCCCGCCGATGTCGCGTGCGTTCTTGATCCCGGTCAACGGCACATCAGTCATATCAACGGATCTTATCGACGCCGCCCGCCCGCAGTTCCAGCGGTGTGCCGTCGGCCTTGCCGCAGCTCTCCGGACGCGGGACCAGCGCGTACGAGCCCCGGACCGACACCTCGTAGGCCCGGCCGTCTTCGTGCTCGACGACCGCCGTCCAGGCCGGCTCCGGGTCGCCGGCGGTGGCCGTCACCGACGCGACCGCGAACACGCCGTCCGCGGACTCGTCCAGCGCGTCCCGCACCGCCAGCTCCGCGACCTGCCCGGGACGCGACCACGTCGAGCGCCCCCGGCAGCCGTCCACGACCATCCGCCCCTGCCGGGCCGAGGCCAGGACCCGGGACGCCGAGGCCGGGTCCAGCCGGCCGTAGGAGTACCCGGACGGCAGAACCACCGCGGTCGGCGCGAACCGGTGCCCGCCGAGGTGCGTGATCTCCCAGACCGCGGGCGCGGTGTCGGCACCCAGCCCGGATGAGGCCGGAGCCGCCGAAGCAGGCAGAGCCGCCGAGGCAGTCAGACCCGCCGAAGCAGTCGGAGCCGCCGAGGCTGCCGTAGCAGCCGCCTCCAGCGCCTCCACCTCGACCGCGACCCGCCGCCCCACCGTCGCGCAGCAGGCGTCCCGCTTCCCGTTCGTACACACCCCGAGCAGCGGCGTATCCAGGAACACATGCTCCAGAGCGTCCACCGCCCGCCGGTCCCCGGCGTCCAGCGCGGCGAAATCGAGCTTCAGCAGGTCGGTCGGATACGCCACCACCCCGGTCGCCAGCCACGTCCGCTTCGGATGCGTCGAGGCCGCGTACCACCGCCGGTGCGCCGGCTCATGCTCGTGGTGGTCCTCCACCCGGCGGATCAGCGCCAGCCGAATGCCGGTCCCGGCCGTCCGTCCCTCCAACTCGGCGCCCAGACTCTGGTCCAGCCGGCTCTCGGTGACAGCCGCCCGGCCCCACGGCCCCGGCTGTTCCAGCAGCAGCCACGCGCCGGCCACCGCCCCGGTCCCGGCCACCGGTTCGCCCAGTTCCCGGGACAACACCGAACACGCGTGGGGCTGGGGTGCCGGAAGTTGATCGTCACGCATGTCTTCGACCCTAACGCCGAAAACGCACCCTCCCACACCGCTCGCATTTGCCGGCCGGCGGGTTCACGATGGTGGCAGGAAGGAAGCTCGGGGGGTGCCCTGATAGGTAGGTGTGGCCATGTCCGAGACCCGGCAACCCGAAGAAGCCGCCGAAGCAACCGCCCCGGAAGCCCGTCGCTACGGCTTCCCCGCCGTCTACGGCCATGAGGTGTGCGCGCTGCGCACAGTGGCCCGCGAGGACTGGGACGACTCCCAGCCCGGGCGCGTCCAGCTGCTCCGCTGGCGCGAGGGTTCCGGTGCCCTGGTGCGCGACCTGCCGCTGACCCGCCTGTACGTCTGGGCCCGGGCCGGCCGGATCAGCTTCGGCGCCCCGGACGGCCGGACGGTGGACGTGGTGCTGCTCGGCGAGCCGGAGACCGAGGGCCTGCGGCTCGGGGCGCCCTGGCCGCAGAGCCACGACCGCGCCAGCACCGCCTCCAACCTGGCGCACGGCGTGGTCTCCGACATGAAGAACGCGGTCACCTTCCCGGCGTCCTTCCCGCGCATGATGCGGGTCAGCGGGGAGCGCAACGCGGTGCTGGACTCGCTGGTCGCCTGGTGCAAGCGCGAGGTCCCGGACATCCACATCCTGCGGGGCTGGTTCCGCAGCTCCGAGGGCCCCTCGCGGCACCAGGTCAGCGGCTCGCTGCACAAGGGCCTGATCGGCGAGCCCGGCTGGCTGCCGGACACTGTCGGGGCGCACCCGACCGGATGGTCACCGTTCCATAACGACCGCAACGCGCACAGCGGGACCGCACGTCCTAACGCGCATGAGCACCCTTCAGGAGCTTGAGCTCGCGGCGACGCGGCCCAAAGAGGTCTACGGCGGGGACGCCAAGATCGTCTGCGACAACCTGGTCCGGATCTACAAGACCGACGGCATCGAGGTCCAGGCCCTCCAGGGTCTGGACCTCCTGGTGCGGGCCGGGGAGCTGGTGGCGATCGTCGGGGCCTCCGGCAGCGGCAAGTCCACGCTGCTGAACATCCTGTCCGGGCTCGACACCCCGACCGCCGGGGTGGCCAAGGTCGGCGGCTACGACCTGCTCACCATGAAGGGCCGCGACCGGCTGCGCTACCGGCGCGAGACGGTCGGCTTCATCTGGCAGCAGACCGCGCGCAACCTGCTGCCGTACCTGAACGCCGCGGACAACGTCGCGCTGCCGATGGGGTTCGCCGGCAAGAAGCGCAAGTACGCGCGGCGCCGCTCGACCGAGTTGCTGGACCTGCTGGGCGTCGCCCACTGCGCCGACCGGCGTCCCGGGCAGATGTCCGGCGGCGAGCAGCAGCGGGTGTCGATCGCGGTGGCGCTGGCCAACGACCCCGAGGTGGTGTTCGCCGACGAGCCGACCGGTGAGCTGGACTCGGCCACCAGCCAGCAGGTGTTCGACGCGCTGCGCACCGCGAACGGCGAGCTCGGGGTCAGCATCGTGGTGGTGACCCACGACCACGAGGTGACCGACCAGGTCCAGCGCACCGTGGAGATCCGCGACGGCCGCACCTCGACCGAGATGCTGCGGCGCGGCGGGGAGGACTCGACGGCCGAGCAGTTCGCGGTCCTGGACCGGGCCGGCCGGGTGCAGCTGCCGAAGGAGTACCTGGAGGCGCTGCGGATGAAGGACCGGGTGCGGGTGGCGAAGAACCCCGACCACATCGGGGTGTGGCCGGACCTGGCGCGCGGTGCCGCCGGTCCCGCGGGTTCCACCAGCCCGGCGAGCGAGGAGGACTAGTCCGGTGGGGGACATGATCGAGATCGAGGGGCTGCGCCGGACGTTCGGCTCGGGGGAGAACGCCGTGCACGCGGTCGAGGACGTGTCGTTCGCGGTGCCCGAGGGGCAGCTGTGCGCGATCGTCGGCCGCTCCGGCTCGGGCAAGACCACGCTGCTGAACCTGATCGGCGGCCTGGACAAGCCGGACGCCGGACGGATCGCCGTGAATGGCAGGCAACTCGCCGGACCGGGCCGGAACCTGGGGGAGAAGGAGCTGGCGGCGCTGCGCCGAGACCTGTTCGGGTTCGTGTTCCAGTCCTTCGCGCTGATCCCGATCCTGTCGGCGGCCGAGAACGTCGGCATCCCGCTGCGCCTGCGCAAGACCGCGGTCGCCGAGCGGGAGGAGCGCGTGGAGCTGCTGCTGAACATGGTCGGCCTCGGCGACCACATGAAGCAGCGGCCCGGCGAGCTCTCCGGCGGCCAGCAGCAGCGGGTGGCGCTGGCCCGGGCGCTGGCCAACTCCCCGCGGGTGCTGATCGCCGACGAGCCCACCGGCCAGCTGGACTCCGAGACCGGCCGCGCGGTGATGCGCCTGCTGCGCGCCGTGGTCGCGGCGGAGAACGTGACCGCCCTGGTGGCCACGCACGACCCGCTGATGATGGACCTCGCCGACCGGGTGATCACCATCGGCGACGGCAGGCTGCTGGCGGACTCCGACGCCGAGAGCGCGGGCGTCGGAGCCGCGGCGGAGACGTTGGCGTAAGCCGGCCCAGACCCCAGACCCCAGACCCCGGACTCAGAGCCCAGACCCCAGACCCCAGACTTAGAGCCCAGACCCCAGACC
>NZ_JAAFZA010000204.1 GCF_015356865.1 Catenulispora pinisilvae
CCGGAAACCATCAGCACCCTGAATCAGACGACCCGATCATGCTCTTGGTGAAAGACGGAGGTTAAGGCTTCTTGAAGAACACCTGAGCCTCACGGCGCGCCTAGGCGGCTAACCTGGAACGTCGTCAAGGCGGCGTGAGCGGCGCGGCGCGGCGGAGGCGGCGCAGCCGGAGAGCGGTGTCCAGGCGGCGGCAGCGGCACAGCCGCGAGCCGGCGCCCAGGGGACGGCGGAACCGGAGCCGACGGTGCCGGAGCCGGCGGAACTGGAGCCAGGCGGCAACGATCGACAGGCGTTGGCCGCTTCGCAGGTTGCCTCCGATGGGGAACCGGCTCCGCCCGAGGCTTCGGACCGCGTCCCGTGGCGTGAGCTCGAGGTCGGCAGGTATGCGCGGCTGCTCGGTCCGCTCGCGGATGATCCCGGCGTCGGCGATCTGCTGGACCACTGTGAGCTCGGCTCACAGTGGCAGCCGGCCCTCGCGCGCCGTCAGGTCCAGGCGCCGCAGGCAGGGGTCGCGCTGCACCGTCTGGCCGGGAAGGAGCACGCGGCCTGGCCGGAGTCCGCCGAGTTCGTCGCCGGCGTCATCAGGGCCATGGCTCTGTTGCCCGCCGAGGAGGCGGTGCCGCTGCTGGTCCGGCTGGCCACCCAGGAGTCCGGGCTCACGACCTGGTCGACGCCCCTGGCGCGGGCCGCGGTCCGGGCGCTCGGCACGGTACCCGGGGAGTTGGTGCCGCCGGCGTTGCACCGGCTGGCTTCCGAGGCACCGTTGGCGGCGGTGCGGAAGGCGGCGTACGCGGAGCTGAAGCGTCGGCTGCGCACCCTGTCGGACGCCCCGGAGTGGAGCGTCGACACCTTCGGCCTGGACCGGGACAGCCGCCGACGGATCACGCTGGGACCGGACCACGTCGCGGTGGTGCGGGTCGAGGCCGGCGGCCGGGTGAAGGTCGGCTACCACGAGAGCCGCGGCCGGGCCTCGGGCGACGGCCGGGCACTGGCCGGCAAGCCGACGGCCGCGACCGTCGACCAGGGCGCGCTGGGCGAGGTCACAGAGCTGGCCGCCAAACTGCGTACGGCGGTGCGCGCGGCCCGCACCCGCCTGGAGTCGGCGCAGAAGGAGCACCGCGAGATCCCCACGGACGACTGGATCGAGCACTACATCACGCACCCGGTCACCGGCCCGCTGGCCAGGACACTGCTGTGGGAGCTGAGCGACGGCGATGAATGGCGGCCGGGGCTGCCGCGCCTGGTCGAGGACCGCTGGTGTCTGGTCACACCGGACGGCGAGCGCCGGGTGCCGGAGGACGGCGACCTGCTGCGGGTCGCCGCCCCGATGCGGCTGCCGACGCCCCAGGCGCGTGGCTGGGCACGGCTGATGGCGAAGAGTAAGGCCGAGCCGGTCCTGAAGCAGATCTTGTAGCGCCGACAAGGTCCGGCGAGCTCAGGCGAGCGCGAGGTCGAGGCCGATTCCGAGCCCGAGGCGTAGCGGAAGTAGCATCCCGCGACCAGCCGGGATCTTGTAGCGCCGACAAGGTCCGGCGAGCTCGGGCGAGCGCGAGACCGAGTCGCCGCGGAAGCAGCATCCCGCGACCAGCCAGCCTCCTAGCTCTCCAACCACCGCTCCACGAAGTCCGCAGTGTCCTGCCACCGCTTCACCGCCACCGACCGGATCCCCATCGCCTCGACCGGGTGGTCGTTCCCCTGCGGCTCCAGCCGGTCCCCGGCGAACAGGATGTCGCCCATCCCGACGTGCAGCTCGGCCATCAGCTTGCGCATGCCGTAAGCCTTGTCGATGCCCTGCGCCGTGACGTCGATCGAGGTGGTGCCGCCACTGCGCACCTCCAAGCCCGGGAGGCGTTCGGCGGCCCAGGAGCGCAGGCGTTCCTTCTTGGAGCCGTCCGGGTCCCAGGCGGTCTTCGCGGCCACGGGTGCCTGTTGGCCGAGGGCGGAGAAGGTGATCTGGCTGCCGCGATCCTCGACGATGTCGCCCCAGGTGTCCTGCTCCCACAGGCCGAGAGTCTTGGCGCCCTCGGTCAGGACGTCGATGACCTTGCGCTTCGTCTCCTCCGGCAGGTCTTCGGCGTAGATCTCGCGCCACGCGCTGTCGCGGTACAGGTAGTAGCGGGTGCCGTTGGTGGGCATCAGGTTCAGCCGGGCCAGCTGTTCCGGGGCGGCCCGCAGGTGGTCCAGGACCTGGGCCTGGAACTGGGGGAACGCACCGCCGGAGATGATGCACACCTGGACCTCGTCCAGCAGCCGGACCAGCAGGCCGGCCATGCGCGGGGTGATCGCGGACTTGGATTCGGCGAGGGTGCCGTCTAGGTCGAAGGCGAGGACTCGGGCATCAGGATCGTGAGAGGTCATGCCTCCACTTCACCGCATGCGCGGCGAGGGCGCCATGGCGCCCGCACAGTGTGGCCGGGATGCGTAGCCTCGGGAGTGTGGAGACCGAGACGGCCGCGGCCTACGACCCGTTCGCTGATTGGTACAACGACTACATGTCGCCCGCGGTGAGCGGCGACTACATCGAGCGTCTGCACGGCGTGCTCGGCGGCCTGCTCGGGCCCGGGTCCGGCACCTGCCTGGACGTGTGCTGCGGCACCGGGGCCCATGCCGCGGTGCTGGAGCAGCTGGGCTGGAGCCCGGTCGGGGTCGACCTGTCGCGCGGCCAGCTGCGCCACGCCCGAGCCCGGCTGCCGGTGGCCGCGGCGGACGCCACCCGGCTCCCGATCGCCGACGGCTCCGTGTCGGCCGTCTCCTGCGTGCTGGCGAGCACCGACATGCCCGACTACCCCGGGGCCGTCCGCGAGATAGCGCGCGTGCTGCGCCCCGGCGGCGTTTTCGCCCACATCGGACTGCACCCGTGCTACGTCGGCTCCTTCGCCGACCGCACCGATCCGGAGCGCATCACGATCGACCAGCGCTACGGCGACCGGTCCCGCAGCTTCGACTCGTGGAACGCCACCGGCGTCCGCAGCCGGGTCGGCGCCTGGCACGTCCCGCTGTCCGACCTGCTGAACGCCTTCACGGCGGCCGGCCTGCACCTGGTACGGACCGCCGAGTCCGGGGCGGCCGACATCCCCGACATGTTCGGGATCCGCGCCGTGAAGGCGGGAAAGCCGCCGTCTGCCTAAGGCCGATCCTCGCGGGGTGAGGAAAGTAGCGAAAGGCCGTCAATGACGGACACCGGCGCCCGGCGGCTCCTGAGCAGCCGCCGCACACCGGTGTTCCGTGAGCATTAATACAGCCTCGGCTACAGTCGCGCGACCCCGTCACGGCGGGCGGCGTCGGCCACGGCCGCGGTGACCGCGGGCGCGACGCGCTCGTCGAAGGGGCTCGGGATCACCTTGTCCGGGGCCAGCTCACCGGCGACCACAGCGGCCAGGGCCTCGGCGGCGGCCAGCTTCATGCCCTCGGTGATCCGGGAGGCGCGCACCGACAGGGCCCCGGCGAAGACGCCCGGGAAGGCCAGGACGTTGTTGATCTGGTTGGGGAAGTCGGAGCGCCCGGTGGCCACGACCGCCGCGTACTTGTGCGCCACGTCCGGGTGGATCTCCGGGTCGGGATTGGCCATCGCCGCGATGATCGCGTTCGGGGCCATGGTGGCCACGTACTCCTCGGGGACCCGGCCGCTGGACACGCCGATGAAGACGTCGGCTCCGCGCATCGCCTCGGCCAGCCCGCCGGTCAGGCCGGAGCGGTTGGTGATCGCCGCCAGTTCGGTCTTGACCGGGGTCAGGCCGGTGCGCGCCGCCGAGACGATCCCGCGGGAGTCCACCACGGTCAGGTCGCCGATCCCGGCGTCCAGCAGGATCTTGGCGATCGCCACGCCGGCCGCGCCGGCGCCGGAGATCACCGCGCGCAGGTCGGCCAGCGGCCGGTCCACCACCTCGGCGGCGTTGCGCAGCGCGGCCAGCAGCACGATCGCCGTGCCGTGCTGGTCGTCGTGGAACACCGGGATGTCCAGCCGCTCCTGGAGCCGGCGCTCCACCTCGAAGCAGCGCGGCGCGGAGATGTCCTCCAGGTTGATGCCGCCGAAGGCCGGGGCCAGCCGGGCCACGGTCTCCACCAGTTCGTCCACGTCCGTGCAGTCCAGGCAGATCGGGACGGCGTCGACGCCGCCGAACTGCTTGAACAGCACCGCCTTGCCCTCCATCACCGGGAGCGCGGCCAGCGGCCCGATGTCGCCCAGGCCCAGCACGGCGGTCCCGTCGGTGACCACCGCGACGGTGTTCGCCTTCCAGGTGTAGTCCATCGCGAGCTCCGGACGCTCGGCGATGGCGGTGCAGACCTCTGCGACACCCGGCGTGTACGCCAGCGAGAGGTCCGCGCGGTCCCGGAGCGGGACCGTGGAGCGCACCTCCATCTTGCCGCCGCGATGCAGGTCGAAGACCGGCTTCTCGCCTCCGGCGGGGTCACTCTGGATGGACTGGGTCGGGATGAGCTGCCCTGACATGGCTTACCCCTAGCTGCCGCGCGCGGCTTGTTGAGGGAACGGGGAAAGACCGGACCGTGAACCTGTTGAGGGATGGAGGGGAGGCTCGCCGGGTCGTCTCACTGCAGTCGGAGGTTGGTCCGTACCGCGTTCCACGAGCACCGATGGGTCCGTTCGACGCTGTCGCACCGACGGCACGGGGTTCGCCCGTGATGCGATTTTTACATGGCTGCCTATGTTCAACAGCCATTTGCCGATGCGAGGATTCCAGCACCGTACCTCATGAACATTGCTTGAGCGGGTAATCGATCACCCACCAGGAGGAGAACACATGCGCGCCGGGAGAACTTCCAGGGCCGTCATAGTCGGGGCCGCGGGGATCGCACTGGTCCTCACCGCAGCCGGTTGCGGAAGCGGCAGCAAGCCGGGCGGGTCGTCGTCCACCGGCAGCACCTCGTCCGCGGCCGGATCGTCCAGTTCCGGTTCCTCGACCGCCTCCTCCTCTGGTTCGGGCTCCGTCGACAGCGCGGCCGCCGCGCTGGTCCCGGCGGCGATCAAGAGCAAGGGCGTCATCACCATCGCCACCGACCCCAGCTACCCGCCGAACGAGTCCAAGGACCAGAACGGCAACATCGTCGGCTGGGACGTGGACATGGGCAACGCGATCGCCGCGAAGCTGGGGCTGAAGGCCAACTTCGCCAACGTCACCTTCAACGACATCGTGACCGGCATCTCCACCGACAAGTACGACGCCGGCATGTCCTCGATCACCGACAACAAGGAACGCGAAGGCGTCGACGACTTCGTGACCTACTTCAACGCCGGCACCAAGCTGATGGTCCTCAAGGGCAACCCGAAGAACCTGACCGACAACTCCCCCACCGACCTGTCGCTGTGCGGCCTGACGATCGGCGTGGAGAAGGGGACGATCCAGGAGAGCCCGGACATCCCCACCCGCAACAAGGCCTGCGAGGCGGCCGGCAAGAAGGACATCAAGACCCTGTCCCAGGACACCGAGGACCAGATCAACGAGTCCCTGTCCTCGGGCCGCTGCGACGCGGTGCTCGCCGACTCCCCGGTCGTCGACTACTACGCCAACAGCGGCAACTTCCAGGCGGTCGGCGCGATCTACTCCGGCGCCCCCTACGGCATCGCCATCTCCAAGACCAACAGCGGGTTGTCGCAGGCGTTCCTGGCCGCCCTGAAGGACCTGGTGGCCGACGGCACCTACCACAAGCTCACCAGCAAGTACGGGATCCAGGCCGGCGACTACACGACCCCGGGCTTGAACCAGGCGACGAGCTGAGCCGCCGGTGACTGACAACAATCCGACGGCGGGCGCGGACGACGCGCTCGCCGCGGCGATCGGACCCGCCCCGATCCGTGCGGTGCGGGTACGCCGGCCCGGCCGATGGATCAGCGCGATCATCCTGCTGCTGTTCGTGGCCATGTTCGCCCACATGCTGGTCACCAACAAGAACTTCGGCTGGGACCTGGTCCGGCAGTGGCTGTTCTGGCACACCATCATCCAGGCGATCTGGGTCACCCTGGAGCTGACCGTCTACGCGATGGTCATCGGCATCGTCGGCGGCGTGCTACTGGCGGTGATGCGGCTGTCCAGCAATCCGGTGTCGGCGACCGCCGCGTGGCTGTACACGTGGTTCTTCCGCGGCACCCCGGTCCTGGTCCAGCTGCTGTTCTGGAACAACATCGCGGCGCTGGTCGGCCAGCAGGTCGGCTTCGGCGTCCCGTTCGGGCCGCAGTTCTTCCACCTGGACACCAACTCCACGATCACCGCGTTCACCGCGGCGGTGCTGGCCCTGGGCCTGAACGAGGCCGCGTACATGTCCGAGATCGTCCGGGCCGGCATCCTGTCGGTGGACGAGGGGCAGAGCGAGGCCGCGGCCTCGCTGGGCATGCGGCGCTCGAAGATCATGCGCCGGATCGTGCTGCCGCAGGCGATGCGGGTGATCATCCCGCCGACCGGCAACGAGGTCATCAGCATGCTGAAGACCTCCTCGCTGGCCTCGGTGATCGGCGTGGTGGAGCTGACCGACGCCAGCGAGTCGGCGATCCACCTGTACTTCAAGGCGATCCCGTTCTACGTGGTGGCCTCGCTGTGGTACCTGTTCTTCACCACGGTGCTGTCCATCGGCCAGTACTACATCGAGCGGCACTACGCCCGCGGCTCCACCCGGAACCTGCCGCCGACGCCGTTCCAGAAGCTGCTGCGCGCGAACCTGTTGTTCCGTACCAGACGCAGCCGCGCCGCGGAGATCAGGGAGACGCTGCGATGACCGCCGACCTCGTACCCGACGCCCCGAGCAACGCGGTGGCCGTCGAGATCGACAAGGTCTACAAGTCCTTCGGCCGGCTGCCCGTCCTGCGGGGCGTGTCCATGACGGTCCGCGAGGGTGAGGTGGCCTGCCTGATCGGCCCCTCCGGCTCGGGCAAGTCGACCTTGTTGCGCTGCGTGAACCACCTGGAGAAGGTCGACGCCGGGCGGATCAGTGTGCACGACCGGCTGGTCGGCTACCACCATAAGAACGACCGGCTGTACGAGATGCACGACCGCGACGTCGCCAGACAACGGCGCACGATCGGCATGGTGTTCCAGCGGTTCAACCTGTTCCCGCACATGACCGCGCTGGAGAACATCATCGAGGCGCCGATCCAGGTCCTGGGCAAGTCCAAGGGCGTGGCCATCGCCGAAGCCCGCGAGCACCTGGAGCAGGTGGGGCTGTCGGACAAGGCCGGCAACTACCCCACCCAGCTGTCCGGCGGCCAGCAGCAGCGGGTGGCGATCGCCCGGGCGCTGGCCATGCAGCCCGCGCTGATGCTGTTCGACGAGCCGACCTCGGCCCTGGACCCCGAACTCGTCGGGGACGTGCTGGCGGTGATGCGCCAGCTCGCCGAGTCCGGGATGACGATGATCGTGGTGACCCACGAGATGGGCTTCGCCCGGGACGTCGGGGACACTGTGGCGTTCATGGACGGCGGGATCATCGTGGAGCACGGAGACGCCAGGCAGGTCATCGCCGAACCTCAACACGCGCGCACCCAGGCGTTCCTGGCGAAAGTGCGCTGAGCTGGAGCGATTGAGTTCCGTCGCGGGGCACCGCCGGCCGGTGCCCCGCGAGAGCCTTTTGGACGTTCTCAACAAACATCGGATGAGGTGATTGTTGAAACGGTGATGAATTGACCCTCGCGTACAGGACCCGAACGGCGTACCGTCATGGCTACTAAACGAGCAGAACGTCGGGCATCGGGCGCCTGGCGCCACTGATGGCGAACAAGGACGAAGACCGTGGAACTCGCATCCTACGCAGACCGGGCGGTGTCGCTGGTGAACACCGCCGACCCCTATCGGCACCGGGACACGCTCACCACGTGTGAGCAGGCCAAGGAGCTGTTGGCGACCGAAGGCAGGTGCCGGGTCACCAACGCCGACGTGGCGGAGCTGCGCGCCATCCGGGACCGGCTCCGCGAGGTCTTCGACGCCGCCGAGTCCGGCCGGGTGCCGCGCGCCGTCCAGGTGCTCAACTCCCTGATGAAGCAGTACCCGATCCGCCCGGTGGTCACCGACCACGACGGCGCCTCCTGGCACCTGCACCTGGCCGAGGGCGCGCCGACGATCGCCGCGGTCTACGGCGCCAAGGCCGCCATGGGGCTGGCCGTGCAGGCCACCGAGCTCGGCTTCGACCGGCTCGGCGTCTGCCAGGCCGCGCCGTGCCGCGAGGTGTTCATCGACACCTCCACCAACCGCTCGCGCCGCTACTGCTCCGACCGCTGCGCCACCCGCGCGAACGTGGCCGCCTACCGGGCCCGGCGCAAGGAACAGGCCCGCGCCGCCGCCGCGGCCGGCGAGGCCGAGGCCACCGCGGCCGCCACGGCCGCCGCCGGCGCCAAGGTGATGGCCGGGAGCGCGTCCGCCGGTCGCTGAGTAGTTCCCAGCCCCACTGGGAGCTTCGAGCACCAGGTGCGCTTCAGCCGCTGTGCGCGTCCGTCACGGGTCGACAGCCCGACGGACGCCGCCGGGCACCAGGGCCGTGGCGAGTCCGGGTTACTCCGGGACCTGATCCCTGCTCGGGATCCGTGCGATTCGGCACGGATCCCGCAGCCGCAGCACGGCCCGCGCCAGCACCGCCGCCTCCGGCACCGCGCCGAACTCGCGCGAGTCCGACGTCACGAAGTCGTTGTCGCTGAGCAGCCACCAGCCCGCGCCCACGCGCCGGGCGGCGCGCTTGATCACGAGCAGTCCGTCCGCGCGCCCCGGATGGCGGGCCACCACGACGTCACCGGCCCGGATCCGTTCCGGGCGGGTCCTGCGCGCCAGCACGAAGTCGCCGTCCCGCAGCGCCGGGGCCATCGAGGGCCCGGTCACCCGCAGCACGGACCACCGCGCGGGGCCCGGGTCGCTCGCCGATCTCACACGCGCCACCTTGTCACGCGCCGATCCCAGGGGCCGAGTAGGGTCGTGGCATCACGTTGTCCGGCTATCCGGCGTACCAGATAGGGGAACCTGACATGTTCTCGCGGATCTTCTCCCGCACCACCGCTGTCCACGCTCACTGCGACCTGCCGTGCGGCGTCTACGACCCGGCCCAGGCCCGGATCGAGGCCGAATCGGTCCTGGCGATCACCAAGAAGTACGCCGACAGCTCCGACGAGGCCTTCCGGACCCGGGCCATCGTCATCAAGGAGCAGCGCTCCGAGCTGGTGAAGCACCACCTGTGGGTGCTGTGGACCGACTACTTCAAGGCCCCGCACTTCGAGAAGTACCCGCAGCTGAACACCCTGTTCAACGAGGCCACCAAGCTGGCCGGCGCGGGCGGTACCAAGGGCAGCATGGATCCGGCCGTGGCCGAGGAGCTGCTGGCGAAGATCGAGGAGATCTCCAAGATCTTCTGGGAGACCAAGCAGGGCTGATCCACCGCTCTTGATCGGCAGATATGACGATCAGTAGTCCCCGAGCCGTCCCGCGCCGGATTTTTCCCCGGCGCGGGACGGCTCCTCTGTCCCCCGTTCGGGGTACGTTGAGTGTGAGGGACGAGCACTGAGGGTGCGTCCGGGCCGCGCCCGGGCACGCATTCAGCGTACGATCCGCAGCAGAATGATTCACTCCAGCAGCGGAGGTGTCGTGCATCAGCACTCTGCCCAGCGGTCAGCCGTCCCCACAATCGCCTCAACGAGCGCAGGAAGCGGAATGGGACAACAAAACGGTGCCCCGCAGGACTTCGTCGAGGTCCGCATCCCGGCCGAGGGTGCGTACCTGTCGGTGCTGCGCACGGCGACGGCGGGGTTGGCCGCCCGGCTGGACTTCACCTTGGACGAGATCGAGGACCTGCGCATCGCCGTGGACGAGGCGTGCGCGATCCTGCTGACCAAGGCGGTACCCGGCTCCGGGCTGACGTGCCGGTTCGAACTGCGGGACGGTGCGCTCGCGGTGGACGTCTCGGTGCCCACGCTGGACGGCAAGACGCCGGCCCGGGACACCTTCGCGTGGACCGTGCTGGCGGCGCTGGCCGGCCAGGTCGACGCGTACGTCTCGGAGGCCGCCGGGCCCGACGGCCCGGCCGGGGCCGGGATCGGGCAGACCGTCACCATCAGCATGCTCAAGCAGCGCGGCGTGGGAGCTCCGTGAGCGCCGCCGAGGAGATCCCAGTGCGCGCCTTCGAGCCCGACGAGATCCCCGCCGCCCGGCGGGCCGGGTACGGCGAGGGGCAACCGGGCACGCCCGCGCCCGCGCCGGCCGCCGCCGGCGAAGCGGCCCCCGGTGCCGACGACGCCCTGGAGGGCGAGCAGGACCTGGACCACGAGCACGAGTTCGACGAGCCCGGCCTGGAGCTGGACGTGCTCGGCGGCGACCTGGACCACGAGGACCCGGTCGCCGAGGCCGAACCCGAGGGCGAGAGCGTCCCGCCGGCCGCCGCCCCGACGACCTACCCGCTGCGCCGGCCGCCGCGCCAGGGCGGCCCGCACGCCGAGGCGCACGCCCGCGCCCGCGAGCTGTTCGCCCGGCTCAACGAGCTCCCCGAGGGCTCCACCGAGCGCAAGCAGATCCGCGACGAGCTGGTCCAGATGCACCTGCCGCTGGTGGAGCACCTGGCCCGGCGGTTCCGCAACCGCGGCGAGCCGCTGGACGACCTGACCCAGGTGGCGACCATCGGCCTGATCAAGTCGGTGGACCGCTTCGACACCGAGCGCGGCGTGGAGTTCTCGACCTACGCCACGCCGACCGTGATCGGCGAGATCAAGCGCCACTTCCGCGACAAGGGCTGGGCGGTCCGGGTCCCCCGCCGCCTGCAGGAGCTCCGGCTGTCGCTGACCAGCGCCACCTCCGAGCTCTCCCAGCGCAACCGGCGCTCCCCCACGGTCGCCGAGTTGGCCGAGTACCTCAAGATCTCCGAGGAAGAGGTCCTGGAGGGCCTGGAGTCGGCCAACGCCTACTCCACGCTGTCCCTGGACGTCTCCGAGGGCGGCGACGAGGACTCGCCGGCCGTCGCGGACTCCCTCGGCAGCGAGGACGAGGCGCTGGAGGGCGTGGAGTACCGCGAATCACTCAAGCCGCTGCTGGAGCAGCTGCCGCCGCGGGAGAAGAAGATCCTGCTGCTGCGGTTCTTCGGCAACATGACACAGTCGCAGATCGCCGAGGAGATCGGCATCTCGCAGATGCACGTCTCCCGGCTGCTGGCTCGGACGCTGGAACAGCTGCGGGCGCAGCTGCTGGTCGACGAGTGATCAGCTGACCAGAAGTAGAAAGCGGCGGCCCCGATGGGCCGCCGCTTTTCACTTCCCGCGCCGCTCTGAGCGCGCGGATCGTCTCCCGCCGGGTCACTTCCGGTCGGCGGCCGGGTCCTCGTCCTCGCGCCAGTGCCGGGTCAGCGCGGCGGTCGAGGCCGGGGTGAAGATGCACACCAGCCCGACCACGGCGGCGGCCACCGTCGGCACCGCGCCGATCCAGAAGTGCGCCTCGACCATGAAGTAGGCGACCCACAGCGCGAGCAGCTGCATCATCACCGCCGGGGTCCGGCCCCGCATGCTCGCCCGGGAGAGCGCGCGCGGCACCAGCGGCAGCGGGACGGCCAGGATCAGGAACGTGATACCGACCGCGATCGCCTGCCCACGCTCCCGCGGGGTCCCGGTGACCGACTCGACCACCAGCCACAGCGCGTAGACCAGCGCCACCACACTCTGGACCGCGGTGATGGCGGCCACGACCGTCAACGGACGCGGGACCTGCTCGGCGGGACCGGCGAGGGTCGGGGCGGCTTGCGTCGGATCGCTGGACATACTCAGGAGGGTAGCAACGGCCGGCCTTCTACAAACCGCCAGGCCGACCGGGCACCGGGCGGGTCGCATACCGCAGTCGTAATACGAACCAGTAACGTGTGCCCATGCGCGCGCTCCTGGTCATGAACCCCAAGGCCACCAGCACGACCGAACGCACGCGTGAAGTGCTGGCGCACGCACTGGCCGGGGAGCTGGAAACCGAGATCGGCGAGACCGCCTACCGCGGCCACGCCGTGGAGTTGGCGCGCGCCGCCGCCGAGGACGGGGTGGACCTGGTCGTCGCGCTCGGCGGCGACGGCACGGTCAACGAAGTCGTGAACGGCATACTGACCGCCCGGGTCCCGGCCGGCGGGCGCCTGCCGGACCTCGGGGTGGTCCCCGGCGGGTCGACGAACGTCTTCGCCCGCGCGCTCGGGCTGCCGAACGATCCGGTGGAGGCCACCGGCGTCCTGCTGGACGCGATCCACGAGAACCGCCGCCGGCCGGTGTCCATGGGCCTGGCCGACGACCGCTATTTCACCTTCACCGCCGGGTACGGATTCGACGCCGCGGTGGTCGGGATAGTGGAGGAACGCCGCAGTGCCGGGCACAAGTCGACCGGATCCCTGTACATCCGCTCCGCGCTGCGGCATTACTGGCGCGACCTGGACCGCAGGAATCCGCCGATCGGCATGAAGATGGCCGACGGCACGGAGATACCACGGCTGTTCATGGCCATCGTCACCAACACTTCGCCGTGGACCTATCTCGGCAACAAGCCGATCGTGGTCACCCCGGAATCCTCGTTCGAGGACGGTCTGGACTTGTTCGGCGTCACCAGAATGTCCGGCCGGGCGGCGCTGCGGATAGTGCGACAGATGTTCACGTCCACCGAGAAGCTGGTGCGCGGGAAGAATGTCAGCCTGCACCATGATCTGACGGAATTCACGCTCACCGCCGACGTGCCGACCGACTTCCAGGTCGACGGGGACCACTTGGGACTACGCGAAAGTGTGACGTTCCGAGCGATTCGCGATGCGCTGCGGGTCGCGATGTGATGACATGGAGTCACGGCCGGTTGCCGGGGCGCCGGAAGCGCCGAGGATTCCCAGGTACTAGTTCGCTCTAGTGCCTTTGGACTAGTCATCGGTACCTCCCGCGTCCCTTGGAAGGCAAGGTGTGAGGCAGGAGACACCCTGGAATCCAAAAACATCGGACCAACCTCTTGTGCATCGGCCGGAACGCCTGACACCCTTTAACGAGGCACCTGTCGGAAGGTTCACCCGGCCCGGTGCGGTTGGACGCTAGGGGAAAGTGACGCGGATCACCCGGGTCGCGGTCCCCGATTCGCGTCTCGCCTTCGTCCGCGGAGCGCGTCAGCGATCTCCGCCGAGGCCAACTGCCCAGTTGTTCGAGTGGTCCTGGTCGCCGGAGTTACTAGTGAAAGCGTTCACATTCACAAGGTGGGCGCGGGAGCCGAACCCGTGCGGCGGCCGTCCAGTGGCGGGCCCGCCGCCTGACCGATAGAGCCGTACAGAAGACGTACAACAGCAAGACCACAGTGACCGGACACCCGCGTCCGGCGTTGTGGCTGTAGTACCCGGCAGCGCTGGACGCGACCGGACCCGCCAGGGCCGTGGGGGACCTGGTCGAGTCGCCGCATCCGCCGCTGGCGTCCGAACGCACGTACACCACTAATCCGAAGGAGTGGACCCCATGGACTGGCGCCACCGCGCTGCCTGCCGTGACGAGGACCCAGAGCTCTTCTTCCCCATCGGGAACACCGGGCCGGCGTTGCTGCAGATCGAAGATGCCAAGGCTGTATGCCGCCGTTGCGACGTGGTCGACCAGTGCCTGCAGTGGGCACTGGAAAGCGGCCAGGACGCCGGCGTTTGGGGCGGGATGAGCGAGGACGAGCGCCGCGCGCTGAAGCGCCGTGCCGCCCGGGCTCGCAGCCGCATGGCCTGACCAGGCCCTGCCGCTTCCTGCCTCCGGCAAGCTCTCGCACGACCGCACGACAACTTCATCAAAGTACGTATCGAATACGTATCTCCGTGCTGCGGCGTTCTTGGACCGCAGTACGGACGCCGAGACTGAGCGGTCCATTGGGCCGCTCTGTTGGTTTTCCCGGGGTCTTCTCCGGTGGTTCCGCCCCTAGCGTAGCGGAGTTCTGTTACCACTCTGACGCGCCCCCGGGTAGCCCTCTCGCTCAATCTCAGCTCTTCGGTTGAGATGTGCCTCAGCTCTTCGGAGCAGGCGCCTCACCGACTTCCACGTCCAGCACGGCCACCGCGCCCCGGCCGCTGGGGGCCGGCCGGAGATCGAAGGTGCCCTTCAGATCGCCGTGCACAAGTGTTCTGACGATCTGAAGACCGAGGTTCCCGGCCGTGGCCGCGTCGAAACCCGCCGGGAGCCCGTTTCCGTCATCGGTGACGATCACGCTCAGCCGGGGACCGGAGCGGTGCGCCTCGACCTGGAGCGATCCGCCGCGGTCGGCCAGGCCGTGTTCCAGTGAGTTCTGCAACACCTCGGTCAGCACCATGGACAGCGGGGTGGCGATCTGGGCCGGCAGGACCCCGAACCGGCCGACCCGGCGTGAGCGCACGCTCACCCCGCCGGGGCCGCCCGGACCGCCGGCGCCGACGTCCACCACCATCGCCAGCACCCGGTCGGCGATCTCGTCGAAGTCCACCCGCTCGTCAAGGGTCTGGGACAGGGTCTCGTGGACCAGCGCGATCGAACCCACCCGGCGGACCGCCTCCTCCAGGGCGGCGCGGCCGGTCCCGTCGTCGATCCGGCGGGCCTGCAGGCGCAGCAGCGCGGCCACGGTCTGAAGGTTGTTCTTCACCCGGTGGTGGATCTCGCGGATCGTCGCGTCCTTGCTCACCAGCTCGCGCTCGCGGCGGCGCAGCTCGGTGACGTCGTGCACCAGGACCAGCGCGCCGGTGCGCTCGCCCTGGGGCCGCAGCGGGATGGCGCGCAGCTGGATCACGGTGCCGTTGCCCTCGACCTCGGCCTCCCGCGGCTTGCGGCCGGAGGCCACCACTTGCAGCGCCTCCTCCATCGCACCCTGGACCGGGGCCAGCGCGGCGGTCAGGTCGCCCAGGTGCTCCCCCACCATGTCGGCGGCGTAGCCGAGCCGGTGGTAGGCGGACAGCGCGTTGGGGCTGGCGTAGACGACCGCGCCCTCGGCGTCGAGCCGGATCACCCCGTCGCCGACGCGGGGCGAGTTGTCCTGCTGATCGCGCGACTCCGGGTAGGGGAATATCCCCTCCGAGATCATCCGCGAGAGGTCCGCCGCCGTTTGCAGATAGGTCAGCTCCAGGCGGCTCGGGGTGCGGGCGGCGAGCAGGTTGGTGTTGCGCGAGATCACCGCGATCACCCGGTCCCCGCGGCGGACCGGGATCGCCTCGACCCGGACCGGCACGTCCTCGCGCCACTCCGGGTCGCCCTCGCGCCGGATCCGCCCGGAGTCGATGGCCAGGTCCAGCATCGGCCGCTCGCCGCGCCTCAAGGTCGAGCCGACCAGGTCGGCGGTGTAGCAGGTGGGGCCGGTGTTCGGGCGCATCTGGGCCACGGCCACGTAGCCCGCCCCGGTCGGCGGCGTCTCGGTCGGGCCGGTGCCGTCGTCCACCTTCAGCGGCGCCCACAGCACCAGGTCGGCGAACGACAGGTCGGCCAGCAGCTGCCAGTCGGCGATCAGCAGGTGCAGCCAGTCCAGATCCGCGGCGTCGAGATCCGTGCGGTTGTGGATCAGGTCGTTCATGGACGGCATGCTTCTTGGTATCACAAGCCGGCGCCCGCAAACTCATAGCCGACCCGGCCAGGGCCCCCACGATCGTTTTGGAAGTTCCGGCAGGTCCGGAGCCGGTTCCGGGCCGGGTAGCCTCTTGGCTTCGTGAGCACCGACGACCGTCCCCCGCACGAGAGGCAGCACCATCCGCTGTCCTGGCTGACCCAGCGCGCGGACCAGCGCCGCGCCGCCGGCCTGCGCCGCACCCTGGTCCCGCGCGCCGCCGACTCCCCGCTGATCGACCTGGCGGGCAACGACTACCTGGGCCTGACCAGGCATCCGGAGGTCGTCGAGGCCGCGGTCCAGGCGGTGCGGCGCTGGGGCACCGGCTCCACCGGGTCGCGCCTGGTGACCGGGACCACCGAGCTGCACGCCGAGCTGGAGGCGGAACTCGCCGCGCACGCCGGGATGGAGGCCGGGCTGGTGTTCTCCTCCGGCTACCTGGCGAACCTCGGCGTGATCACCGCACTGGCCGGCCGCGGCGATCTCATCGTCTCGGACAGCCTGAACCACGCGTCCCTGATCGACGCCGCCCGGCTGTCGCGGGCCCGGATCGCCATCACCGCGCACAGCGATGTGGACGCCGTCGCCGCGGCCCTGGCCGACCGCGCCGAGGAGCGGGCTCTGGTCGTCGTCGAGTCCTTGTTCTCCGTCGACGGGGACACGGCACCCCTCAGAGAGCTCCACGAGGCCTGTAGAGCGCACGGCGCGGTCCTTGTGGTGGACGAGGCGCACGGGTTCGGTGTGGCCGGTCCTGAGGGCCGTGGAGCCGTTTTCGACGCCGGGCTGGCCGGGGAGCCGGACGTGGTCGTGGCGGCCACGCTCTCCAAGGCGCTGGCGTCCCAGGGCGGGGCGGTCCTGGGCTTGGCGGAGCTGATCGCACACCTGGTGGACGCGGCCCGGTCGATGATCTTCGACACCGGGCTGGCCCCGGCCGCCGCCGGCGCCGCACTGGCCGCGCTGCGGGTGATCCGCCGCGATCCGGGGCTGCCGGAGACGGTGCGCAAGCGGTCATGGGAGATCTACGAACTGGCCCTGGAACTGGGCCTTCAGGCCACCGCCCCGAGCGGCGCGGTGACGTCGATCATCATGGGCGCGCCGGAAGCCGCGGTGGCCGCACGGGACTTCTGCCTGGCGCGCGGACTGCACGTCGGCTGCTTCCGACCGCCGTCGGTCCCTGATGGAAAGTCGCGATTGCGGGTGACGGCTCGGGCGGATTTGTCCGACTTCGAGGTGGAACAGATTCGTTCGGTACTGAGCGATCTTGCTGCGATTCCAACACAGGTCTAGACATTCACGATTGGTCTAGTCCACAATCTTTTCTCGTGACCAGCATCTCAGCTCCGCGCGTCCTGCTCGACGGGCGCCTGGCGGGACCCGCCACCGTCGTCGTGGACGACGGCGTCGTGGCCGAGGTACTGGACGGCGCCTCGCCCGAGGCGGACATAACCCTGGACCGCGGCGTCCTGGCCCCGGGCCTGGTGGACATCCAGACCAACGGCTGCTTCGGCGTCGACTTCGTCAACGCCTCCGAGCAGGACTGGCAACTGGTCTCCGACCGGCTGCCGAGCACCGGCGTCACCGCGTTCCAGCCCACGTACATCACCGCGCCGATGCAGACCCTGCTGTCAGGTCTGGACCGCGCCGGCGCGGTGATCAACTCCCTGCGCGGCGCCCAGGCGATGGGGGTCCACCTGGAGGGACCCTTCCTGTCGCCACAGCGCCCCGGCGTGCACGACCCGCAGTACCTGGTCGACCCGACGCCGGACCGGATCGACGCGGTCCTGGCGACGCTGACCGCCGAGGGCACCCGCGACCTGGTCACCATGGTGACCCTGGCCCCGGAGCTCGAGGGCGGCCTGGAGGCGGTGCGCCGCCTGGCCGAGGCCGGGATCCGCGTCTCGCTGGGGCACACCGACGCGCTGGCCGCACAGGTACTGGCCGCCGCCGACGCCGGCGCGACGCTGATCACCCACATCTTCAACGCCCAGCGCCCGCTGAACCACCGCGAGCCCGGAGTCCCGGGAGCGGCACTGTACGACACCCGCTTCACCTGCGGCCTGATCGCGGACCTGCACCACGTGGCCCCCGAGATCTGCACCCTCCTCTGGCGCGCCGCCGCCGGCCGGGTGGCACTGGTGACGGACGCCATAGCGGCGGCCGGAATGCCCCCGGGCGAATACGAGTTGTCCGGGATCAAGGTCCACCTCGGCGAGGACGGCGTACCGCGCGACGCGGCCGGTGTCATCGGCGGCTCGGCCCTGACGCTGGACCGCGCGATCCGCAACCTGGTCGGCATCGGCCTGGACGAGGCGTCGGTCCTGTCGGCCGCCACCGGCGTCCCCGCGGACGCGCTGGGCCGGCCCGATCTGGGCCGCATCGCCCCCGGCGCCCGCGCCGACCTGGCATGGTTCGACGACGGGTACCACCCGCTGCGCACCTGGGTCGCAGGGCGTAGCGTATTCGAGGCCGGTTCCGGCGCCCAGGCGCCGAACGGGCCCCACAGACTGGCGAGGGAACACCAGCCCGCCTAGCCCTGACAGGCGCGGGCACCAGGTGTTTCCGACCAGGCCGCCCCCCGGCGGCAAAACGGGAGGACGAGGCTCCGCACGCCTCGCCGACCAGCCGGGACGGCGGCGAACCAAGAAGGCCGCGGGCTAGCGCGGCGGTGAAGGTTGAGGGGCCGACACCGCCGCGGGCCCGGGGCCGGGGCGGCTGAGCCGCCGAACTAGACGGCCACACCTGGACGAACGGCCGCCAGCATCCAACGCCGACATCCGAAAGGCCCGCCGGTCGCATCGGCGGGCCTTCCTCCTGCGTGGGCTACTTCGCCTGCACTACTCCGCCAGCGCCTGCTCCATATCCGCGAGCACCAGTTCGTCGTTCGCAGTGCTCTGCATGGAGTCAGCATCCATCTGGTTGACCCGCAGCACCGCTACCCGATCGCCCACCTGGACAAGGTAGCCGTGTGCGTACGAGGTGACGGCGTCCTTGTTGCCCACCACCCAGGACAAGCCGTCGGCCGTGCTGACGCCGGGCGCGGAGGTCGCGCCGGAGGTGCCGGGACAGATCTTCGGCGAACCCGCGGCGTGGGCGTCGGCCAGGTAGGCAGCAGCCGTGCCGTGGTCGGGGAAGGTGAGCACGGTCTCGTCGGCGTCCAGCTTGTGCGCGGTGTCGTACTGCGTCGCATACTGCACGAACCTCCGGACCGGGTACGTCTGGCCCGGAGTACACGTTCCGAACCTAAGGCTGATCGCGGCGGAAGTGACGTTGCTGGTCGGATCCCCTGGAATGCACTTCGACCGGTCGGCCAGACCACAATTCGGCGACACCGTCCAGTGCGCGATGTCGTAGCCCGGCCACTGTGCGGCCGGCATGATGCCGTCAGCGCTGGCGGTGTGCGACCCCGACCCGGCCCCCAC
>NZ_JAAFZA010000205.1 GCF_015356865.1 Catenulispora pinisilvae
AGTGGAAGGTGGGGTCGTGGGCCACCAGGGCCAGGCCGCAGCCGGTCATCAGGAGGGTGGCCAGGGGCATCAGGACGGGTAGGGCGTGGGCGGCTCGGACGGCCAGGCGGAGTTCGGCGACGGTGGTGGCGCGGCTGGCCGCGGTGACCGCGTAGACCTCCAGGCCTATGCCGGCGACGAGGACGACGACCCCTATCACGTGGCCGAAGAGAAGCCAGGCGTCGATCATGGTGGATCCCCCCTCAGGGCATTTGCTTTGTCTCCCCAACCCCTTTGAAGTGGACGAAATCAGGATAGATCGGGCGCGGGTGGGAATGCCAGCGCCCGAACGGGTGGTTTGGTGGGAACTAGACAGTTGCCTGATATACCTTGCGCAGGGTCTCGTGGATCGTCCAGGTGGTCTTCGCGCCCGCGCTGAGCAGTGCGACGTCGCCCGGGCCGACGTCCAGGGTGGTGCCATCGCCGAACGCGATCGTCGCGCGCCCGGACAGCACCACGAACAGCTCGTCCGCCTCGGTGTCGGTCACCGTGCCCGGCGTGATCTGCCAGATACCGCGCACCACCCGGCCGTCCGCCGACTCGCTCAGCACCAGCTCGGAGACTTCCGGCGTACCCGCGACGACCTGCGAGGCGTCCAGGGCGACGGGCTCCAGGACGGCGTCGGCGACGGGCAGGGCGAACCCCAGAACGGAAGTGCGATCGTCAGACATGCGCGGCAGCCTATCCACGCCGAACCTGCCAGCCCATGGGACCGGTGTCACCGCTATCGGGTAGAAATTGACACTGTGGAGGCGCTGGAGCAGAAGAACACGGAGGGAAGGCCGGACGACAAGCCGACTGAGGTTCCGTTGCTGGACGCCCCCGCCGGCCCGCAGGACGACGCGGCCCCGGCAGCCCCCGCCGACGACTCACGCCAGGCCGCCCGCCGCACCGCCCGCCAGTCCGCGCGCCAGGCCAAGCCCAAGGCGTCCCGCGAACCCGCGGCGGAACTCCCCTATGCGCAGGTCGTCCTAGCGCTGGAACTCAGCCACCTGGACCGGGCCTTCGACTACCTCGTGCCCGCGGACTTGGACGCGGAGGCGCAGCCCGGCGTACGGGTCCGGGTACGGTTCGCGGGACAACTGGTCGACGGCTTCGTCATCGCCCGGGTCGCCGAGTCCGACTTCGCGGGCCGGTTCGAATTTCTACAGAAGGTCGTGTCGCCGCTACCGGTTCTGACCCCGGAGATCCTGGAACTCGCGCGCACAGTGGCCGACAGGTACGCGGGCACCCTCGCGGATGTCCTCCGTCTAGCCGTCCCGCCGCGCCATGCGAGTGCGGAGAAGGTCCCCGCGAAGGCGACGGAGCGGGGGCCTGACAAGGTCGTGGACGGGGCGCCCTGGGGCGTCTATGGAGGCGGCCGCGAGTTCATAAAGGCTCTACAACACAAGACAGCGCCTAAACTCCCGCGCGCAGTGTGGACGTGTCTCCCGGCAACGGACTGGGCAACCGCGCTTGCGACCGCCATGCACGCCGTGGCGACTGACGCCGTCGTGTTGCCTGATCCGGAACCAGCGCAGACACAGGCAGCGCAGACACAAGCGGCGCAGGCACAAGTAACGCAGACACAGGCGACAACGCCAGAAGAGGCAGAGACAACCGAAGACCCCGAAGCGATCGCGGACGACCCGGCAATCCCGGACCTGGAACCAGATCCGACAGACCCCGCGCTCCCGGACCCGGACCTCCCCACCGACTACGACATCGACCCCGAAAACCTCCGTGACCTGGACGCCGATCGCTATCGCGACGCCGAAAGCGAACCCGGAGCAGGGCCTGCGCAAGCCGCCCCTATTGCAGCTGTTGCGGCTATTGCAGCGGCTAGTAGCCTCCACGGCCCAGCCCGAATCCCAGCCCGAGGCGCTCTGGCGATCGTCCCCGACCACCGCGACCTGGCCCGTCTGGACGCCGCCCTCACCAAGATCGCCGGTCCGGGTCACCACGTCGTCCTCTCCGAAGAACTCGGCCCCGCCAAGCGCTACCAGAACTGGCTGGCCGTCCTCCGAGGCGACGTGAAGATGGTGATCGGCACCCGCTCAGCGATGTTCGCACCGGTCGCCGACCTGGGCCTCGTGGCGATCTGGGACGACGGAGACGACCTCCACGCCGAACCGCGCGCCCCCTATCCGCACGTTCGCGAAGTACTCCTCCTCCGCGCACACACCACAGGAGCGGCAGCGCTCATCGGCGGCTACACGTGCACCGCAGAAGGAGCGCAGCTAGTAGAGAGCAGATGGGCGTACCCCCTTACTGCGTTCCGCTCTACAGTCCGCGCGAAGTCTCCCCTCATCCGTACCTCTGGAGAGGAGGTGGAGAAGGAACGAGACCCGGCCGCAGCCGCCGCCCGCCTCCCCAACCTCGCCTGGCGAACGGCGCGCGCCGCCCTGAACGACGGCCCGGTCCTCATCCAGGTCCCGCGTGGCGGCTACGCACCCTCCCTGGCCTGTATCCGCTGTAGAAAACACGCACGTTGCATCCACTGCCACGGCCCCCTGGAACTCACCTCGGGCCACGCCATGGCCTCCTGCCTCTGGTGCGGACGCCCCGCCGGCGGCTGGCACTGCGACAACGTCATCAACGACCGCCCCTGCGGCGGCGACCGCTTCCGCATGCTCACCATCGGCGTCCAGCGCACCGCCGAGGAGTTGGGCCGCGCCTTCGCCAACGCCAAGGTCATCTCCTCGGCGCAGGACACCGTCCTTTCCCAGGTGTCTGACAAGCCGGCGCTCGTAGTGGCGACCCCAGGAGCGGAACCTGTAGCGGACGGCGGATACGCGGCCGCCCTCCTCCTCGACGGCTGGTCCCTCCTAGCCCGCCGAGACCTGCGCTCAGGCGAGGAAGCCCTACGCCGCTGGCTGAACGCCGCCGCATTAGTACGTCCCGGGGGAGAGGGCGGCAAGGTCGTCATCATGGCCGAGCCCGGTCTGGCCCCGGTCCAGGCCCTGGTCCGCTGGGACCCGGTCTGGCACGCCCGCCGCGAACTCGCGGACCGCGGCGAGCTGCACTACCCGCCGCTGGCCCGCGTGGCGGAACTCACAGGTACGCCCGCCGCAGTAGCGGAGGAGCTGAGTCTGCTCCGCCTCCCCGAGATGGCCGAAGTACTCGGACCGGTAGCCGTGGACGTTCCGCGCTCCGACGACCGCGCGTCCCAGAAGTCTGACGCCCGGTCCGGCAAGAAGACCGACCCGCTGGGCCGCGGGGAGCGGGCCGACACGTCGAAACCCCCTATAGAGGACCGCCCTCGCCAGCAACTCCACCGCGCTCTAGTCCGCGTCCCGCGAAGACTCGGCGGGGACCTGGCCGCAGCGGTCCGCGAAGCCCAGGGCGTCCGCAGTGCCCGCAAGTCCGAGGACTGGGTCCGGGTCCGCATCGATCCGGTGCAGATCGGCTAAGGACTATTAAGGGCCGCTAAGTACCACTGAGGGCCTTAGAGCCGAACCTAGCCGTCACGGTCCGCTACCACCGCCGGGCTCCGTACACTGGATAGCTGAATCCCGTACACGCATGACCCGTACACGCACGACCCGCACACCCACGAACGGAGCGCGACCCTTGACCGTCCAGGCGATCCGCCTCTTCGGCGACCCGGTCCTGACCACCCCGGCCGCACCGGTCGTCGACTTCGACAAGGAGCTCCGCACCCTTGTCAAAGACCTCACCGAAACGATGCTGGACGCCCCGGGCACCGGCCTGGCCGCCCCGCAGATCGGCGTGGGCCTGCGGGTCTTCACCTGGCACGTCGACGACGAGCCAGGCCACCTGGTGAACCCCAGCCTGGACCTGTCCGACGAGGAGCAGGACGGCGAGGAGGGCTGCCTGTCCATCCCGGACATGGCCTTCCCCTGTAAGCGCGCGATGCGCGTGGTCGCCAAGGGCTGGAACATGCACGGCGAGCCGGTGGAGGTCGAGGGCAGCGAACTGCTCGCGCGCTGCATCCAGCACGAGACCGACCACCTGGACGGCGTCCTGTTCATCGACCGCCTGGACCGGGAGTGGCGCAAGAAGGCGATGCGCGCGATCCGGCTGTCCGACTGGGCCAACGAGGGCACCCAGCCGGTGGTGAAGGTGTCCCCGCACGCGACCTTCGGGCGGGCGATCTGACGATGCGCGTCCTGTTCGCCGGCACCCCCGAGCCCGCGCTGCCCTCCCTGCGCGCGCTGTTGGACTCCCGTCACGAGGTGGTCGCGGTCCTGACCAGGCCCGACGCCCGCTCCGGGCGCGGCCGCCGGTTCGAGGCCTCGCCGGTGGCGAAGCTGGCCGAGGAGGCCGGCGTGGAAGTGCTCAGGCCGGAGAAGGTGCGCGACCCGGCGTTCCTGGAGCGGCTGGCCGAGATCGCCCCCGACTGCTGCCCGATCGTCGCCTACGGCGGCCTGATCCCGAAGTCGGCGCTGGACGTCCCGCGGCACGGCTGGGTCAACCTGCACTTCTCGCTGCTGCCGGCCTGGCGCGGCGCGGCCCCGGTGCAGCAGGCGCTGCTGCACGGCGACGAGGTCACCGGCGCCTCGACCTTCCTGCTGGAGGAGGGGCTGGACACCGGCCCGGTCTTCGGCATGGTCACCGACGAGATCCGCCGCACCGACACCAGCGGCGACCTGCTGGCCCGGCTCGCCGAGTCCGGGTCCCGGCTGCTGATCGCCACGCTGGACGCGATCGAGGACGGCACCGCGCGCCCGGTCCCGCAGCCGGCCGACGGCGTCACGCTGGCACCGAAGGTGCTGGCCGGCGACGCCCGGATCGACTGGACGGCCCCGGCGCTGCGCGTGGACCGGCTGGTCCGGGCCTGCACCCCGGCGCCCGGCGCCTGGACCGTGCTGCCGGGGGCGGACGGCGGGGAGGACCTGCGGGTGAAGGTCTTCCCGGTCAGCGCGCTGCCCGGTACCACGGACGTCCCGCCGGGCCGGATCGTGCAGGACTCGCGAGGATTGATGGTGGGTACCGGCAGCGGGCACACCGTGCGGCTGGGCGACGTGCAGCCGCAGGGCAAGCGGCGGATGGCGGCGGCGGACTGGGCGCGCGGACTGCGCCTGACCGGTGACGAGGCGTTCGTCTGAGCGGTCCGGCGGTACTCCCGATCAGCGATATCCCGTCTATCTCGTCACAAAGGAACAGCGAACCCCCTATGGCACCGCGCACGCCCACCTCCACCGCCGACTCGGCCCGCGCCGCCGACCCGGCCCGCGCCGCCGCGCTCGAAGTGCTGGAGGCGGTGCGCACCCGGGACGCCTACGCGAACCTCCTGCTTCCGCGGGTGTTGCGGGACCGCGGGCTGTCCGGCCGCGACGCCGCGTTCACCACCGAGCTCTGCTACGGGACGCTGCGCGGGCTGGGGACGTACGACGCGATCATCGCGGCCTGTGTGGACCGCGAACTGGACGCCGTGGACCCGGTGGTCCTGGACGCGCTGCGCATCGGTGCGCACCAGCTACTGGCCATGGACGTGCCGCCGCACGCCGCGGTGTCGACCACCGTGGACCTGGTCCGGTCGGTCTCGAACGAGGGCGCCTCGCGGTTCGCCAACGCGATCCTGCGCCGCGTCGGTCAGGGCGACCTGCCGGCCTGGATCGACCGGATCGCGCCGAACCCGCAGGACGACCCCGAGGGCTTCCTCACGGTGTCGCGCTCGCACCCGCGCTGGATCGTCTCAGCACTCTGGGACTCGCTCCAGGCGCACCGCGGAGCCGAACGCGCGCACAAGGACATCGGGGACCTGCTGGACGCCGACAACGCCCGGCCCGGAGTCACGCTGGTGACCCGGCCGGGGCTGGCCCAGGTCGGCGAGCTGACCGAGCTGGGAGCGCTGGCCGGGCGGTACTCGCGGTACGCGGCATACCTGGCCGGCGGCGATCCGGGCGCGCTGGCGCCGGTGCGCGAGGGACGTGCCGGGGTGCAGGACGAGGGCAGCCAGCTGGTCGCGACCGCGCTCGCCACGGCGCCGTTGGAGGGCCGGGACGAGTGGTGGCTCGACATGTGCGCCGGTCCTGGCGGGAAGGCCGCGCTGCTGGCCGGGCTGGCGTTGGAGCGGGGCGCCTCGTTGCTGGCGAACGAGATCGCGCCGCATCGGGCCGAGTTGGTGCGCAGGGCTTTGCGCGGGTACGGGGACCGGCTGGTCGGGGCCGAGGTCGCGACCGGGGCCGGGGCTGGGATCGACGCCGAGCTCGGCCTCGACGCCGGCATCGAGGCCGAGCTCGTGGACGGCGAAGGTGATGGTGGCGGCGTCGAGGTCATGTCGCCCGGCACCGGCACCCTCCAGGTGATCGCCGCCGACGGCATCCGCGCCCCCTGGCAGCCGGGCTCCTTCGACCGCGTCATGCTCGACGCCCCCTGCACCGGCCTCGGCGCGCTCCGCCGACGTCCGGAATCCCGCTGGCGGCGCGGACCAGAGGACCTGGAGCGGCTGACCCGCGTCCAGCGCCGTCTGTTGTCGTCGGCGCTGGACTCCGTCCGTCCCGGCGGACTGGTCGCCTACGTGACCTGCTCCCCGCATCTGGAGGAGACCCGCGACGTGGTCCGGCAAGTAGTGAAGGCGCGGCGGGACGTGGAACGGGTCGACGCGCGCCCGCTGCTGCCCGGTGTCCCGGATCTCGGCGGCGGCCCCGATGTGCAGCTCTGGCCGCACCTGCATGGCACCGATGCTATGTACCTGGCCCTCCTGCGCCGTTCATAGCAAACACCTGCCACGGTTGGAGGGGAACGGTAGTGTGCGGACTCCCCCCCGACCGGTTGAGGAACAGGTGAGATGGCGAACTCGGGATTCTCCTTCGAGGCCCTTCAAGAACGCATGCCGACCGAGGCCGCGCGCGGGCTCGCGGATCACGGCACCGGCGACTTCGCCGACGGCTTCCTCCATCTCGTCGCGCCCGAAACGCTCGACGACACGCTGTCCGAATGGCTCGGCGGCTTCCAGCCCTCGCGCACTCCGTTCGCCCGGACGGCACTCGGCGATCTGCTCTACATCCGCGACCTCCGGGAGCGGGCCGCCGAGATCGGGATGAGCGAGGAGGAGATCGGCACCGCGTATGACGTATCCGTGGTCAACGTGCGCTATAAGAAGATCGGCGTATTGGCGTACTCGTTCAGCGACTTCGTGGCCGGGATATCGGACCCCGAGTTCCTGACCGAGGAACTGCGCAAGGACCTGTACGACGGCGCCGTGGCCCGCCTCGGACGCCCCGGTCCCGACGAGATGTACACCTTCGTCCCGCTGCTCGCCTGGGGCGGCTCCGAGGACTCGGCGAGCCTGGACCGGGTGAAGGCCGGAGTGGCGCTCGATATCTTGTTCCAGGCCTGATCCGGGCTGGCTTCCGATCCGGACTCGCTCCAGGTCCGGACTCTCCTGATCCGGGCTGGTTCCCGCGTTATTGCGTTGACCCGGCCTGTCGCCGCCACCAGACTGCTCGCCCATGACGCAACAGCAGCGGCCGATCGCCTTGGTGACCGGAGTCGGCAGGCGGGCCGGGATCGGCGCGGCGATCGTGGAGAAGCTGGCCCGCGACGGCTGGGACATCGGGTTCACCTACTGGCGCGCCTATGACGACCGCATGGAGTGGGGCCGCGATGCGGAGGCACGCGCCGCGATCACAGCCGACCTGGAAGCCCACGGCGCGCGTGTCTACGCGGCGGAAGCGGACCTGGCGCTCCCGGAGACGCCGGAGCGGGTCTTCGCCGAGGTGCGCGAGCAGTTGGGCGACGTCAGGGCACTGGTGATGGCGCACTGCGAGTCTGTGGACTCCGGGATCCTCGACACCTCGGTCGAGTCCTGGGACCGGCACTTCGCCGTCAACGCCCGCGCTTCGTGGCTGCTGGTCCGCGAGTACGCCAGGCACTACACCCAGCCGCACGGCACCGGTCGTATCATCGCCCTGACCAGCGACCACGTGATCAACAATCTGCCCTACGGGGCCAGCAAGGGCACGCTGGACCGGCTGATGGTGGCCGCCGCCGTGGAACTGCGGGACCTCGGGCTGACCGCGAACGCCGTGGACCCCGGACCGACGCAGACCGGCTGGATGTCCGAGGACCTGGAGACCTACATCAGGGAACGCACTCCGTTGGGACGCAACGCTGTGCCCGCGGACTGCGCGGAGCTGGTCGCGTTCCTGTGCTCGGAGCGTGGCGGCTGGATCAACGGCCAGGTGCTGAACAGCGACGGCGGGTTCACCGTGGCGCGCTGAGGCGGCGGGGGGAGGGCTCACCCTGGCTCACCCCGGTTCACCCCAGCCCGAGGATCTCCAGCGCCTGCTCCCGCATCTCCACCTTGCGCACCTTTCCGGTGACCGTCATGGGGAACCCGTCTACTAGGTGCACATAGCGCGGGATCTTGTAGTGCGCGAGACGCCCCTCGCAGAACTCCCGGACGTCCTCGGCGCTCAGCGGCTGCGCGCCGGGCCGCAACCGGATCCAGGCCATCAGCTCCTCGCCGTACTTGGTGTCGGGGACGCCGATCACCTGTACGTCCTCTACGTCCGGATGCGAGTAAAGGAACTCCTCTACCTCGCGCGGGTAGACGTTCTCCCCGCCCCGGATCACCATGTCCTTGATCCGTCCGACGATGGCGACGTAACCGTCGGCGTCCATCTGTGCGAGGTCACCGGTGTGCATCCAGCCGTCGGCGTCCACGGCTTCGGCGGTGCGCTGGGGCTCGTTCCAATAGCCGAGCATGACGCTATAGCCGCGCGTGCACAGTTCTCCCGGCTCGTCGGCGCCCAGCGTGCTGCCGGTGTCCGGGTCGACGATCTTGATCTCGACGTGCGGGTGCACCCGGCCGACGGTCGCGACGCGCCGTTGCAGGCTGTCGTCCCGGCGGGTCTGGGTGGAGACCGGGGACGTCTCGGTCATGCCGTAGGCGATGGTCACGTCGGTCATGCCCATCTCGTCGATGACCCGCTTCATCACCTCGACCGGGCAGGGCGAGCCGGCCATGACCCCGGTGCGCAGGGAGCTGAGGTCGTAGGCACCGGGAGACTTCTCTAGGAGCGCCAACTCCGCGATGAACATAGTGGGGACGCCATAGAGGACTGTGCAGTGTTCTACAGAGACCGCGCGCAGGGTGTCGGCGGGGTCGAAGAGTTGACCGGGAAGAACCATGCAGGAGCCGTGGCTGGTCGCCCCCAGGTTGCCCATCACCATGCCGAAGCAGTGATAGAGCGGTACCGGCAGACAGACGCGGTCCTCCTGCGTCCAGCCCTGGACCTCCGCGACGAGGTAGCCGTTCCCCAGGACATTGCGATGCGACAGGGTGGCGCCCTTGGGGAAGCCGGTAGTGCCGGACGTGTATTGGATGTCCACGGGGTCGTCCGCATGGAGACGGCTCTCGCGCTCCGCGAGGACGGAAGCGGGCACGGTCGCGCCGCGCTCGACGAAGGCGGTCCAGCCCGGAGTGCCGATGAAGACGACGTCCTGGAGGTCCGGGCAGTCCTCCCGCACCGCGTTCACCATGGCCACGTAGTCGCTGGTCTTCACTTGAGTGGCGGCGAACAGCAGGCTGGTGCCGGACTGCTTCAGCGTGAAGCGGATCTCGTGGTCGCGGTAAGATGGGTTCAGGTTCACCAGGATCGCGCCGACCTTGGCCGCCGCGTACTGAACCAGGACCCACTCAGCGCAGTTCGGCGACCAGATGCCGACCCGGTCGCCCTTGGCGACGTCGGCGGCGAGCAGTCCGCGGGCCAGTTCCGACGCCGCGGCGTCGAACTCCGCGTACGTCCAGCGCCGTCCGGTCGCGCACTCCACGAGGGCGTCGTGATCCGGGTACGCGGCAGCGATCCGGGCCAGGTTCGCGCCGATGGTCTCGTCGGGCAGCGGCGGGGAGTCCGGGCCCTTGCGATGGGCCTCGCCCGGGATGTCCCGGATACCCTGGCTGCCGGCGTCGTCGTTGCCGCTCATGCCCTCTCACCTGTGCTTCTCTAGGAGCCGACGTCAGGATTCGACAGTAGTGGCCCGCCGGGCCCGCGTCGATGGCGGTTCTGAGAGAACACTCAGGGATACGCGGTAGTCTCCGCCGAAACCGAAGACGGCCTTGACGCGGCCGGGGGTTGATCGGTTCCCTGTGTCCGTGGCGGTAAGTCGCCAGGCGTGCCGGTCACCTTCGGCCGGTCGGCTGTGGTCGGATTGAAGAGAAGTTTGCTGCGAGCGGAGGTGTGATGCGACACGACGGAGGCTGGCTGCCAGGCCCGGACGCCCGGCCGACCAGGGCCCTGGCGCTGCTGATCACCGGGCTGACGGACGACGCGGTGGCACGGCGGCTGGCGGTGAGCCGGCGCACGGTGCAGCGCGCGGTACGGGACCTGATGGACGCCGCCGGCGCCCGGACCCGGATGCAGCTCGGTCATCACGCCGCCTGCCTGGGCCTGCCGCTTCCGGAACTGCCCCTGGCCGTCGAGCCGCGGGACCGGCCGGCCCCGGCGGACCTGCGGTTGCTGGCGCTGCTGCTGGCGGACGCGCGGGTGGACCGGGCGCTCGGGGTCAGTCCGCGCAGCGTCGAGCGTGAAGTGCGCCGGCTGATGACGCTGGCCGGGGCGAAGAGCCGGGTGCAGCTCGGATGGCTGGCCACGCGGCGCGGTTGGTTGTGAGGTCGGGCCGGGGCTGAGTGTGAAGCCGGCCCGGTCGCGAGGCGTTGCTACCGGGGCGCCGCGATCTGGGAGACTCTCCCCATGAGCGCAGTCCAGATCTCCCCGTCCATCCTCTCCGCTGATTTCTCGCGCCTGGCCGACGAGGTCAACGCGGTTCCGTCGGCCGACTGGATCCACGTCGACGTGATGGACAACCACTTCGTGCCGAACCTGACGCTGGGCCTGCCGGTGGTGGAGTCGCTGGTGAAGGCCTCGCCGCGGCCGCTGGACTGCCACCTGATGATCGCCGACCCGGACCGCTGGGCGCCGGGCTACGCCGAGGCCGGGGCCGGCAGCGTCACCTTCCACGTGGAGGCCGCGCACGCGCCGATCCGGCTGGCGCGCACCATCCGCTCGGCCGGGGCCCGGGCCGGGATGGCGCTGAAGCCGGCGACGCCGGTCGAGCCCTACGAGGACCTGCTGCCGGAGCTGGACATGATCCTGATCATGACCGTCGAGCCCGGGTTCGGCGGGCAGAAGTTCCTGGACGTGGTGCTGCCGAAGATCCGGCGCGCACGCACCATGATCGAGCGGCACGGCGGTTCGGTGTGGCTGCAGATCGACGGCGGCGTCGCGGCGGACACGATCGAGCGCTGCGCCGAGGCCGGGGCGGACGTGTTCGTGGCCGGGTCGGCGGTGTACGGGGCCGAGGATCCGGACCGTGCGATCCAGGCGCTGCGGGCGCAGGCTCAGGCGGCCGGGACGCGGGTCGCCTGAGAGGGAGGGCCGGTGCGGGCTCGTCGAGGCTGAGGCCGATACTGGCGCAGGCGCAGGCGCAGGCGCAGGCGCAGGCGCAGGCGCAGGCGGAGCCCCAGCCCCAGGCGTGGGCGCAGGCCCAGCCAGCCTCAGGCGTAGACGCTGTCGCGGCTCCGCGAGCTACCGCGGAGCCGCGGCCTGAGCGTTCGGATGGATCAGGCAGAAGCTGACCGAGGCCTCGGCCTCGACGTCGGAGTGCCCGTCGTAGTGGAACTGCCCGCAGATCGCCGGATCGCGCTGGTCCTCGCGGGCCAGGACCCGACGGCCGTCGGCGTTCTCGGCGGCGGCCTTCTGAGAGACCTTGCCGATGATGTGGTTGGTTTTGTCGACCCTGACGAAGTCGCCGACGTGCACGCTGGTCACGTCGAAGGACGACGAACGCTGAAGCACCGTGACCAGCACGGCGGCGATCGTCGCCCCGACTAAGACCGCCAGGATCACGCCGCGCGAGCCCCGCTGCCGCGCCGGCCGGGACTGACCGCGCGCGTTCGGGGGGCGTGGGATCTTCGGTGCCGGAGAAGCCTTCGATACTGTCGGCTGCTTCGGTACCAGGCCCGCACCTGCGCCTGGACCCGTACCCGGACCCGGACCCACGGCCGGGACCCGCGAGCCCGTCCCGGTCCGCCCGGCGGGACGGCGCGGCTCAGCGATCGCCGGCCCGTGCTCGCGACGATGCCGGTCCGCGGCCTGCGTCGGGTCCGGTCGATGATGCCGATCCCCGGTCTGCGGCGAGTCGGGCCGATGACTCCGGTCCGCGGCCTGTGCCGCGTCCGGTCGCCGAATCCGATCCCCGGTCTGTGGCGCGTCCGGTCGGCGACGCCGGTCCGCGGGCTGCGGTCCCGTCGGCCGGCGGCGTTGGTCCGTACCCTGCGATCCCGCCCGATCCGCTTCGCCCGGCCGCCGCGCGGGTGTGGCGGTCGGTCCACGGTCAGGCGTGACCGTCGTTCCGCGCGGCGCCGTGGCCGCCGGCGTCACCACCGTCTCGGAAATCCCCGAGGGGTTATCCCGCACAGCTAGCGACCGCCGTGCCTCCCCGACCCCGAGCCGCCTGACCGGATCCTTCTCCAGCAGCCCGGTGATCAGCGGCGTCAGCCGCCCGGCCCGCACCGGCTCCGGCGCCTCGTCCAGGATCACCGCGGTCAGCGTCCCGGTCGCGGTCTCGCGGTGGAACGGCGAGAACCCCTCGACCGCCTGGAACAGCGTGACGCCGAGCGAGAACAGGTCGCTGGCCGCCAGGCCCTCGGTGCCGCGCGCCCGCTCCGGCGCGATGTACTCCACCGAGCCCAGGAAGGTACCGGCGGCCGTCAGCGCGGTGTCGGTGGTGCCGATCGCGATGCCGAAGTCGGTCAGCAGGACCTTGCCGTCGTCGGCCAGCATCACGTTCGCCGGCTTCACGTCCCGGTGCACTATCCCGGCCGCGTGCGCCGCCTCCAGCGCGTCCAGCAAGGCGGCGGCGACTATGGCGGCGTGCGCCACGGACAGCGGGCCGTAGTCCTCGACGTGTTCTTCCAACGTGTGCCCGGCGACCAGCTGCATCACCGTCCACGGCACGCCGTCGTCGACCACGACGTCGTGCACGGCCACCACGTTCGGGTGGTCGCGCAGCCGGGCGGCGTTGCGGGCCTCGCGCTCGGCGCGGCGCAGTCGCTCCTCGGAGTCGGGGCCGGGGGTGGCCGGCAGCCAGACCTCCTTGACCGCCACGTCGATGCGCAGCGATTCGTCGGAGGCCAGCCAGACCCGGCCCATACCGCCGGAACCGAGCCGCGCGCGCAGCCGATACCGGCCGCCGATCAGCCGGCCGGGCTCTGCCAGTCCCGCCATCCGCGTCCCACCCCGCATCAATGGTTTGTGCCCGAGCTCAGGCTACGTGCATATCTTCGCGGGCAGCCTACTGTCCACGAAGTCAAAGCCGCGTTCGCCCCGGAATCGCCGGTGTTCGCTCCGCCGAACGATCTCGAACCCTGAGATCGGCGACGTCAGGTCGGGTCCCACGGCTTCCCGGTAAAAGTAGAACGTGTTACAGTTCGGGGCGGAGCCAGGGGTGACGCGCACCACGCTCGGACACCCGGGAATGAATCGCGTGGCACACTGGTTCCGTAACGACGAACGCGTGCTCCGGGGTCGGTGAAATTCCGAACCGGCGGTGACAGTCCGCGAACCGCTCGTTCGCCTCGGCGAACAGGTGGCCGATCCGGTGGAATTCCGGGACCGACGGTTAAAGTCCGGATGGGAGGCTGCACGCGACGGGCGTGCCGCCCCGCCGTGTCTTGACGGCGCCCGGTACGGCACACGTCCCGTCGTGGCGTTCGCGACGGCTGCCGCCGACCTGTGCGGAGCGTGCCGTGGCGCGCCGCCTCCCCTCACGCACCCCCTTTTCCCGGAGTCCGGGTTCGCACCGCGCGCCGACCGGCACGCGGATGAGGCGGATTGGGGAGCACACCGTGTTCACAGGCATCGTCGAAGAGCTCGGCCGGGTCGTCGCGCTGGAAGTGGAAGGCGACTCCGCACGCTTGCGCGTGGCCGGGGCGTTGGTCACCTCGGACGCCGAACACGGCTCCTCCATCGCCGTCAACGGCGTCTGCCTGACCGTTATCGAGTCCGGGACCCAGGCCGCGGCGGCCGGGGAGTTCACCGCCGACGTGATGGCCGAGACCCTGGACAAGTCCAACATCGGCGACCTCAAGCCCGGTGATCCGGTCAACCTGGAGCGGCCGATGAAGCTCGGCGCGCGCCTGGGCGGGCACCTGGTGCAGGGACATGTGGACGGCGTCGGCACCGTGCTGGAGCGCACCCCCGGCGAGCACTGGGAGGTTGTGCGGATCTCGCTGCCGGCCGCGCTGTCCCGCTACGTGGTGGACAAGGGCTCGATCACCGTGGACGGCATCTCGCTGACCGTGGTCGAGGCCGACACCGACGCCTTCACCGTGAGCCTGATCCCGACCACGCTGGAGCTCACCACGCTGGGCAGCAAGGGCCCCGGCGCGCCGGTGAACCTGGAGATCGACGTGATCGCCAAGTACACCGAGCGCCTGCTCGGGCTGGATGGCACCACTGCCGACACCGCCACGAAGACTGCCGACGCCACCACGAAGGAGGTCGCGGCATGAGCGCCGTGGAAGCGGGTACCGCGCAGGGCACCGAGCACAGCGAGCCGATCGTCCTGGACACCATCGAGCACGCGCTGCGCGAGCTGGCCGCCGGCCGGCCGATCGTCGTGGTCGACGACGAGGACCGGGAGAACGAGGGCGACCTGATCTTCGCCGCCTCGCTGGCCACGCCCGAGGTCGTCGGGTTCACCATCCGCTACTCCTCCGGCGTGATCTGCGTGCCGCTGCCGGCCGCCGAGGCCGACCGGCTGAACCTGCCCCCGATGACCGCGATCAACCAGGACCGCAAGGGCACCGCCTACACGGTGTCCGTGGACGCCCGGGACGGGGTCAGCACCGGCATCTCGGCCGCCGACCGGGCCCGCACCATCCGGCTGCTGGCCGACCCGGACACCGGCGCCGACGACCTGACCCGGCCCGGCCACGTCTTCCCGCTGCGGGCCAAGGACGGCGGGGTGCTGGTCCGGCCCGGCCACACCGAGGCCGCCGTCGACCTGTGCCGGCTGGCCGGGCTGCCGCTGGCCGCGGGCATCTGCGAGGTGGTCGAGGACGACGGTTCGATGTCCCGGCTGCCGCAGCTGGCCCGGTTCTCCAAGGAACACGGCCTGGCCCTGATCTCCATCGCCGACCTGATCGCCTACCGGCGCCGCACCGAGAAGTCGGTGACCAAGGCCGCCGAGACCCGGCTGCCCACCGCCTTCGGCGAGTTCCGGGCCGTCGGCTACCGCTCGGACGTGGACGGTACCGAGCACGTCGCGCTGGTCAAGGGGGACATCGGGGACGGCGAGGACGTGCTGGTGCGGGTCCACTCCGAATGCCTGACCGGCGACATCTTCGGCTCCCTGCGCTGCGACTGCGGTCCGCAGCTGCACGCCGCGCTGCGCGCCGTGGACGTCGAGGGCCGCGGGATAGTGCTCTACATGCGCGGGCACGAGGGCCGTGGCATCGGCCTGATGCACAAGCTGCGGGCCTACGAACTCCAGGAACTCGGCCACGACACCGTGGACGCGAACCTGGAGCTGGGCCTGCCGGCCGACGCCCGCGACTACGGCACCGGCGCGCAGATCCTGACCGACCTCGGCGTGCACTCCATGCGGCTGCTGACCAACAACCCGGCCAAGCGCTCCGCGCTGGAGGGGTTCGGGCTGCGGGTGAGCGGCCGGGTGCCGCTGCCCGGGAACGTCACCCCGGACAACATCCGCTACCTGCGGACCAAGCGCGACCGGATGGGGCACGACCTGCCGGATCTGGAGGGCTTGGACCACCTCGGCGAGGCGGAGGCCGACGAGCTGGCCGCCGCCAGCGCGCACTGAGCTCTGGACCGGGCCCGGCACTCTGGACCGGGCTCGGCTGAACCGACCAGCACGCAAGATCGCGACGCGACCGGCGTCCCCGGTCTGGAAGACTTGCCTCGCGCCCCGTTGCGGGTGCGCGGAGCGTCCACGAACGCACAAGGAGTGAACAGAACGTGAGCGGAGCGGGAGCCCCGGCCATCGCCATCGAGGGCGGCGCGGAGCTGAAGGTCGCTGTGGTGGCCGCGCAGTGGCACACCCAGGTCATGGACGGCCTGGTGGCCGGGGCCGAGAAGGCGCTGGCCGAGATCGGCGCGGCGCACGACCTGATCCGCGTGCCGGGCTCGTTCGAGCTGCCGGTGGTGGCCCGGGCGCTGGCCGGCGCCGGCTACGACGCCGTGGTGGCCCTCGGCGTGGTGATCCGCGGCGGCACCCCGCACTTCGAGTTCGTGTGCGCCGCCGCCACCGACGGCCTGAACCGGGTGGCCCTGGACACCGGGACGCCGATCGGCTTCGGCCTGCTCACCTGCGACACCGAGGAGCAGGCGCTGGAGCGCGCGGGCCTGGCCGGGTCGCGGGAGGACAAGGGCCGCGAGGCGGTCGAGGCCGCGGTCGCGACCGCGCTGGTGCTGAAGAAGATCGAGGCGAAGCGGTGAACGCCTCGCCCACCGCCGACGAACCCGTGGAGGTGCGCGTGGGAACCGCGGTTCCGATCACGTCCAAGAGCTTCGAGACCCTGTTCGGCGAGCTGACGGCCAAGGCCGAGCGCGGCGAGGAGGGCTCGCGCACGGTCGAGCTGCTGGGGCTCGGCGTGCACGCGATCGGCAAGAAGATCGTCGAGGAGGCCGCCGAGGTGTGGATGGCGGCCGAGTACGAGGACGGCGACCGGACGGCCGAGGAGATCTCGCAGCTGCTGTATCACGTGCAGGTGCTGATGCTGGCCCGTGGGCTGGCGTTGGAGGATGTTTACAAGCACCTGTGAGGTGTTTCGAAGGGCTCGGCGACGTCGCCGGGCCCTTTCGCGTCCGCCGCCGGTCTGCCGTCGGTCCGCAGCCTGGCCGCCGTGCTGCCGCAGCCTGGCCGCCGCCCGGCTTCATCCCACCGAGTGAACGCCCCGGCGCGCCCGGCGGACCGTGGTCGATACTGGCCAGGCAAGCACCGCCCACTACCGGTTACCGAAAGGTCACACGCCATGCTGCGCATCGCCCTGCCGAACAAGGGATCGCTCTCGGAGGCGGCCACGGCGATGCTGCATGAGGCGGGCTACCGGCAGCGCAAGGACGGCAAGGAGCTCATGGTCGTCGACCCGGCCAACAACGCCGAGCTGTTCTTCCTGCGTCCGCGGGACATCGCCACCTACGTCGGGGCCGGGCGGCTGGACGTCGGGATCACCGGCCACGACCTGCTGCTGGACTCCGGCGCCGGGGCCGAGTCGATCATGGACCTGGGCTTCGCCCGCTCCACCTTCCGCTTCGCGGCCCTGCCGGCCACCGTCGAGCAGGTGACGAAGGAGTCGGGGGTGAGCGGCCTGGCCGGGCTGCGGATCGCCTCGGCCTACCCGGGGGTGGTGCGCGAGTTCCTGGCCACCGCGGGAGTGTCCGCCGAAGTGGTGAAACTCGACGGCGCGGTCGAGGTGTCGATCGCGCTGGGCGTGGCCGACGTGGTGGCCGACGTCGTGGAGACCGGCACCACGCTCCGGCACGCCGGCCTGGAGGTCTTCGGCGACCCGATCCTGACCTCCGAGGCGCAGCTGATCCGCCGGGCCGGCGCCGAGGACAGCCCGGCGGTGGACCAGTTCCTGCGCCGGCTGAAGGGCGTGCTCACGGCACGGGAGTACGTGCTGATGGACTACGACATCCGCGCCGAGAACGTCGACCGCGCGGTCCAGGTCACCCCGGGCATCGAGTCGCCGACCGTGTCCCCGCTGCACGACAAGGGCTGGGTCGCGGTCCGCTCGATGGTCCGCCGCGCCGAGGCCCAGCGCATGATGGACGACTTGTGGGATCTGGGTGCGAGGGGAATCCTCGTCACGGATATCCTCGCGTGTCGGCTTTAGTTGTCGCCGGGTCGCCGAACCCGGCATGAACCGGCGAGCCCGGAATGAAACGGACCAGCGTGCAGGTGACGGAAAACCACGATCACGACCCCCCGGCCCCCGGTCCGCGGAGCCCCTCGGGCCTCCCGGTACCCGATCGCGTCCCGCAGCTCCCGGTGACCTTCCGCCCCCGCCGCACCCGCGTAGCGGTCCTGGCGGTCGGCACCGCCCTGGTCGCGACCTTCATCGTGGTGGCGACCATACTGCCGAACACCGGCCCCACCGCCTGGTCCGCCCCCGAGCGCGTCGGCTTCGCCGCCATCGGCCCGATCATCGCCGCCGGCCTGTACCTGCTGGCCCGCCCACGCATCATCGCCGACGAGCGCGGCCTGACGGTGGTGAACACGGTCCGCACCCAGCGGCTGGAGTGGGCCGAGATCGTCCGGGTGAACCTGCGCCCCGGGGACCCATGGGTGCTGCTGGACCTGGACAGCGGCGAGGTGCTGCCGGCGATGGGGATCCAGGCTTCCGGCGGGCAGGCTTCGCGCAACGCTGCGGGGGAGTTGCAGGCTCTAGTCGAGGCGCACACTTTGACTGAGCGGGACGATTAGGGCGGTTCGGGGGGCGGGTCTCTTCTTGGGGGGCTCGAGTTTTCGGGCCGGGTTGCGGTTGGCGTGTGGGTTGAAAGGCGATCTTTACGGCCTTCGGTCATGGTTGTGCCGGTTCGGGGTTCGGGGCGGTGGGTGTGTTTGTCGGCTGCCGGTTTTCGTGTTCACGATCCCGCCGCACCTCAGGCCTCTTCCACTCCGGCGAGTCAGAACCAGGGGCTAGATCAAGATCAACAGCAAGAGCTCAAGCAAGATCAAGGTCAAGGGCCCAAGCAAGATCAACGGCAAGAGCCCAAGCAAGATCAACGGCAAGAGCCCAAGCAAGATCAAGGGCCAGATCAAGTGTGTCACGAACATGGATCGGAGCTGATGTGTAGGTAGTTGCTTCGTGATGTGGTGTTCCACGGGAGATGAAGGTTTTGTGGCCCTTCGGGACCGTCCTTGCCGGGGTGGTTCCAA
>NZ_JAAFZA010000206.1 GCF_015356865.1 Catenulispora pinisilvae
CGCCCCCTCAGGAGCCCCCTCAGACGCCGCCATAGCCGCCGCCCGAGCCGGGGCATCGCTCCGCCCAGGCGCCGCGGCCAACTCCAGCCCGTCGGCGCGGGCGGCGTCCGCCGCCCACCCGCTCAGCAGCGCGCGGCCGCGCGCCTGCCAGTCCGAGCCGTACACCTCCGTCGCGGTGCCCGTGACCTCCGCCAGGAACCCGTGCGGGGAGGTGGGCCGGCGCTGCGGGTCCGGGGCCAGGCCGTGCTGGGTCAGGGTGCGCAGTTCCGGCGGCGCGAATTCGGCGATGACCTCGGCGTATTCGTGCAGCGCTGCCAGGTCGTCGCCGGTGGCGGCGACGAAGGGTGCTTCGCTGGTCAGGCATTCGAAGAAGACCGCGGTGGCGCTGAAGACGTCGCCGCCGGCGTCGGGCGGGGTGCCCGTGAGGCGTTCGGGCGCCAGATAGGTCGGCTCGTTCGGGACGAATCTCGCGTCCTCGCCGCCGAAACCGGTCAGGGCCAGCCCGCCCGATCCGTCCACCCGGACGTGCTCCGGGCGCACGTCACCGTGCACCACGGCTAACGTCATCAGCATCCCGGCCAGCACGGAAGCCGCGGCCTCCGGCGCCATAGCCCCTGACTCCCGCAGCACCGCGCGCAGCGTCACGCCCTCGACCAGCCCGTTCCTCACGCACGCCTGTTTACCTGATTGCGGGCCGCAACCACAACGTCTGAAGGTATTGGCACGTCACCGGCTCGCACCGGCGGCGGCCGAAAGCGGCGGCCGCCGGGCGCGAGGGGGGGTGGGAGCGTGAAACGAGCGCGAAACCGGCCGGAGGGCGCCCCTTACCTCAGGACGCTGAGCTCCACATAGTTACGCCGTCCGAGGTGCGGCTCGTCGACCAGCCGCACCCGCTCCACCCGGAACCGGTACAGACTCGCCGCCCCGGTCCCGTCCAGATAGGACTCGCGGACCGCCGGGTCGCCGCCGAAGGACGGGAACCGCGACCGGTACGCCTCGAATGCCGGTTCGGCGTCGTCACCGACCACCGCCCCGCACTCGCCGGTCACCTGCATCCCGCGCAGCCCCTCGCCGAACTCCGGCGGCGGCAGCCAGATCGCCGCCGAGGCCTGGGCCCGGGCCGAGGCGTTCTGCCCGTGCCGGGTGCTCGGCTCGCTGACGAAGTACAGGTCGAACTTGTTCCCGAGCGCGAAGAACGCCATGTTCGCGTGCGGGGTGCCGGCGGCGTCGGCGGTGGCCAGCGACAGGACCATGGTCCCGGCGGCGATCGACTCGACGCTTTCGGCGATGACGGAGGAAGAGAGATCGGTGCCTTCGAAACCCACTGAGAGCGCCACGGCCGGAATCTGCCCAGCCGCCCCCGAGGGCAAACCGCCTCAAAGAGTGACCGCGGTGAGCACGAGCCCTGATTCGATCGCCCAACGTCCGGTCATCTGCGTGATCGGCGCTCCGCTCTGGAGGATCCGCGCCGAGAATGTCCCGGACGCCGCGAGTATCCCCGGCGTCATAACGGTCTCCTCGTCCGGCACGAACTCCACCGACGCCTCCCCGAACCCCAGCCACCGCTGGGCCACCGGGAACCACGCCTTGTAGACGGATTCCTTGGCACAGAACACCAAACGGTCCCACCGCACCTGCGGCCGCTCCGCTGCCAACGCGGCCAGCCCCGGCCCCTCTTCCGGCCGCGCGATGGTGTCCAGCACGCCCTCCGGCAGCGGCGCGTGCGGCTCGGCGTCGATCCCGAGCCCCACGACACCGGCGGTGCGTCCAGCCGCGCTCCGAAGGTCCTCGCCCCCGGCGCCGGCTTCGCCCCCGCCGCCGTCGAAGCGGGCGACGGCCGCCGCCCGATACCCCCGACAGTGCGTCATGCTCCCCACGATCCCCGCAGGCCACAGCGGTTCCCGGTTCCCGCCGGTCCCGATCGCGACCGGCGGCAATCCCAACTGGGCCAAAGCGGTCCGCGCCAGATGCCGCGTGGTGGTGTACTCGCGCTGCCGCTTCTCCACGGCCCGCGCGATCACCGCTTCCTCGCCCGGCAGCAGCACCGCGTCCTCGGGGTCGCCGAAGACCTCGGCGACCGCCACCTCCGGCGGGAGCAGACTCGACAGCACGCCACGCTCTCCGTTCTGTCCGACGACTCTGTCCGACGACCCGTAGCCGGTTACGGCTACGGCGGCTATGACAGCTATGACCAGGGGATCAGGTAGGGGATCAGGTCTGAGGATTCAAGGTCAACCCGTAGTAGTCGAAGATGTCGGTGGCCTCGGTCCAGAAGACCCCCGGCGTCCCGTCCCCGGGCGTCCCGTCCGACAGTAGCCCGCGAGCCTGCCGCACCCCGCCGGGCTCCACCGCGAACATCGTCGCGCCGCTGTCCCCGCCGGCCGCGCCCCAGCCGTTGTTCACCGCGTCGCCCCAGACGCCGCGCGCCGTGTACGACAGCCCCGGGCAGCCGGTGCTGGGCCCGCAGTACATGTCCTGGTTGGTCACCTTGATGTTGCAGGGAGTCGGATGCCCCATGAAGTACGACCGCTGGCCGTCGTGGCAGACGTAGTCCCCGTTGTACGAGTACGCGAAGCTGGTCAGCCGCATCCAACCGGTGGTGTCCGACTCGTCGGCGTTGTTGTTCGCCCCGTCGATGGTCTCGGCGTCCCACTCCTGCACCCGGGCCGTGACCGTGCCGACGTAGTTGCCCTTCAGCCCGTTGGCGTAGTCACCCGGCGTCCCGGCGTGGGTGTAGATCTTGGTGCCGACGCCGAAGCAGTGCGCCGCGGTCACCATGATCGGGTGCTTGTCGGACTTGCGGATCGCCGGCAGCCCGGCGGTGCAGCCGTGGCCGGTGCCGCCGCCGGTGAGGGCGTCGCCGCCGATGAACGGCGAGCTGTCGTCCCACTTGGTGTTCGCCCACGCCTTCGCCTGCGACGACCGGCCTTGCCGGTAGACGATCGGCACGCCGAGCGAGGCGGCCAGATTCGTGGTGGACGGCCCGAACGCGGCCGGGGCCGCCGCCGGGTTGTCGACGTCGATCTGTAGCCCCGAAGCGTCCGCTGCCGGTCCGACCATGTCCACGCGCATCGGCAACTTCCCGGCGTCGGCTAACGCCACCACCCGCTGTGCCGCGGCATCCAGCGCGGCATGCGTCGCGGCCGCCTTCTGGAAGCGGATCAGCGAAGCGTCGATCGTCGGATCGACGGCACGCGCCTGCGCGGACACCCGCGCCGCCTGCCCGGTGTCGGTGAGGTAGACGGTCACCACGTCCGGTCCGGCGTCGATCGCGAGGTTGCCGTAGACATCGGCGGCGACACCCCGCCCGGCGGCGCCCACGGCGTTCGCGACGGCGCGCAGCGGGCCCAGCCGCACGGCCTGCGCGTCGGGGCTGAGCGCGGCGACTTGAGCGTCGGTCAGGATCGCGGCCAGCGCCGGCATCCCGGTCCGTGCCGATGTCCCGGCCCGCGCCGGCGTCCCCGTCCCGGCCTGGGCCCCGTCCGGCAGCACGACGGCGGCGACGAGCAGTCCGGCGCCGAGCGCGCCGAACCGGGCGGCGACGACCTTCCTCCTCATGGGAGTGCTCCTGGTGTGATCGCGGATCGGTCACGCCGGAGCATAGCGGTGATGTCAGGCTTCTGATAGAGCGAGCCAACCGTTTGCCGCCGCGCGGGGCTTTAGTCTGTATGAGTATCGCGTTGACCTTGATCCTGGCCCTGGTCTCCCTGCTCCGCGTCCGGGGCACCGGCGCGACCGACACGGTCTGGGCCGAGGACGGCTCCCGCTTCTTCCAGGACAGCTTGCACACCGGGTCCCTCCGGCTCCTCATCACGCCCTACAACGGCTACCTGCACCTGGCCCCGCGGCTGACGATCGACATCGCGCGGCTGTTCCCGATCGAGGACCTGGCCGCGGTGCTGGCCGTCACCGGTGCGCTGATATCCGGAGCCCTCGCGGTGTTCGTCTTCAACGTCAGCGGCGACAAGCTGCGGTCCAAGGCGCTCCAGGCCGTGGCCGCCGCGCCGGTGGCGGTGGGCTGGGTGGCGCAGTCCGAGGTGGGGAACAACCTGGCCGACGCGCAATGGTTCCTCGTCTACGCCGCGTTCTGGGCCGCGGTCTATCAGGGCTCTGGTCGAGGCCTCCGCATCGCCGCGGCGGTCGTGCTCGTCGTCGCGGCGGCGAGCGATCCGTTCACCGGCTTGTATCTGCCGCTACTCTGGCGCCGCAGCCGGACGCAGATCGCGGGATTGGCGGCCGGGCTGGCATACCAGGCGATCGGCATCGTGTTCATGGGGTCTTTGACGTCCCGGCCGGCGCGCCGCGACCACCACGTACTCGGCACGGCCGACGCCTACCTGGTACACGTCGTCGGGCACGTACTCTGGCCGGTCCGAGGGTCCTGGCTGGTCGGTGCCGTACTCAGCCTGGGGTTGCTGGTGGCCGCTTTCAGAGCTCTGCCACGCTCCCGGCGCGGCCTGCCGACCACCGCCCTGGCCTACAGCGTGCTGATTTACTTCGCCCTGGTCACCGAAGGCGGCTTCGTCGCCCCGCGCTACGCCTACCTCGGCACCGCGTTGCTCCTGGCCGGGATAACGGCCGCGGTCGTCGAAACCGGTCTGGGAACCGGCTTCCTGGCGGCCGCGGTCGCCGTCTGCGTCTGCGTCGGCTACTTCGAGGACCAGGGCGGGCGGAACACCGGACCGTCCTGGCGCGGGCAGCTCCAGCAGGCCGCCACTCGCTGCCAGAACGGCCACGGGGCCGACGCCGATGTCGCCATCGCGCCGGCCCCGTGGTCGGTACAGATCCCGTGCCCGCTGCTGGCCGGGTCCGAGCCGAGCGCGCGCTACTCGGTCGGCGCCTCGCGCACCACGTGGGTGCCCAGGACGTCGTCGATCTTCTTCAGCACGTCCGCCGACAGCTTCACCCCAGCGGCCTTGACGTTCTCGGTCACCTGCTCCGGCCGCGAGGCGCCGATGATCGCCGCCGACACGTTCGGGTTCTGGAGCACCCAGGCCACGGCCAGCTGCGCCATCGACAGGTCCACGGACTCCGCGATCGGCTTGAGCTGCTGCACCGCCTCCAGCAGGCCCTCGTTGCCGACCAGGTCGCCGATGAAGCTCGCGCCGCGCTCGTCCGTCGCGCGCGACCCCTCCGGCAGCGTGGCGCCGGGCAGGTACTTGCCGGTCAGGATGCCCTGAGCGATCGGGGACCAGACGATCTGGCCCAGGCCCAGCTCCTCGGAGGTCGGCACCACCTCGGCCTCGATCACCCGCCACAGCATCGAGTACTGCGGCTGGCTGGAGATCAGCTGGATCTTCAGCTCGTCGGCCAGCTTCTTGGCGGCGCGGATCTCCGAGGGCTTCCACTCCGAGACGCCGATGTAGAGCGCCTTGCCGCAGCGTACGACGTCGGCGAACGCCGTCATCGTCTCCTCCAGCGGCGTCGCGTAGTCGTAGCGGTGCGCCTGGTAGAGGTCGACGTAGTCGGTCTGCAACCGCTTCAGCGAGCCGTTGATCGACTCCATGATGTGCTTGCGCGACAGGCCGCGGTCGTTGTGCCCGGGGCCGGTCGGGAAGAACACCTTGGTGAAGACCTCCAGACCCTCGCGCCGCTCGCCGCGCAGCGCCCGGCCCATCACGGCCTCGGCGCGGGTCCCGGCGTAGACGTCGGCGGTGTCGAACGTGGTGATGCCGGCGTCCAGGGCGGCGCGCACACAGGCCAGCGCCGCGTCCTCCTCCACCTGCGAGCCGTGGGTGATCCAGTTGCCGTAGGCGATCTCGCTGATGACCAGGCCGGAGCGGCCGAGATGACGGAATTCCATGAGGTAACCCTACGACTGGGCCGCCGGGAGTTACATCGGAGGTCTGGCGGATTCAACGGGGTCCGACCGGCGGGCGCCGCCTCCGGCGGGCTTCAGCTCCGGCCGCGGCCCGCATCGGGCCCGCCTCGCATCCGGATCAGCCCGGCCTGCACCGCGGCGGCCACGGCCGCGGTCCGGCTGTCCACCCCGAGCTTGCCGAAGATGTGCACCAGGTGCGTCTTCACGGTCGCCTCGCTGATGAACAGCCGCCGCGAGATCTGACGATTGCCCAGCCCGCCGGCCACCAGCTCCAGGATCTCGGCCTCGCGCTGCGACAACGCCGGCCGCGGCCCGCGCACCCGGCCGAGCAGGCGCGCCGCGACCGGCGGCGCGAGCACGGTCTCGCCGCGGGCCGCCGCCCGCACCGCCGCGGCCAACTCCTCCGGCGGCGCGTCCTTCAGCAGATACCCGGCGGCCCCGGCCTCGACCGCGGCGAGGATGTCGGCGTCGGTGCTGTAGGTGGTGAGGATCAGCACGGCCGGCGCGTCCGGCCGCGCGGCGATCCGCCGGGTCGCCTCGACCCCGTGCATCCCCGGCCCCATTTGCAGATCCATCAGGACGATGTCCGGCGGCGTGCCGGCCGCGACCGCCTGATCGAGCAGCCGCAGCGCCTCCGCGCCGTCGGCGGCCTCGCCGACCGGCTCGATCTCCGGCAGGTCGGCGAGCACTGCGCGCAGGCCGCGGCGGACCACCGGGTGGTCGTCGACAAGGAGGACGCGGATCATGGAGCGGGCTCGGCAGAGAGTTGATGCGCGGGCCCTGATGCGGGATGCGTAGGTGCGGGTAGCTGTGCTAGCTCAGTGGCGGGATGTTGCGTCGGCAACGCCACCGCGACCGCCGTCCCCTCGCCGGGCACCGACTCGATCGTCAGCGTCCCGCCGAGCTCGCCGATCCGCTCCCGCATCCCGTGCAGCCCGAACCGGCCGTCGGCGCTCGCCGCCCCGTCGAAGCCGACCCCGTCGTCGAACACGTCCAGCGTGACCTCGTCCTCGTGGTAGGCCAGCGTCACCGCCGCGGCGGTCGCCCGCGCGTGCCGCTCGACGTTCGCCAGCGCCTCCTGCGTCGTCCGCAACAGCGCGACGTCCGCCTCCATCGGCAGCTCGTACGGCTCGCCCTCGATCCGGAACGCCACGCGCGGATGCCCCGCGGCCACCCGGGCCAGCGCCTCCCCGAGCGTCGAGCCCTCCAACGCCGGCGGCGTCAGTCCGGCCACGAACCGCCGCGCCTCGGCCAGGTTCGCGCTCGCGGTCTCCCGGATCTCGCGCACGCCCGCCGCCGCCGGCTCCGGCAGCCCGCTCTCCACACCCCGGGCCAGCAACACGATGCTCGACAAGCCCTGCGCCAGCGTGTCGTGGATCTCCCGGGCCAGCCGCTGCCGCTCGGCGAGCCGGCCGGCCTCGCGCTGCGACGCCGCCAGGTCGGCCTGGGCCCGCACCAGCTCGTCGAGCAGCCGCTGTCGGCGTCGCCCCTCGCGGTACATGCCGACATACCCGTACGCCGTCAGGACCGCCACCGCGGCCCCCGCGCACGGCCCGATCACCTTCGCCGCGGTCAGCCCGCCGCTGGTCGTGGCCTGGGTCGCGACCACCGTCGCGGTGATCGCCACCACCGCCGCCAGCGACCACGTGCGGGGGAGCAGGTGCAGCACCAGGAAGTACAGCGGGAACGCCACATACGCGGTCGTCGGCGCGATCACCACCAGCGCGACCCACAGCGCCGCCACGGCCGCCAGCCACCACAATGCCGCCGGCCGCCGCCGCCCGGCCCGCCGATCAGGACGCGAACCGGCACCCGGACCGTCACCTGGCCGACTACTCCGCCCCGGGAACCCCAGGACCCCGAGCGCGTACACGCCGCCCAGCGCCGCCCCGACCGCCCACGCCACCGCGTCCCCCGCGCCGACGAGCCCGACCAGCAGCAGCGCGTAGAACATGGCGTGCAGCCCGAGCAGCACCACGCGCAGCGTCGGCACCCGGGTCCGGTGCCCGGCTTCGGATATACCGTCTGAACTGCTCATATGCATCCAGTTTACGGTCCGTCACCCGCGGATCCGGCCGTTCGGGCATCCATCGTTCGATTGATGCGCGGCCAACCTTCTCCGCGATGGCAGGGGGCGGCCCGCTCGCCAGGCTGGAAGCCGTCCCACCCCGATCGAAGGAAGGCAGCACCGTGTTCGTCGCCCTGCGCGACCTCCGCTTCGCCAAGGGCCGGTTCACTCTGATGGGTGCCGTCGTCGCCCTTCTCACCGGCCTGGTCCTGTTCCTCTACGGCCTCACCGGCGGCCTGGCCTCCGACTCCACCTCGGCGCTCACCGGGCTCCCGGCGCGCGACGTGGTCTTCGGCGGCCCGGCGGTGTCGTTCAGCGACAGCGCCATCAGTCCCGGGCAGCAGGCCGCGTGGCAGGTGGCGGCGGGTGCGCGGCCGTTCGGAGTGTCGATGACCAGGCTGGCCGCCGCCGACGCGACCTCGGTCAGCGTGGTCGGCGTCGCTCCCACGCTCGCGCCGCCGCTGCTGTCCGGCCACGCGCCGGGCCCCGGCGAGGTCGCGGTGGGCGCCAAGCTGGCGGCCGGGCACGCGCTCCACCTCGGCCAGCAGGTCTCGCTCGGAGCGGCGCGCCTCACCGTCTCCGGCATCACCCCGAACCGCTCCTGGGGCCACGCCCCGACGGTCTGGACCGACGAACCCACCTGGCAGCACGTCGCCGGGGCCACCCAACCCGTCGCGCTGTTGGTCGACCAGGCCGGCGCCGAAGCCGGCACCGAAGCCGCCACCGAACCCGACGCCAAAGCGCTCGACGCGGCGCAGCACACGAAGACCGTCACCCTGGCCGCCGCCGAAGCCGGCATCGACGGCTACTCGGCCGAACAGGGCAGCCTGACGATGATCCAACTATTCCTGTTCGCGATCAGTGCCCTGGTCGCGGGGGCCTTCTTCACGGTCTGGACGGTCCAGCGCAAGGCCGACATCGCGGTCCTCAAAGCCATCGGCGCGAGCAGCGCCTACCTGGTCCGCGACGCCCTCGGCCAGGCCCTGATCCTGCTGCTGACCGGCGGCGCGCTCGGCGCGGCGGCCGGAGCCGTGGGCGGCACGCTGCTGCGCGGCTCGGGCACGCCGTTCGCGCTCGACCCCGCGACCGTGGCCGTCCCGCTCGCCGCGATGGTCGTCCTCGGCCTGGCCGGTGCCGCGCTCGCGGTCCGCCGCATCGTGACCGTGGACCCGCTGACCGCCCTAGGAGCATCCCGATGACCTCGACGAATGCGACACCCCCGGCCGCCCTCGCGCTGACCGACGTCACCCTCACCTACCCCGACGGCGACACCCGCCTCACCGCCCTGGACCACGTCAGCCTCACCGTGGCCCCGGCCGAGTTCACCGCGGTCGTCGGGCCCTCCGGCTCCGGCAAGTCCACGCTGCTGGCGGTCGCCGCGACCCTGCTCACCCCGGACGGCGGAACGGTCGAGATCGCCGGTCAAGACACCGCCGCCCTGACTCGGGCCGAGCGCACCCGGCTGCGCCGCGACCGGATCGGCATCGTGTTCCAGCAAGCCAACCTGATCGCCTCGCTCACCGCCGCCGAGCAGCTGGAAGTGGTCGGCCACCTGCGCGGGGACCGCCCCGGGGCGGCTCGCGAAAGAGCCCGGACCCTCCTGGCCGCGGTCGGCCTCGACAACGCCAAACAGCGCCGTCGGCCGCACCAGCTCTCCGGCGGCGAACGCCAGCGGGTCAACATCGCCCGCGCGCTCTACGCCGAACCGGCCGTCCTCCTGGTGGACGAACCCACCTCAGCCCTCGACCACGAGCGCGGCGCGCAGGTCCTGGCCCTGCTCGCGGCCGTCACCGGCGCCCACCGGACCGGCACCGTCCTGGTCACCCACGACGCCGCCCTACTGGCCGGCGTCGACCGGATCCTGACGATGGCCGACGGCCGACTGACCGGCAGCGGTTTGCCCGATCAGAGGCCGCCTAGAACTTCTCGCCGCGCTTCAGCCGCGGCTTGGGCAGACGCCACTTCCGGAACTGCATCGACCGCATGAGCGAGTACCACCCGATCCGGCCCAGGTCGGCGTTCGGGAACCGCTTGTGCGCCTCCCGCTTCACGCCGCGCACCAGCAGCACCGAGTCGAACACGATGGCCACCAGCATCACCAGCCACAGCACCACCGACAGCAGCGCCACCGAGGGGACCGAGGCCACCACGAACAGCAGGACGGCGAAGATGATGAAGAACTCGGCGATCCGGAAGCGGGAGTCGACGTAGTCCCGCGCGAACTGCTTGACCGGGCCTCCGTGCTGCCGTTCGGTCTGCGCCTCGAAGTCGCGCTGTCGGTTCTGGCGCTTGGCCTTCTTCGGATCGGCGCTCAGGCCGGACAGCCGCTGCTTGCGGGCCAGTTCGGCCTCGCGGCGGGTGGGCGTGGGACGGCCCTTGGCGGCCTGGGCCTCGGCCAGCGCGGAGGAGGTTTCCTCTTCCGCGGCATCGGCGTCGTTGGCCTCGTCGGTGGATTTCGTCTTCCGGAACACGCTCAAGACTCTAAGGCCACGGCCCCGCCACCACGAAGCCACCACCGGGCGGGCTCGCCAGGCGATCACCGGCCCGGCGGCCCGGCCATGACGTTCAGCACCACGAAGCCATGACCTTCAGTAGGTGCCGGGAAGGGGTGGCGAGCCGTATGGTAAGTCCTGACCAGGACATCGGAGTTGGACGACATTCAGGGCGATTCGCCAGGCGGGTCGCGTCGGACACCAGAAGACGTGAAGGGGGCGCGGCAGAGCCCATGAGTGGCGTCATGAAGCGCATGAAGTTGATCTTCCAGGCCAAGGCCAACAAGGCGCTGGACAAGTACGAGGACCCGCGCGAGACGCTCGACCTTTCGTACCAGAAGCAGCTGGAACTGCTGCAGAAGGTGCGTCGGGGCGTCGCCGACGTGGCCACCTCCCGAAAGCGCCTGGAGCTTCAGATGAAGCAGCTCCAGGACCAGGCGGACAAGCACGAGACCCAGGCCCGCCGGGCGCTGGAGGTCGGCCGCGAGGACCTGGCCCGCGAGGCCCTGTCCCGGCGTGGCGGCATCCAGCAGCAGGTCACCGACCTGCAGACGCAGTACGCGGCGCTGCAGGGCGAGGAGGAGAAGCTCACCCGGGCCTCCCAGTCGCTCCAGGCCAAGGTCGACGCCTTCCGCACCAAGAAGGAGACGATCAAGGCCACCTACACCGCCGCCGAGGCGACCACCCGGATCGGCGAGGCCTTCTCCGGCATCTCCGAGGAGATGTCCGACGTCGGCATGGCGATCCAGCGGGCCGAGGACAAGACCCTCCAGCTCCAGGCCCGCGGGTCGGCGATCGACGAGCTGCTGGCCTCCGGCGCGCTCAACGACCCGACCGGCATGGCCAAGGACGACATCACCACCGAGCTGGAGCGCCTGTCGACCGGCTCGGACGTCGACAACCAGCTGGAGGCGATGAAGCGGGAGCTCTCCGGCGGCCCGTCGGCCAAGCAGCTGGAGGCCGGCAAGCCGGTCGGCAACGCCGCCGACCAGGGCGTCGCCGACGCCGAGGAGGTCCGCAAGGAGGGAGAGGCGCGATGATCGTCCGTATCCTCACCGAGGGCCAGCTCAAGGTCCCGGACAGCGCGATCGACGAGCTCAACGCCCTGGACACCAAGGTGCTGGAGACCTGCCAGGACAAGGACGAGAAGGCGTTCCGCGAGGCGCTGGACACCCTGCTGGCCCGGGTCCGGGAGATCGGCGAGCCGATCCCGCTGGACCAGCTGGTGGAGAGCGACTTCGTGCTCCCGATGGCCGACTCCACGCTGGACGAGGTCGAGGCGATGATGTCGGACGAGGGTCTCATCCCCGGCTGATCGCCCGGCGCCTGCTAGCCCCGCTGGTCCTCGACTGCCGCCACGTCGGACGCCGGTACTCCCGGCTCCGGTGTGGCGGTAGTCTCTTTGGCCCCGTGATCGGGTGGCCCGGGGAACCTCCAGGTGGTTTTCGGCGTTGCACCCATTAACCAGCTGGTTCCAAGAGCTGGAATTGACACGTTGGGTTCGAAAAGATCGGGACAGGGAGAGACCCGCCAGTGGCAAAGACCCGTTTCGCGCCGGACCGGCAGCTGACGTCGCGGATGGTGACCGTGATGTTCCTGCTCGGGCTGGTCTACGTCGCCGCGATCGGGGTGGCGGTGGCCTTCGCACCGAAGGGCCTGCTGCCGATCCTGATCATCGTGATCGCGGCCTTCTTCTTCGCGCAGTGGTTCCTTTCCGACAAGATCGCGCTGTTCTCGATGCAGGCCAAGGTCGTGCAGCCGAACGACTCCTACGAGGCCCGCCGCCTGCACGCGGTGCTGGACCGGCTGTGCGCGCTGGCCGACATGCCCAAGCCCCGGGTGGCGATCGCGGACACCGACGTCCCGAACGCCTTCGCCGCCGGCCGCAGCCAGAAGAACACCGTGGTCTGCGCGACCACCGGCCTGATGCGCCGGCTGGACGACGACCGCGAGCTGGAGGCCGTGCTGGCCCACGAGCTCTCGCACGTGGCGCACAAGGACGTCGCGGTGATGACCATCGCCTCGTTCCTGGGCATCCTGGCCGGCCTGATCACCCGCATCACCTTCGAGATGGGCCTGTGGGGCGGCTTCTCCGACCGGCGCGGCCGGGACGACGACGAGAGCCCGGCGGCGGTGCTGTTCCTGGTGATGATCGTCTCGATGCTCACCTACGCGCTGTCGTTCCTGCTGATCCGCAGCCTGTCCCGGTACCGCGAGCTGGCCGCCGACCGCTCCGGCGCCCTGCTCACCGGCAACCCCTCGGCGCTGAGCAGCGCCCTGGGCCACATCACCGGTGAGATGGCCGCGATCCCGACCCAGGACCTGCGCAAGCAGGAGGCGTTCAACGCGTTCTTCTTCACCCCGGCGATCCGCGGCGGTGCCAGCGTCTCCACGCTGTTCGCCACCCACCCGCCGGTGGCGGTCCGCCAGGAGAAGCTGGCGAAGCTGGCCGTGGAGATGGGCCGTCCGTTCTAGACGGCATCCGCCACGACGACTCCGAACTCCTCCAGAGCACGCAGACCCCAGCGCCTGTCGGACCACCCGAGCTTCCACGATGCGAGCCGTATGCGTCCGACAGGCGTTATGCATGCCCGCATCGGGAAGGATCCCGGTTAGTCACGGGGATCTGCACAAGACGATCACGATAAGCGAACGGACCGTGGGACCTCCCGCGGGTACCGTCGCGGACAAGGCAAGCTGGTAGCCATGGGATTCCTGGACACGCTGCTGGGTCGGACCAAGCCGGTCAAGCCGGACCTCGACCAGCTCTTCGGCCTGCCCTCAGCGGCCCTGACCCTGCAGGCGGCGACCAAGTTCCGGCCCACCGGGCTGGGCTCGGTGTGCTTCAAGCGCGCCGAGGGCCGGGCCTTCGACGACGTCGAGTCGGACATCACCACGCTCCTGGCGGCCGGCAACGGCCCCAAGGTCGAGGCGCGCGACGACTCCTACGGCTACACCTGGCTGGTCTCGCACCACGAGCCGGACGACACCGCCGGTCTGGTCACCGACCTGCACGCGGTGAACAGCTCGCTGCAGGACACCGGCTTCGGCCCGCAGCTGCTGTGCTCCCTGGTGTCCTTCACCGACGACCGGGACCGCCGCCTGGCTCTGGTGTACCTGTACAAGCGCGGCACCTTCTACCCCTTCGCCCCGCAGGCCGGCGAGCAGCGCGACGGCGCCCTGGAGCTCCAGATCAAGGCCCTGCTCGGCAACGACCTGCGGCTGGAGCAGGACCTGAGCCGCTGGTTCCCGGTCTGGGGCGCGCCCGGTCTGTAATCGGGTTCGCCGTCTCAGGAAGTTGTGACACGGTTGTTGCTCTAGTCACCGGACTGTGACTGAACGAAGTGCCGATCGGTAGTAACGTTTGCGCGTGCACGCTGCTCTGGCGTGCGCGGAACGGTCGGGTCTGGTCACGGCGAGTGGACGAGAAGACTTGCGTTTCGAACAACTTCCGGCCGGTTCGGCCGGATCCGGCGCGGACGGCGATGGGCCGACAGGCCAGGGGGCGGCGGTGAGTCCGGTTCGGGCTTCGGGCGACGACGGCGGACCGGCCGCGTCCGCCGCCGACAACGGGCCGATATCCACGCCCGCCGAGGACACCGTTCCCGGCGTGGACACTGTGCTCGGCGTGGACACCGTGAGTGCCGCGGACGGCACGGGTTCGCAGGGTGCTGCGGTCGTGGTCGCGGCCAAGCCGCGGGCCGCTTCGGGGCCGCCGGTGCTGGCGATCAGTGACATCATCCGGTCGGCCGCGGACCAGGCTTCCGCTACGTGGAAGACCGCCGCTGTGCCTACGCAGCGGCGGGAGAGTCCTGCGACGGGTGCTCGGGCGGCTGCTCCTGCGGCTGCGGCTGCTCCTGCGACGCCTGCCGCCCCGGCCACACCTACCGCTGGCATATCCGGCGCAGCTACTGCCATCCCTCGTGGGTCTGAGGCTGAGGCACCTGCTGCCACCGTAAGGCAGGCCCTTGACGCGCCTGCTGCCACTGGTCGTGTTCCCAGCATGCCTTCGGCCGCCGCGCCTGTCGCTAGTACTCCTATAGCGAGGACGTCGAGCCCACCGAGCCCTCCGAGGACATCGAGCCCTTCGTCGCCGGAGCCCGCGCTGTATCTCGCCGACGACACGCTCATATCCAGTGGCCCGGTAACCAACGGCCCGATAGCCAGTGACCCGGTTACCGGTGGCCCGGTCGTCGAGCCCGTCGAAGACGCTCCCGAGGCCATCTCCGAAGCGGAAGCCGAAGACGCCCACTGGCCCGGTGCCCGCCGTCAGATAGCCCTCCTGACCAACATCGTCTGCCTCCTGATCCTCGCGGTCCTGCTCGGCCACCGCTACCTGCCCGACGTCCTGGGCTTCGGCTCCCTGATCGACACCTTCCTGCCGTGGACCGTCGCGCCGCTCGTGCTGGCCCTGCCGGCCTCGCTGCTCACCCTCAAGAAGTGGGCCATCGGCATCAGCCTGCTGACCTGCGCGGTCTGGGCCGGCGACTTCGGCCCGACCCTGATGCGCAGCGCCGGTTCCGGCCCGGCCGACCTCAGGATCCTGAGCCAGAACGTCTCGGCCGGCGACACCGGCGTCCCCGACCTGACCGGCGTGGCCCGGCTGGCCCAGCAGCGCGGGGCCGACATCGTGGTGCTCCAGGGCCTGTCGAAGGATGTGCAGGTGGCCGACCAGGCGGCCCCGCCCGGCTACAGCTACCACATGGCCATGTACGAGTTCGTGGTCTGGTCCCGCTTCCCGCTCGGTGCCGGGCAGCCGGTCGACCTGGCGGGCAACCGTCCGGTGCAGTCCGGCGCCGCGGAGGCGAGCGGTACCTCCGGTGAGTTCGGCGGGCTGCTGCGGTTCACCGTCGACGTCAGCCAGGGCCGGCAGGTCACCGTCTACGCCGTGCACCTGCCGCAGCCCTCACTCTCGCACAACGGCTTCGGCGTGGCCCGCGGCGACGCGCTGGAGCAGTTGGTGGACGACGTGCAGGCCGAGCAGTCGCCGAACCTGATCGTGGTCGGAGACCTGGACGTGGCGCAGACCGACCGGGCGATCGGGCCGCTGCTGGGCTCCTCGACCGGGCTGGTCTCCGCGCAGGCCAAGGCCGGGGGCGGGTTCGGCTTCACGTGGCCGGCGACGTTCCCGGTGGTGCGGCTGGACGACGTGCTGACCCGCGGCCTCAAGCCGGTGTCCAGCGTGGTGCTGCCGGCGGTGGGCCCGAAGCAGGCGCACCGGCCGATCGAGGCGGATCTGAAGTTCTGACCTGGGCCCGCCTCTGATTAGGGGTTGTTCCCTAATCCTTGAGGTCTGCCAGGACTTTCTGAGGTTGACCAGGGCTTGCTGGGGCTTGTCGGCGTTTGTCAGCGTGCTGAGCGCCGTCGGCGCGCCCGCCGTTCGATCACCTTGCCGTATTTCAGGGTGCCGGTGATCTCGATCCGCAGCGGTCGCGCGGCACCGCGTCCGACGTCGTGCCGGTTCCGGTCGCCGCGCAGCCGGACCTGGGAGAACGCCAGGGTGAGGCCGTCGGTGTCGATCTCGGCGTTCGGCCCGCCGACGATGATCAGCTTGCCGAGCCGCATATCGCAGTCGATGCGCAGGACGTCGCTGCTGATCACGGCGGCGGAGAAGTCCAGGAGGATGTCGCACATCTTGGACCGCACCTCGATGCGGCCGGGGACGGTCCAGCCGCCGAGGCGGGTGAACTGGCCGCCCACCTGGTCGATGACGAGCACGTCCTTGGCCGGCGGCGCGCCGGCGACGGGGAGCGTCCCGAGATCGGGGCCGGCGTCGGCGGGCAGATCCGAGGTCAGCTCGGCCAGCTGGCCGAGCGTGCGCGCGGTCAGCGCGGACTCCAGCCGGGCGTCGAGCTCCTCGGCGGACAGCCGGCCGTCTCCGGCGGCGATCCGCAACGTCTCCACGACGCGGTCCCGGTCCGCGTGTGAAGCTCGCAGGTCGGGCTGGTCGGTCATAATTCCCACGCTAGCCCAGACGCGGCGTGGAGCGCCTCATCAGGGGCGTGCGGGATGGTCCGGGCGGCCGCCGGACCCGCGGTCCGCACACCGATCGCCCTGGCGGGCGGTCGACGGTGGCCGAGCCCGGCCCTGATCGCACCTGGTGCACCTCACCCAGACCGGCCCGGCATTGCCGGCCGTCCCGGGTAGGACGGCCGGCTGCGCCGTGGCGAGATCGCCCGGATTCGGGCCCTGTGGGGACCCGGATCAGGCGGTGGCGGCGAGCAGCGCCTGGCGCTGCCGGTCGCCGAGGCCGCCGATGCGGCGGTTCTCGTCGATCTCCGCGTCCGCCATCAGCTTGGCCGCCTTGGCCGGGCCGTAGCCCGGCAGCGCCTTGATGAGGGCGGTCACCTTCGTCTTCTTGACCATCTCCTCGCCCTTGGCCGCCCGGTCGAGCACCGCCTTCAGGGACAGCTTCCCGGCCTTGACGTCGGCCAGCATCTCCGAACGGGCACGGCGCACTTCCCCGGCCTTGGCCAGAGCGGCCGCGCGCTGCTCGGGGGTCAGTGTCGGAAGAGCCATGAAACTTCTCCTTGCCTAGTACGGTCACGGCCCGCGACGGCGCCGGAGCCGTGGCCCATAATGGCGGATCCCGGCGACAGATCACAGCTCAGGGGTGGGGGAACCACCCCATGTCGGCCGAGGTGAGGCCGTTCGAGGCCGACTGAGGGGGTCGCGAATCGGTCGAAAAGGTCGCAATGGCGACCAACGCGCAGGTGATCCGCGGCACAGCGGCGATTGACCCGAACGAGGCACCCGCCCACCGCTCGGCGGGTAGCTGGAGCCGCGCTGGGCCGTTGCGAAGCTGCGCGACAGCGCGTTCGCGCGCGACGGTCGCCAAGTGGGCGAAAGCGTCCGAGGGCTGCGAAAGGGGCAGATCAGCCATTCCGGTCGCGGCGGCGCCGGGGCGTCCGCGCGCGTTCCGCCGACGCTTCGGGCGCTCGGCGGCGGGCCGTTTTCGGGCTTCTGGGGGCTTGCTGAGGGGCCTGAGACGCCGGTCCGGTGTGGGAAGGCGGACAAGGGGTCGCGAGGGTCTGCGGCGGGCCGGGGCGCCCGGCGCGTTTCCCGGGTGACTGTGGCGTAAATACGGCGATTGGCCGGTGCTGCGGCAATCACCCGAACCGGTGACGGGTCACGCCTCGTCACCACCCGGGCGGGCTATTCCGCGGATCGCACGCGGATTGCCCGCGGGTCACTCGCGGGTCACTTCAGGAGTGCGACGACGCTCCACAAACCCGCCATCGAGGCGACGGTGGAGAAGATCACGGAGTTGCGGGCGAAGACGGTGTCGAGGCCGTACTCGCTGGCGTAGATGAACACGTTCTGGGCCGTGGGGAGGGCCGCGCAGAGGGTGACGGCCAGGACGTCGTGGGCTGGGAGGCCGAGGGCGTAGCGGGCCAGGAGGTAGGCGAGGATCGGCTGGACGGCGGTCTTCAGGGCGATGGCTATGACGGTTTCGGCTATACCGGACTTCTTGACCTCGACCGCGGGCTGGGCCTCGACCACGCTCTCCGCCTCGATCGCCCTATCGCCCCCAGCCCGGCCTCCTTCGGTCTTCTTCGCAACGTGCAGCGACATCCCGAGCGTGATCAGAGCCACCGGCACCGCCGCGCCGCCGAGAAGGCCGAGCGCGGTGCTGACGTCCGCCGGAACGTGGAAGTGGGTCGCGGAGACCAGCGCGCCGAACGCCGACGCGATGATGATCGGATTGTGTACCGGCAGCATGGCTATGCCCCGCAGCCGCTGCCGCATCCCGGTCGGGGACCCGGCGCGCAGCCCCATGAGCGTCATGATGATCGGCGTCACCAGCACGGTGTTGAACAGGATCACGGTCGACAGGAAGACCGCGTTCCCCAACACCTGGATCGCCACCGGGATGCCCAGATTCGCAGAGTTGACGTACCCGGAGGCCATCGCGACCACCGCCCCGTTCGGCACGTCCCGCCCGAACACCCGGGTGCTCAGCACCAGCCCCAGCCCGCACGCCGCCAGCGAACTGACCCCGAACGCGATGATCGAGGTGTTGGCCAGCGCGTGCAGATCAGCCTTACCCAGCATCCCGAACAGCGAGGCCGGCATCGCCACCCGGAACACGAACCGCCCCAGCACCGCCTCCACGTCCGCCGACACCGCCCCGACGAGGTCGAAGCGGGCGACCAGGTAGCCGAGGGCGGTGAGTAACCAGATCGGTATGAAGGCGTTGAGCACCGCGCCACCGTACCGGGGCAAGGGTTCGCAGTCGGCGGGGGTGTGGTAGGGATCGCCGGTCGTCGGGATTCTCGACCAGCAGGATCA
>NZ_JAAFZA010000207.1 GCF_015356865.1 Catenulispora pinisilvae
TAAATCCCCAGCCCGGCCCGCTCCGCCCCCAACGTCGAGTCGTTCCCGCGCGCCGGATACACCCATGTCTCGTCGGGCAGCCCGGCCAGCGCCCCGGTCAGCAGCTCGCCCGGGGTCGGCCCGTGCGGCTCGGAGCCCGACAGGCAGTCGCCGGTGAACAGGTGCGGGTGCCCCTTCGGGTCGTCGTACAGCAGCGCCACCGCGCCCGGGGCGTCGCCGGCCAGGTGCATCGCGGTCAGCAGGGAGCGCCCGAGCCGGATCTCGTCCCCGTCCAGCAACGGCACGGCGGTCGGGACGTCGATCGCGCCCGCGTCGTAGGCGCCGGCCATCGTCACCGCGCCGGTGGCGGCCGCCACCTCGGCCAGCGCGCGCCAGTGGTCGCGGTGCCGGTGGGTGGTGACGACGGCCGCCAGCGAGCCGTTGACCAGCTGGATCAGCGCCGGGGCGTCGTCGGCGGCGTCGATGAGCACCTGCTCGCCGCTGTCCCGGTCGCGCAGCAGGTAGCAGTTGGCCGCCTTCGGGCCGACCGCGATCTTGGTGACGATCAGCTGCGCGAGCTCGTGCACGGCCGGCGGGCCGCCGACGTGGACGATGCCGTGGTAAGTCATCTCGGGCGCTCCTTTCAGACCTTCTGCTCTCGCCCCCGGCGGGTCGGGGGCTGAAGCCTCTGCCTCAGCCCCGGCTTCAGCCCCTGCCAGAGGCCGGGCCTCAGCCCCTGCCTCTGCCTCAGCCCCAGGACGGCAGCTTGGGCAGCGGCCCGCGGCCGCCGGCCGGGATCACCGCGACCAGCCCGTCCCCGGAGGCCCGGCCCAGCAGCCAGCCCAGCAGAGCCCGCTTCGGCCCGCGCACCACGACCACGGCCTTGTCCTCGGGGTCGGCCTTCACCCCGTAGACCGTGTCCTCCTCCTCGACGTCCAGCCGCAGGGCCGGGGTGTCGGCGCGGCTGCCGAAGCGCTCCAGGGTTTTGGCGAACCAGTCGTCGGTGAACGCGTCCGACCAGTGCGCCGGGGTGAAGTCCGCGTCCAGGTCCACGTGGTGGATCAGCAGCTCGCCGAGCCGCTTGCCGGGAACCTCGTAGGCGCTGATGGGCTCGGCCCCGACGGTGCGGTACACCAGGGTGTCCCAGTGGCCGGCGGCCTGCGCGCCGGCGAAGGCCTCGGCGAACCGTCCGGCGGATTCGCGCAGGTCGGCCAGGTGCTCGGCGACCGGCCGGGAAGAGCCGGCCTCGATGTCGGCGTTGCGCTTGTCGTTGGATTCGTACATCGGCGTGACCTCACCGGTCGCCGCGCTGTTGAGCAGGTTGGACAAGCCGTCGGCGTTGCGGGCGATGTGCGTCAGTACGTGCCCCCGGGTCCAGCCGTCGCACAGTGAGGGCTGGCGCAGCTCCTCGTCGGTGAGTTCGGCGACGGTGGTCAGCAGGTGCGCGGTGGCCTCGGTGATCTGCTCGAGGTCCGCGGCGGCGTCGAAGGAGGCGGGGATGGCGGGTGATTCGGTCACAGCGGTAACTCTTCCGTACCGGCCGCCCCAGTGCCACACAGATGACGCTTCGATCGCCTGTCGGATTCGGCGCGAGCGCCGGAAACCGGAACTTGTCAGAGCCCCCGTCTAGCATCAGTGCGAGTCATGTCTCCAGGAAGGTTTCACTAGTGGATCGGCTGATCGTCCGCGGCGCGCGGGAGCACAACCTCAAGGACGTCTCGGTGGATCTTCCCAGAGACGCCCTCATCGTGTTCACCGGCTTGTCCGGCTCGGGCAAGTCCTCCCTGGCGTTCGACACGATCTTCGCCGAGGGCCAGCGGCGATACGTGGAGTCGCTGTCGGCGTACGCCCGCCAGTTCCTCGGGCAGATGGACAAGCCCGACGTCGACTTCATCGAGGGGCTGTCCCCGGCGGTGTCGATCGACCAGAAGTCGACCTCGAAGAACCCGCGCTCGACCGTGGGCACCATCACCGAGGTGTACGACTACCTGCGTCTGCTCTACGCCCGCGCCGGCCGGCCGCACTGCCCGGTCTGCGGCCGCCCGATCGCCCGGCAGAGCCCGCAGCAGATCGTGGACCGGGTGCTGGAGTTGGAGGAGGGCACCCGCTTCCAGGTCCTGGCCCCGGTGGTGCGCGAGCGCAAGGGCGAGTACGTCGACCTGTTCGCCGAGCTCCAGACCAAGGGCTTCAGCCGGGCCCGGGTGGACGGCGTCGTGGTGCAGCTGACCGAGGCGCCGACGCTGAAGAAGCAGGAGAAGCACACCATCGAGGTGGTGGTGGACCGGCTCTCGGTCAAGGCCAGCGCCAAGCGCCGGCTGACCGACTCGGTGGAGACCGCGCTCCAGCTCGGCGGCGGCATGATCACGCTGGAGTTCGTCGACCTGGCCGAGGACGACCCGAACCGCGAGCGCATGTACTCCGAGCACCTGTACTGCGTCTACGACGACCTCTCCTTCGAGGAGCTGGAGCCGCGCTCCTTCTCCTTCAACTCCCCCTTCGGCGCCTGCCCGACCTGCTCGGGACTGGGCGTGAAGCTGGAGGTGGACACCGAGCTGGTGATCCCGGACCCGGACAAGGCCCTGGCCGACGGCGCGATCACGGTCTGGCAGACCACGGGCATGGGCGCCAGCTGGTGGGGCCACATCCTGAACTCGCTGGGCCAGGAGATCGGTTTCGACGTCCACAGCCCGTGGCGGCAGATCCCGGCCAAGGCCCAGAAGATCATCCTGGAGGGCTACAAGAAGAAGCTGACCGTCCGGTACACCAACCGGCACGGCTCCAAGCGCTCCTGGGAGGTCACCTACGAGGGCGTCAAGCCCTGGGTCACCCGGCGCTACGCCGAGGCGGACACCGACAGCGCCCGCGATCGCCTGGCCGGCTACATGCGCGAGGTGCCCTGCGAGGCCTGCGACGGCACCCGGCTCAAGCCGGTCATCCGCGCCGTCACCCTGGGCGGGGAGCGCACCGAGGGCGGCCGCTCGATCGACGAGATCTGCGCGCTGCCGGTCGGCGAGTGCGCGCAGTACCTGCGCGGGCTCGTCCTCAGCGACCGCGAGGCGCAGATCGCCGCCCGGGTGCTCAAGGAGGTCAACGAGCGCTTGCAGTTCCTGGTCGACGTCGGCCTGGACTACCTGTCGCTAGACCGGGCCAGCGCCACCCTGGCCGGCGGCGAGGCCCAGCGGATCCGGCTGGCCACCCAGATCGGCTCGGGCCTGACCGGCGTGCTCTACGTGCTCGACGAGCCCTCGATCGGCCTGCACCAGCGGGACAACCACCGGCTGATCGAGACCCTGATCCGGCTGCGCGACCTGGGCAACACCCTGATCGTGGTGGAGCACGACGAGGACACCATCGCCATCGCCGACTGGGTGGTGGACATCGGCCCCGGCGCCGGCGAGCACGGCGGGCAGGTCGTGGTCTCCGGCACCGTGGAGGAGCTGCTGGCCTCGGCGGACTCGCTGACCGGCCAGTACGTCTCCGGGCGGCGCCGGATCGAGATCCCGGCGATGCGCCGGCCGATCGACGCCAAGCGTCGGCTGGTGGTGCGCGGCGCGCGGGAGAACAACCTGCGCGACATCGACGTGGCCCTGCCGCTCGGGGTGTTCGTCGCGGTCACCGGCGTGTCCGGCTCCGGCAAGTCCACGCTGGTCAACGACATCCTGTACGCCACGCTGGCCCGCGAGCTGAACGGGGCGCGCACCGTGCCCGGCCGGCACACCCGGGTGGACGGCGTGGACCTGCTGGACAAGGTCGTGCACGTCGACCAGTCGCCGATCGGCCGCACCCCGCGCTCCAACCCGGCCACCTACACCGGCGTGTTCGACCACATCCGCAAGCTGTTCGCGAACACCACCGAGGCCAAGGTCCGCGGCTACCTGCCGGGCCGGTTCTCGTTCAACGTCAAGGGCGGCCGCTGCGAGAACTGCCAGGGCGACGGCACCATCAAGATCGAGATGAACTTCCTGCCGGACGTGTACGTGCCCTGCGAGGTCTGCCACGGCGCGCGCTACAACCGGGAGACGCTGGAGGTCCATTTCAAGGGCAAGAACATCGGCGAGGTCCTGGACATGCCGATCGAGCAGGCCGCGGAGTTCTTCGAGGCGGTCCCGGCGATCGCCCGGCACATGCAGACGCTGGTCGACGTGGGCCTGGGCTACGTGCGGCTGGGCCAGTCGGCGACCACGCTGTCCGGCGGCGAGGCGCAGCGGGTGAAGCTGGCCGCCGAGCTCAAGCGCCGGGCCACCGGCCGGACCGCCTACGTGCTGGACGAGCCGACCACCGGTCTGCACTTCGAGGACATCAACAAGCTGCTCGGGGTGCTCCAGCGGCTGGTCGACCAGGGCAACTCGGTGATCGTGATCGAGCACAACCTGGACGTCATCAAGACCGCCGACTGGCTGGTCGACATGGGCCCGGAGGGCGGCCGGGGCGGCGGCACCGTGGTCGCGCAGGGCACGCCGGAGGACGTGGCGAAGGTCGAGGCCAGCTACACCGGACAGTTCCTGGTGCCGATCCTGACCGGCGAGGCGAACGCCGCCACCGCCGCGCTGACCGCGGCCCAGGCCCGTAAGCCGAAGGTCGCCGAGGCGATCGAGGCGGCGAAGCGGAGCAACGCGCCGAAGGCCGTCGTGGCGGCAGGGGCGAAGGCGGTCGCGGCGAAGAAGACTCCGGCTAACACCCCGGCCAAGGCGCCGGCTGCCAAGAAGGCCCCGGCGGCTAAGAAGGTGCCGGCCAAGAAGGCCGCGGCGAAGAAGTAGGACCGCGCCCGCTCTCAGTAACAGGGCGGTTCGCGGAACAGGGCGAACCGTGGGGCAGAGTGATCCGCGGAACAGGGCGATCCGCTCGGGCCCGTGCCAGTCGGCACGGGCCCGGCGTGTTTCTCGGCGGGCTTTTTGCCGCGCTTGGTCCCTTACCGGGGCCCTGTCGAGAGTTCTCACAGACCGGCATGATGGACTACTGCCCATGTCTGAAGATCTTGAGGTCGAGTCGGGGCCGGACCGCCGGTCCATCATGAAGGCCGCCGCATTCGTCGTGGTGCCGGTGGCCGGGGTGGGGGCGGTCGCGGCGTGCGCGAGCAGCAACTCCTCGTCGGGGGGTTCGGGGGGCTCCTCGTCCGTCAACGGGACGGTCACCGTGGCCTCCTCCTCGGTCCCGGTCGGCGGCGGGTTCGTCGACCAGAACAACAACATCGTGGTGACGCAGCCGACGGCCGGGCAGTACAAGGCGTTCAGCGCCATCTGCACGCACCAGGGCTGCACGGTCGGCGGTGTGACGAACAACCGGATCGTCTGCCCCTGCCACCAATCGGTCTTCAGCGCCACGGACGGCTCGGTGATCAACGGCCCGGCCACCCGGCCGCTGTCGCCGATGGACGCCGCGCTCAACGGGACCAACGTGGACGTCACCAGCTCGGCGAAGTGAAGCTCTGCCGCCCTATGCCCGGTCGCGCCCCACGGCCGGGCGCAGTCGTGACCATCGCCGCAGCTAACAAAGAAACATCCTGACATTACCCCTGATCGAGCGAACCCCCTCGTCTTCAGCGCCCCGGCGCGGGCACCGATACCCCTAGTGATCGTGCTCGCCGACCACCAGACAAGGGAGAACGCCACAGTGAGCATTCGCAGGTTCCGCAGGGTCTTCGCCGTCGGGATGACGTTGATCGGGGCGGCGCTGCTCGGCGCCGGGCCGGTGGCGGCGAGCGGCGGTCCGGGCGGGTCGTCGGCCGGCCCGGGCTCCGGCGCCGAACGGACCACCGCCACCAGCCCCACGCACAAGGACGCCGGCGCCGTCGCGGCCCCGATGGCCATCACCCTGTGCCACAGCTACGGCACCTACCTGGGCCTGGGCCTGCGCCGCGTCGCCGCCGGCAAGAACCTCCTGGTCGTCGAGGTCTGCGGCGACCCGGCCAAGCGCACCGTGAGCATGGTCCGCGACAGCTACATCAAGGTGGACGGGCCGCAGGCCAGCAGCCTGCGCTTCCACTGGCGCTGGGCGGACGCCAAGGGCGCGGTCAAGGGCGGCGGGGACGACGACAACGGCGCCTTCGTCCTGGGCGCGCAGAGCGAGAACACCTTCGCGTGGCCCTACTCCCAGCCGGTCGCGCCGCTCGCGCCGGCCGCGCGCTGCGTCGTCGGCGTGCTGAGCGAGGGCAGCACGCAGTTCGTCACCGAGCCGGTCTGCCTGTAGCCGGGCCGGCGGGCCGCAAGGGAAGGGATGGCCCGCGAGGGAGGGGATGGCCGGGACATGCCCCGGCCATCCCGGCGTGTCCCCCCGGCCGCGTAGGCTTTCCCTGTGGCAGACCCGGCAACCTATCGCCCGAAGACCGGCGAGATCCCGACCTCGCCCGGCGTCTACAAATTCCGCGACCCGCACGGTCGGGTGATCTACGTCGGCAAGGCCAAGAACCTGCGCTCGCGGCTGAGCAGCTACTTCCAGGACCTGGCCAACCTGCACGTCCGCACCCAGACCATGGTCACCACCGCGGCCGCCGTGGAGTGGACGACGGTCAGCACCGAGGTCGAGGCGCTCCAGCTGGAGTACACCTGGATCAAGCAGTTCGAGCCGCGCTTCAACGTCAAGTACCGGGACGACAAGTCCTACCCGAGCCTGGCCGTCACGGTCGGCGAGGAGTACCCCCGCGCGCAGGTCATGCGCGGTCCCAAGCGCACCGGCGTCCGGTACTTCGGCCCCTACTCCCACGCCTGGGCGATCCGGGAGACGCTGGACTCGCTGCTGCGCGTCTTCCCGATCCGCACCTGCTCCTCCGGCGTCTTCAAGCGCGCCGCGCAGACCGGCCGGCCGTGCTTACTCGGCTACATCGGCAAGTGCTCGGCGCCGTGCGTCGGCCGGGTCAGCGCCGAGGAGCACCGGGAGATCGTCGAGGACTTCGTCACCTTCATGGCCGGCCGCACCGACCGGTACATCAAGGGTCTGGAAGAGGAGATGAAGGAGGCTGCGAAGGACCTGGAGTTCGAGAAGGCGGCGCGACTGCGCGACGACCTCCAGGCCTTGCGGCAGACCCTGGAGAAGAACGCCGTCGTGCTCGGCGACGGCACCGACGCCGACGTCATCGCGCTGGCCGAGGACTCGCTGGAGGCCGCGGTCCAGGTGTTCCACGTGCGCGGCGGGCGGATCCGCGGGCAGCGCGGCTGGGTCGTGGACCGGGTCGAGGACGTCGACACCGCCGGCCTGGTCGAGCACTTCATGCAGCAGCTCTACGGCTCCGAACAGGGCGAGCAGGGCGTGGACACCGAGACCGTGCCGCGCGAGATCCTGGTCCCGGAGCTGCCCGGCAGCCTGGAGGCCATAACGGAGTGGCTGGCCGAGCGGCGCGGCGCCAAGGTCGAGGTCCGGGTCCCCAAGCGCGGGGACAAGGCCGCGCTGATGGAGACCGTCGCGCAGAACGCCAAGCAGGCCCTCGTGCTGCACAAGACCCGCCGGGCCTCGGACCTCACCACGCGCTCGGTGGCCTTGGGGGAACTGGCCGAGGCGATCGGCATGGACCAGGCCCCGCTGCGCATCGAGTGCTATGACATCTCCCACCTTCAGGGCACCAACGTGGTGGCCTCCATGGTGGTCTTCGAGGACGGCCTGCCGCGCAAGAGCGAATACCGCCGGTTCACGATCAAGGGCTCGGACGAGAACGGCGCCACCAACGACGACGTCCGCAACATGCACGAGGTGATCACCCGCCGCTTCAAGGCCTTCCTCAAGGAGCAGGAGGAAGAGAAGCTGATCGACGCTGAGTCTTATCTAAATGCAGGAACAGGGGAGCGCAAGAAGTTCGCCTACCCGCCCCAACTGGTGGTGGTCGACGGCGGCCAGCCGCAGGTCGCGGCGGCCGCGCGGGCCCTGGCCGACCTGGAGATCAGCGACGTCACGCTGGTCGGGCTGGCCAAGCGTCTGGAGGAGGTCTGGCTGCCCGACGATGACGACCCGGTCCTGCTCCCGCGCAGCTCGGAGGGCCTGTACCTGCTGCAACGGGTCCGGGACGAGGCGCACCGCTTCGGCATCGCCTTCCACCGGCAGAAGCGTTCCAAGTCGATGGTGGCCAGCGCGCTGGACGATGTGCCGGGCCTGGGGGAAGTACGGCGCAAAGCGCTGTTGGCGCACTTCGGAACTTTACGCAAACTGCGTGCGGCCCAAGTGGCAGAAATCGCCGAAGTGCCTGGTATCGGCCCTGCCACCGCCCTACAGATCCACTCGGCGCTGGCAGAGCTTCCGGCAAGTCGTGCGGTGAACGCCGCAACAGGTGAGATCCTGGAGGGGGGAGAGAGCAGGACCGGGCCGGACGAGGAGTGACGGGCGTGAGGGAGAACAGACCGGGCGAGCAGGACGCGCAGCAGGAACCGGAACAGGTCCAGACGGAGCCGCAGGGCCTCGCCGACGACGCTGACGGATCCGAGGCGGCGCCGGACGGCCCGCATGCGCCGGAGCTGGTGATCGTCACCGGCATGTCCGGGGCCGGCCGCTCCACCGCAGCCAAGATTTTCGAAGACCTCGGCTGGTATGTCGTGGACAACCTGGCGCCGACGCTGATCGCGCCGATGGTGGACCTGGTGATGCGCGAATCGCGCAGCACCGACCGGCTGGCCTTCGTGGTGGACGTGCGCGGCCGGGCGTTCTTCGACACCCTGCGCAGCACCCTGGACGAGCTGGACTCGGCCGGGCTGAACCACCGCATCGTGTTCCTGGAGTCCGAGGACGACGTGCTGGTGCGCCGGTATGAGGGCGTGCGCCGGCCGCACCCGCTGCAGGGCGAGGGCCGGGTCACCGACGGGATCGAGCGCGAGCGGGAGCTGCTGCGCGAGCTGCGCGGCGAGGCCGACCTGGTGATCGACACCTCGGCGCGCAACGTGCACGAGCTGCGCACCGCGATCGAGTCCGCGTTCGGCGACTCCGACGACGTGCCGCTGCGGGCCACCGTGATGAGTTTCGGATTCAAGTACGGGCTGCCCGTCGACGCCGACCTCGTCGCGGATGTACGGTTCTTGCCAAACCCGCACTGGGTGCCCGAGCTCCGTCCGCGCACGGGTCAGGACCCTGAGGTGAGCGGGTACGTGCTGTCCCAGCACGGGGCCAAGGAGTTCCTCGACCGGTACGCGGAGGTACTGAATATCATCACCGAGGGATACCGCCGCGAGGGCAAGCGCTACATGACCCTGGCGATCGGCTGCACCGGCGGCAAGCACCGCAGCGTCGCGATGTCGGAGCAGATCGCCGCGCGGCTGTCCGCCGAGGGCGTGGACACCGTGGTCGTGCACCGCGACATGGGTCGCGAGTGACGGCCGCTGATCGGGCGGCATCCAGGCGGGTCATAAAGAACGAGGTGGTTCCGACCATCTCGGGAAACCTGTTCCGGCCGGAGACACCGGCTCCGCGGATGCAGGCACCGGGGCCGATGTACGGCGCCGGGGCGGTGGCCGGCGGTTCGGCGAGCCCGTTCGCCGTGGCGGCATCGGGGGCATCGTCGGCTGATTCCGGTGCCCCGACGGCTCAGGTGCCGATGGTCGGCGCCGCGGCCGCCGCGGCGAACTGGGCGGAGCCGGCCCTGGAGGACGCCCCGACCGTGGAGTTCAAGGCGTTCAACAACGCCTCCGACGGCCGGCCGGCGCCGCGCGTCGTCGCCCTGGGCGGCGGCCACGGCCTGTCCGCGACCCTGGCCGCGCTGCGCACCGTCACCGACGCCCTGACCGCGGTCGTCACCGTCGCCGACAACGGCGGCTCCTCCGGCCGCATCCGCCGCGAACTCGGCGGCCTGCCGCCCGGCGACCTGCGGATGGCGCTGGCCGCGCTGTGCGGCGACGACGAGTGGGGCCGCACCTGGGCCGACGTGCTGCAACACCGCTTCGGCGGCCCGGCCGAGGGCGGGCTGCACGGGCACGCGGTCGGCAACCTGCTCATCGCCGCGCTGTGGGAGCGGCTCGGCGATCCGGTGCGGGCCCTGGACTGGGTCGGGCGGCTGCTCGGCGCGCGGGGCAGGGTCCTGCCGATGTCGACGGTGCCGCTGGAGATCGAGGCGCTGGTGGCCGGCGCCGACCCGGCCGATCCCGGGGCCACCGGGGTGATCCGCGGACAGCACGAGCTGGCGGTGACGCCGGGCCGGGTGCTCTCGGTGCGGCTGAGCCCGCCGGAGCCGCCGGCCGCGCCCGAGGCCGCGGCCGCGATCCGGGCCGCCGACTGGACGGTGCTGGGGCCGGGCTCCTGGTTCACCAGCGTCATCCCGCACCTGCTGGTGCCCGAGCTTTCGGCGGCGCTGGCCGAGACCTCCGCGCGCAAGCTGCTGGTCTTCAACCTCTCGCCGCAGCCCGGCGAGACCGACGGGTTCTCCGCCGAGCAGCACATCGAGGTGCTCGCCGACCACTGCCCGGGCCTGCGCCTGGATCTGGTGCTGGCCGACGAGATGTCGTGCGGGGCGCCGCGGGTGCACGGGCCGTTGGAGAAGGCGGCGGCCGCGCTCGGGGCGCGAGTGGTGCTGGCTCCGCTGGCCGCTCCCTATCGGGCCGGGGACAAGAGCCCGCGGCACGACCACGCTTTGCTGGCGCGGGCTTTCCGGGGCGTGTTCGCCGGGCACTGATCACCCTTCGCGATGCCCTGATCACCCTTCACAGTGCCCTGCCCACCCTTCAGAGTGCCTTGACCATCTTTCACAGCACTCTGACCACCCTTCAGAGTGATTGTCACGGTGGGTGTGGCGCAGCATACTGACTGGTCGGTAACCATCGGTGCTTACCAGTCTTATGAGGGGTCTGCCATGCCGCGCTCGCCGAAACTCCGCAGGACTGTCTTCTCCGCCGCCTTGGCGCTCGCCGCCGCGGCCGCCGCCACGGTCACGGCACCGGCCCAGGCCAGCGCCGCCGGGTTCCACAAGTACGTGGCGCTCGGGGACTCCTACACCGCGGTCGGCAACCTGCTGGAATCGGCCGGCGGGCCGCTGGGGTGCTTCCGCAGCAGCGTGAACTTCCCACACGACCTGGCCGCCGAACTGCACATCGGCACCCTGGCCGACGCCTCCTGCGGCGGCGCCGTCACCGCCGACATGACCGGCCCGCAGTCGGTCCTCGGCGGCACCAACCCGGCGCAGTTCGACTCCCTGACCCCGGACACCGACCTGGTGACCGTCGGCATCGGCGGGAACGACATCGGGTTCGGCGACATCGTGACGACCTGCGGCGAGCTGTCGGTGTCCAACGTCTTCGGCGACCCGTGCCACCAGCACTTCACCTCCGGCGGCACCGACCAGCTCGCGGCCCGGATCGACGCGCTGGCGCCGACCATCCAGAACGTGCTGCGGGGGATCCACCAGCGCGCGCCGCACGCCACGGTCGTGGTCGTCGGCTACCTGCCGGTCCTGCCGGCCGGCGGCGGCTGCTGGCCCAGCGTGCCGGTCGCGGTCGGCGACGTGCCGTGGCTGCACGGGATCCAGCAGCAGCTGAACGACATGCTGGCGCGGGAGGCCGCGCAGAACGGGGCGCTGAGCGTGAACCCGAACGGCGTGACCGGGCGCGATGCCTGTCAGTTGCCCTGGACCCGGTGGGTGGAGCCGGTGATCCCGGCCCAGCCCGCCGCTCCGGTGCATCCGAACCCGGCCGGGCAGCAGGCGGTCGCGAACATGATCGCCGGGCGGCTGGGCAGCTGAAGCGCGCGCCGGTCGGTGGCCGGGCCCGCTCCAAGCGGCGGAACCACCGACCGTCCCCGCACCGTCTATCCCATAAGACCCGACCCGCATATCGCGGCGCCCTTGCCCCGTTAGGCCGAACGAGCGTCATCCAACCTCGTGAATGCCGCTCGCGGAAGCACCCGGCGCCGGTGTGCGTTGGCTAGGGTGGACCGGCAACGCAGAACGGTTCCAGCTCGGCACTCTGAGCTGCGAGGACAGGCGAAAAAGGGGTAGCGGCGCGATGGCGATGACGGCGGCGGTCAAGGACGAGCTGAGCCGCCTGGCGGTGACCAAGCCCTGCTGTCGCAAGGCCGAGGTGGCCTCGGTGTTCCGGTACGGCGGCTCCCTGCACATCGTCTCGGGGCGGATCGCCATCGAGGCCGAGCTCGACACCGGGGCCGCCGCCCGGCGGCTGCGCAAGGACATCTGGGAGGTCTACTCGCACCGCGCCGAGCTGCTCATCCAGTCGCCCGGGGGCTTGCGCCGCGGGCACCGCTACCAGCTGCGGGTGAGCGCCGGCGGGGAGGCGATGGCCCGGCAGATCGGGATGGTCGACGGGCAGGGGCGCCCGGCCTTCGGGTTACCGCCCTACCTGGTCAACGGCCCGCTGTGCGACTGCGAGGCGGTGTGGCGCGGGGCCTTCCTGGCCCACGGCAGCCTCACCGAGCCCGGCCGCAGCTCGGCGCTGGAGATCAACTGCCCGAACATGGAGTCGGCGATCGCGCTGGCCGGGGCCGCGCGCCGGCTCGGCATCCCCGGCGCCAAGCACCGCGAGGTGCGCGGCAGCGATCGGGTGGTGCTGCGCGACGGCGACGCGATCAGCGCGCTGCTCACCCGGCTCGGCGCCCACGAGGCGGTGCTGGCCTGGGAGGAGCGGCGGATGCGGCGCGAGGTGCGGGCCACCGCCAACCGGCTGGCCAATTTCGACGACGCCAATCTGCGCCGCAGCGCCCGCGCGGCGGTCGCGGCCGGGGCCCGGGTCTCGCGGGCGCTGGACATCCTGGGCGAGGACGCTCCCGAGCACCTGGCCGCCGCCGGCCGGCTGCGCCTGGACCACAAGCAGGCCTCGCTGGAGGAGCTGGGCACGCTGGCCGACCCGCCGCTGACCAAGGACGCCATCGCCGGGCGGATCCGCCGGCTGTTGGCAATGGCCGACCGCCGGGCGTTCGAGTTGGGGGTGGACGGGACCGACGTTCCCCCCGCACAGGCATACGGACTCCAGTCCGTTTCGCTGCGGGAGGAGTCGGCCGGACCGCGCCTGGGCCTCCCGGCGCAGGCCGGGGCCTTCTCCGTCGAGCCGGTCGCTCAGACGTCCGACGACCTACCGACGAGTACGGATTCTGCGATCGTCTCGCAGGTCGGGCCGGGTGCGATGTCTTCCCCGGGTTCGCGATAGGCTCGTGATCGTGCGCGGTTCGCATCTGGACTAGCCAGCGAATCGTCATGGTATGCGTCGACTTCCGTCCGGGTGTGAACAAGGCGCCCGGCAACCTGAAGGGAACCCTGCGACAGTGACCGTCCGGGTAGGCATCAACGGATTCGGCCGTATCGGCCGCAACTTCTTCCACGCGATCGTCGCCTCGGGTGCTGACGTCGAGGTCGTGGGGATCAACGACCTCGCTGCCGCCCCGATCCTGGCGCATTTCCTGAAGTACGACTCGATCCTGGGCCGGTTCGACGGCACCATCGAGGCCACCGACGGCGAGCTCGTCGTCAACGGCAGGACCATCAAGGTGCTCTCCGAGCGCGACCCCGCGGCGCTGCCGTGGAAGGAACTCGGCGTGGACGTGGTCGTGGAGTCCACCGGCCTGTTCACCAACGGCGACGACGCGCGCAAGCACATCGAGGCCGGGGCCAAGAAGGTCATCATCTCCGCGCCCGCCACCAATGACGACGTCACCATCGTGATGGGCGTCAACCAGGACAAGTACGACGCGGCGAACCACGCCATCATCTCCAACGCCTCCTGCACCACGAACTGCCTGGCCCCGCTGGTCAAGGTCCTGCTCGACGAGTTCGGCATCGAGCGCGGCTACATGACCACGGTCCACGCCTACACCACCGAGCAGCAGCTGCTCGACCAGATCGCGCTGACCCGCAAGGGCACCATCGACCTGCGCCGCGCCCGCAGCGCCCCGCAGTCGATCATCCCCACCTCCACCGGCGCGGCCAAGGCCATCGGCCTGGTCATCCCGGAGGTCAAGGGCAAGCTCGACGGCTTCGCGATGCGGGTGCCGGTGCCGACCGGCTCGGTCACCGACCTGACGGTGGACCTGGGCCGGCAGACCTCCAAGGAGGAGATCAACGCGGCGTTCAAGAAGGCCGCCGAGACCGGTCCGCTCAAGGGCTTCCTGAAGTACACCGAGGACGAGATCGTCTCCCGCGACATCGTCACCGACCCGCACAGCTGCATCTTCGACAGCAAGCTGACGATGGCCAACGGCAACCAGGTGAAGGTCGTCGGCTGGTACGACAACGAGTGGGGTTACTCCAACCGCCTCGTCGACCTGGTCGCTTACGTCGGCGCCTCGCTGTAGCCGCACGTAGCCGCACCTAAGAACCCGTGCCCGCACGAGTCCCGTCTCCGGGCTCGTGCGGGTTCTTCGTTGAAAGAAGAAGAATCTATGAAGACCCTCGACGACCTCGAAGTCGCCGGTAAGAAGGTCCTGCTGCGCTCGGACCTGAACGTCCCGCTGGACGGGGCGCGCATCACCGACGACGGCCGGATCCGGGCCTCGGTCCCGACCATCAACGCGCTGCTGGACAAGGGCGCCAAGGTGATCATCACGGCGCACCTGGGCCGCCCCAAGGGCGAGCCGGACCCGAAGTACAGCCTGGCCCCGGTGGCCAAGCGGCTCGGCGAGCTGCTGGACGTCCCGGTCACCTTCGCCACCGACACCGTCGGCCCCTCGGCGCAGGCCGCCGTGGCCGCGATGCCGGAGCGCTCGGTGGTGCTGCTGGAGAACGTCCGCTTCAACGCCGGCGAGACGGCCAAGGACGACGCCGCCCGCGGCGCGTTCGCCGCCGAGCTCGCCGCCCTGGCCGAGGTGTTCGTCTCCGACGGCTTCGGCGCGGTGCACCGCAAGCACGCCTCGGTCTACGACATCGCCAAGCTCCTGCCGGCCGGCGCCGGTCTGCTGATCCAGGCCGAGCTCGCGGTGCTGAAGAAGCTCACCGAGGACGTCGCCCGCCCCTACGCCGTCGTCCTGGGCGGCTCGAAGGTCTCCGACAAGCTCGCGGTCATCGCGAAGCTGCTGGAGCGGGCCGACAGCATCCTGGTCGGCGGCGGCATGGTCTTCACCTTCCTGAAGGCGCAGGGCTACGAGGTCGGCCGGTCGCTGCTGGAGGAGGACCAGATCGAGACGGTGCGCGGCTACCTGCGGCGCGCGGCCGAGCGCGGCGTGGAGTTCGTGCTGCCGGTCGACATCATCGCGGCCACCGAGTTCTCCGCCAGCGCCGACCACGAGGTGGTCTCGGCCTCGGAGATCCCGGCCGACCGGCTGGGCCTGGACATCGGCCCGGAGTCCGGGAAGCTGTTCGCCAACAAGCTCTCGCACGCCAGGACCGTGTTCTGGAACGGCCCGATGGGCGTGTTCGAGATGGAGCCGTATGCCGGCGGCACCCGCGCCGTCGCCCAGGGCCTGATCGACTCCGGCGCGTTCACCGTGGTCGGCGGCGGCGACTCGGCCGCCGCGGTGCGCCAGCTGGGCTTCGACGAGTCCTCGTTCGGCCACATCTCCACCGGTGGCGGGGCGAGCCTGGAATACCTGGAGGGCAAGAAGCTGCCGGGTCTGGACGTCCTCGAGGAAGGGAACTGATTCTTCATGGCTGAGCGTAAGCCGCTGATGGCCGGCAACTGGAAGATGAACCTCAACCACCTGGAGGCGATGAAGCACGTCCAGGAGCTGGCGTTCTCGCTGAACGACAAGGACTACGACGCGGTCGACGTCGCGGTCCTGGTCCCGTTCACCGACATCCGCTCGGTCCAGACCCTGGTGCAGGGCGACAAGCTGCGGATCCAGTACGGCGCGCAGGACGTCTCCGAGCACCCCAAGGGCGCCTACACCGGTGACATCTCCGCGCCGATGTTGGCCAAGCTGGACTGCCAGTACGTGGTGGTCGGGCACTCCGAGCGCCGGCAGTACCACGGCGAGACCGACGCGCTGGTCGCGGCCAAGGCCGTGGCCGCCCGCAAGCACGGGATCACGCCGATCGTCTGCGTCGGCGAGCACCTGGACGTCCGCAAGCAAGGCGTGCACGTCGACCACTGCGTGCAGCAGACCCGCGGCTCGGTCGCCGGACTGACCGCCGAGCAGGTCCAGGCCTCGGTCATCGCCTACGAGCCGGTCTGGGCGATCGGCACCGGCGAGGTCGCGACCCCGGAGGACGCGCAGGAGGTGTGCGGGGCGATCCGCGCCGAGCTGGCCGTGCTGTTCGACGAGAGCGTCGCGGCGAACACGCGGATCCTGTACGGCGGCTCGGTGAAGGGCGCCAACGCCGCCGAGCTGATGGCGCAGCCGGACATCGACGGCGCGCTGGTCGGCGGGGCGTCACTGGACGCGGCCGATTTCACGCGGATCGTGCGTTTCCGGGATTTTGGCAAGACACAGCCCACCGTTGCCGCTGGCTGAGCACCGGTTCCATTGCGTAAGGTATGGGGCGGGGTGCTCTGGCATCCCGTCCCTGTCCTTATCCGAAAAGCGAGTGGACCGCCGAAGTGACTCTTTACCAGTGGATCGTCGCTGCAATCCTGGCCTTGACCAGCTTGTTGCTCATCATGTCGGTGCTCCTGCACAAGGGTAAGGGCGGTGGCCTGTCCGACATGTTCGGCGGCGGCGTGTCCGGCGGCCTGCAGGGCTCCTCGGTGGTGGAACGGAACCTGGACCGGATCAGCGTCGTCCTGTCGATCGTCTGGATCACCTGCATCGTGGCCCTCGGGTTGATGTACAAGCACAACTTCTAGGCGCGGCACCAGGGCAGATTCATGGATCTGCGGGCGTCCGACCGGACTTGATTCCGGGCGGGCGCCTTTTTTTGGGCGACTTTTTGGTCGGCGGTGCGTCGGGTGGCGCGTCGGGCAGCGCGTCTTGTCTTGTCGGGCGTCGCGGCTTGACCCTCACATCGCGTGAGGGCTCACAGTGGACGCATGGACGACGTAGACGCCATGGACGCCATGGACGACGAGTACACGGTGGGCAGCGCCGCCGAACTGGCCGGGTTGTCGGTGCGGACGCTGCGCTATTACGACGAGATCGGGCTGGCCCGGCCCAGCAGCCGCAGTGCCGGCGGTTACCGGCTGTACACAGCAGCTGACTTGGCGATGCTCCAGCGCGTCGCCTTCTACCGGGAGCTGGGACTGGACCTCGGCGATATCGCCTCGATCCTGGGCGACACCGAGGCCACCGACGAGGACCACCTGCGACGCCAGCGTGAGCTGACCGAGCAGCACATCTCCCGCTACCGCGAGATGCTGGCACTGATCGACAAGGAGCTGGCAGCCCGGGCCGCCGGAATCGCTTTGACCCCGGCCGAGCGGCGCGCGGTGTTCGGCGAGGGCCGCTTCCTGGACCGGCTGCTGGACCACGCCGAACAGACCCGGCAGCAGTGGGGCGACACTCCCGAACACACAGAGCGGCAACGCCGCACCGCGCGCTACGGCGAACAGGACTGGCAGCGCCTGCGGACCGAACTGGCGGCCATCAACCAAAGCTTGGCCGACGCCATGGCGCGGGGCGTCCCGGCCACGGACCCGGCGGCGATGGAACTGGCGGAGCAGCTTCGGCTGCACACCGATCAGTGGTTCCACGACTGCGGCCACGAGGCCCACCGCGAGCTGGCCGAGCACTACCGAGCCAATCGGCGGAGCGGGCGTAACTACGACGAGATGGTGGCGGGGTTGTCGCGGTATGTTCACGACGCGATCGTCGCGAACTGTGCGCGGGCTGCGGCGGGGGCGATTGGGTGACTTGCTGCGCTGACCTGCCGTGCTGACCTGCCGTGCTGACCTGCCGTGCTCACTTGCCGTGCTCACCTGCCGTGTTGACTCGCCGCGCCGGTCATGTGCGGTCGGGTTGTTGGATGCGTGTGCTCCGGGGACTTCCACTTCCACTTCCACCCGGCTGACCCGCCGCCTCGATCAGTCGCCGTCGCCGAGGAACTCCAGCATCGCGGCCAAGAACTCCGGACTACCAGCGGCCTGTTCGTGATTGCCGGGCACGGACACCTTGGTCGCCCGGGGCAGAGCCGCGACCAGCGCGTCTACTGACTCGGCCCGCTCATCCTCGGTGCCCATCACCACCAACGTCGGCACCTGGACCCGCGCGAGGTCTTCCGCAGGCGTCGGGGCCAGCGACTCCAAGACGTGCAGCAACGCCACAGGATCCTGGTCCCCGGAACGGAACCAGCTGGCGAAACGCTCATCCGGCGACCCGGGCTCGAACGGCTCGGTCGCATCCACGATCCGCCGCAGCATCCTGCCCACCCCACCACCGAAACCCAGCACCTGCTGCATCCCCTGCCCCCCGGCCACCGCACGCCCCGGGGCAGCGCCTCGCACCAGGAGCCGGATCACGATACGGGCGCCGAGCGAGTAGCCGCCGAGATCGTAGTCCTCGAGACCGAGATGCTTCAGCAGCGCGAAGGTGTCGTCAGCCAGGACGTCGGCCGGGTAGAAGGCGGCGTCCTGCGGCTTGGCACTACTGCCGTGGCCCCGGAAGTCAGGCAGGATCACGCGGTGGCCACGGGCGGCGAACGCCTCGGCGTGGCCGTGGTGCAGCCACTGGGTGCCGTTTCCGAGGGCACCGTGGAGCAGGATCAGGGGTCTGCCTTCGCCGACCTCGCGGTAGGCGAGGCGCGTGCTGTCAGGAGCGGGGAAGTAGGACACTGCGGGTTCGGGTGCGGGCATGTGCCGGAGCGTATACCTGGTG
>NZ_JAAFZA010000208.1 GCF_015356865.1 Catenulispora pinisilvae
GTCGTCGAGAACGAACCGGGATTGTTCACCCTCGCACACCCGCCGACCGCCGAACCGGCCGCCGACCAGCAACCCTAACCCGCAGCCAACGGCAAAACGGGCATTAACTTACAGCCCGCCCTCTGAGACGGGCGGCCGGGTTCCGGAAGATCGTCCCGTTCTGCTTGCCGTGGCTGAACAGCGACCGCAGCACGACGCAGACGTGGTGGCGCTGGTGGCCACGTAGTGCGGCCACCGCGGTCTGCACGTCGTCGGCGGTGACTTCCCGCAGATGGTCGAAGCGCGTCGTCCAGTCGGTGAGGACGGGAAGGATCGCATTGAGGTACTTCCAAACGGTCGCGGGGTCGCGGGGACGGGTTCGTGGTCCACCGTCGTGGAGGGTCCGCAGCCATGCCTGGACGTCGGTGGTGATGCCCGGGGCAACGTCGGCGAGTTTGCGCTGCATCCAGGTCTCGAACGCCGGGATCCGGTCGTCGTGCAGGAGTCCGGCGGCATCGAGGACTTCGGCGGCGCGGCCGATCCGTAGTCCGCGCTGGCGCAGCGCGGGGATGAGTTCGGAGTAGCGGACCGTGTCGGTCTCGGCGTGGCCGGACAGCACGACGGCCAGAGCGTGGTCGACGTCGTCGACCACCTCGTCGGACCAGCCGCGTGCCTCGGCGATCAGTGTCAACTGGCGGCGGGCCTGGACGAGGTGGGCGTTGGCGGGACCGGAGTGCCGGAACCGGTCGAAGCCGGCGAAGTCTCGTGGGGGCTGGTCGAATAGCGGCGGCTGAACCCAGCCCGACGGCGCCGGGACCGGCTCGGGTGCCGGCTTGATCTGCGGGGCCCTGCGTCCGGCTTTGCCCGGCCGGACGTCGGACTGACGCGGGTATTGCAGATCGGCGAGGAACAGCTGCTGGAACCGGATCTTCTCCAAGTACGGCTCGGCGGTCCTGGTGATGCCGCGGGACTCCATGCCGGCTTGGTGCCAGCACAGACGGCAGTACTCCTTCTTCACCGGGACTTTCAGGCGGCAGCCGACGCAGTCGCCTTCGGCGTGGTTGGTCTTGAAACTGAAGCAGGCCCGGCAGCGCCGACCGGGCAGGATGCCCCAGGCGAAGCAGGCCACACAGCTGACGGCGGGCTTCGCGCTGTCGCGCAGCGATCGGCTCACAGTGGCGGCAGAGTGCGGCCGTCGCGGCGGCGCGGCACGACCGTCAGGCCGCTGGTCCCCGTCGCCGCGGCAGGCCAGGCCTGATCGTCCAGCCGAGCGACGTGCTCGGTCTCGGGGATCAGCAGGTCGCCGATCTGGCAGCCCAGGACCGCGCAGATGATGTCGAGGTCGTCGAGTTTGACGCTGGCCGGCTGGCCGGACCACAGACCGCTCATCTTTCCCGCCGAGATCACCAGGCCGTGCTCCGCCAGGGAACGCTGCAGGTCCGAGGCCTTCCAGATCCCGCGGTTCGCCGCGGCCAGGCGCAGGTTCCACTTCATCGGGCCAGCCCTTCCAGGCGTCGGGCGGCGCGCTGGCTGCCGGTGAGCCAGGCTTCTTCGATCCGCTCGGAATGAACATGCTCTGGCGGAGTCAGTTATTGGAACTGTCTGAATACCCTTCACTGTGGGGCGTCGTTGGGGACTCCGCTGTCGCCCGACTGCGTGAGGTCCGTCGCCTTGGTCAGAGTCTGTTCGATGAAGGCCGATTTCGCCGCGGTGTAGGCGGACCTGTCGTAGGTGAACCGCTCCGCGAGAGACCGCTTCAGTGTCGCGTAGGCCAACGCGATGTCGGGATGCGCGCGCAGGAAGTCGCGAAACATGAGCTGCTGCGCCAGCTGCGGACTGTTCTTCGCGCAGACGTAGAGGTGGTGGGACGGGGCGCCTGGCGGAGTCGTGAAGGCTTCGCGGCCGGGGATGCCGAGGTCGCCTTCGTGGTGGTAGCCGATGGCCCGCAGTGCATTGATAGCGGCGGGCAGGTCGTCCCGAGTGCCGATGACAACGGTCAGGTCGATGATCGGCTTGGCTGCCAGGCCGGGGACCGAAGTGCTGCCGACGTGCTCGATCCGCTGTGCGATCCCGCTCAGCGCCGAGTAGAGCGGCTCGCTGAGCATGGCGTAAACCTCGGGCCATCGCGGGTCGTAGTCCTCGACCTCGACGGGCTTGCTCATTCAGGGAGTCCTGTTCGTGGAGGTCGCGGTCGTGCCGCGTCGGCTGACATCGGCGGCGTAGCCGGTCCAGTCGCCGTTGCTGGCGCGTTGCCAGGCGACGGCAACCGAGATGTGGATGCCGAGCATGCGGGCCAGCAGGGCGGCGGGCAAATCGGTGGCGAGTCCGAACAACGCCGTCGATCGAGCCTGGCCGGGGCTGATCCCGAGTTGGCGGACGCGTTCGGCGAGCTGGTAGGCGCTGACCGGACGGCCGGGTTGTCCGCCGGGGAACAGCCAGCGCGAGTTCCCGGCGTCGCCGAGGGTGGCGTGGCCTCTGCGCGTGGCGACGAGTTGGCGGACCAGGCCGGCGAGTGGCTCGGGGAGCACGAGGGGTTCGTGGCCGAGACTGAGCCGGGTCTGTTCGTCGGTGGTCTGGACGTGGTCGAGTGTCAGGCGGCTGATCGTGGCGGGCCACTGGGCGTAGAGCAGGACGAGCAGGCCTGCGACGCGGTCGTCGGGGGCGATGGTGTCATCGTGGAGCAGTCGGCGGGCTTGTTCCCAGCGGGCCTCGGTGTCGATGGCGCGGGTCGGACCGCCCCATTTGACGGCGGGAAGGTCGACGCCGGTCAGCTTCTGGTTCTTGGCCCAGCGGACAAAGTGCCCGGCTTCTCGGCGGTGGGTGGCTTCGGGTTCACAGAGCCAGGCCTCCAGGTCGCCTTGCGTGCAGGTGGCCAGGGTGAGGCCGTGGCCGGTGAGCCAGTCGAGCAGGACCGTGGCGGCGCGGAGATGCTGACGGACTGCGACGAGTTGGTTGTGGGTGATGTTCTCGCCGTCGCTGCGACGGCGCAGCCTCCGGAGCAGGTGCCAGACGGCGTAGCGGTGCAGGAGCCCTCGTTCCTCGGGGTCGCCGCGGTCGGCGATCGTCGCTGTGATCCATCGTTCCAGCCGGGTCATCTGCTCGTCGCGCGGCGGCAGCGTGCCGATGGCGACCAGGACGGCGCGCAGATGTTCAACCGGCTTGCCAGCTGGTCGGGAGTCCAGGGCTTGGTGGGTGAGCATCTGATCGGTGGCCTCCAGCTCGCGCAGGATCGCCGGGGCACCGCCCTTGTCCAGCCAGGCGGCCACGGTTCCGGGCCGCTCGGCTTTGGCAAGGGTCTGGTAGAGGGGTTCCAGGTGGGGGCGGATCCGGCCGTCGGCGTCGGCGAGGAGCTCATGCAGCCGCCGGTCAACGGTGCAGCGGGCGCATCGTCCGGCGCGGATGCGTCCGGGCTGCCCGCAGTCCGAGCAGCTGCGCCAGAACTCCGGGTCCTCGCGCGTGCAGGTCGAGCACACAGGCTTGGTGATCGTGCCGCTGCGGATCCGGCGGACTTGGCCGCACTGGTCGCAACGGGCCCAGCGCTGCGCGCAGGCGTGGCGCCACGGCTGTCCGGTGGCCTTGGAGATCACGCAAGGTGCCTCACGGCTGCAGATCGAGCAGGTCACCGTCGGAATCGGACGGCAGGTTTCGCAGATCGGCCCGTCAGGCGTACGAACACTGACGCGGCGGCGCCGGGCGCAGACTGTGCAGTTCTCCAGATTGGCGGGGTCGCTGATCAGGCAGTACGGACACAGCGGCCGGCCGTGCTCGTCGCGCGTCGCCGCCTCCCGGACGGCGCCGCAGCGGGAGCAGGGCTGGGCTCTGGATTTGGCGACGCAGTTGCGGCACAGCCACTGCCCGTCGATCCGTCGGTGCAGACGAAGGACCCGCTGGCATCGTGGGCAGGCCGGATGGATGATCGACTGCGATCCCGCGTCGCAGAGCCCGTCGATCAGCCGCAGCACCGCCGGAGTTGGCGCAGTCGCTCCGGTTCCGGTGAGGAGCTCGGGCCGGTCGGCCAGGGCCCAGGCCAGAGCGTGGCGCCTGCCGGCCGTCGGCACCGCGGATTCGACTGCGGCGACCACGGCCTGGACTGGAAGGTCGGGGTCGATCGCGGCGACAACTTCAATCACCGTCTGGATGGGGTCACGGCCGTCGTCCGGCGGGCACTTGCCGCAGCGAGGCTGGCCGTCCCGGTCGCGCACTTGGACCGAGCGGGTCTTTCCGCAGGCCGAGCAGGGCTCGCGTCGCTCTCCGCAGATCCCGCAGTACCAGTCCTCGCCGCGGCGCTGCAGGGACCGAAGATGCTTGCCGCACTGGGCGCAGACCGGCGGCGATATCACGACGGCGCCGACACTGCGCAGGGCGATCAGCAGGTCTCCGATCGTCCGGGGCGCAGGCGAGCGGCCGTCGATCAGTATCTGGGGCCGATCGGCCAGGGCGGAGGCGAGTTTGCGCTGCTTGGCCCGGCCGCCGGCCGCCGCTCTGACCAGGCCCTCGATCACCGGTCGGCCGAGGGCGGGCTCGACCGCGGCGACCAGGTCGACCATGACGCCGATCGGGTCGGCCACGACGTCGGGGATCGTGTCGGTCATCGATCAGTCGTCGACTTTCGCGATCCGGGCGCGTCGGGGACGCAGGTCGCCGACCCCGGCCTCCTCGCCACTGGCGGTCCGCTTCTTGCCGGCGGCGCCGGCCGCGGCGACCGGTTCGATGAGGTCTTCCATCGAGCAGTCCAGGATGTCCAGCAACGCCATCAGCACTTTGAGGCTGAGCCGTTCAGGCCGTTCGACGACGAGGCGGTAGACCTGGCTGGAGGACAGCTCGATGCCGCGCTGGGTCAGCAGCGGGGCCAGGTCGGTGGTGGCGAACATGCCGCGGGCGGCCATCACCTGGCGCAGGTTCCACCGGTAGTCGAGTCTGGGCGTCATCAACGAGTATCGAACAGTCGCCGAACCAGCTTGGATCGACTACTGGCCGGCGATCGGCGAGCCGCTGTCTCGCCGCCGCTATCAAGTCCGGCGGCGGATATCTCCAACCTGGCCGACGTCGCGTTCTGGGAAACGCTCGCCCCGCTTGCGCAGCGTAGGCTCGGCGGACGGGACATGAAAACTCACAGCCGAGGTATAAGGGGGCGCCAGTACCGTCGGGCACGGGAGAGTGAGACGTGGAAATCTCGAAGGCGGGCCAGGACGGCGTGGACGTGCCCAAGTCGGACGCGCCCGAGCCAGACGCACCCGAGCCGAACCCATCCACGGCAGCCGAACTCCGCCGCCGGCCCCTGCGGCGCGTGTTCACCATCGGAATCCCCGTCGTCCTGATCATCGCCGTGTTCGGCTTCGCGATACCCCGCCTCGCCTCCTACGGCCAGGTGCTCGACACGTTGCGCACGATGACCGCGTCCTCGATCGCGATGGTCGCCGTGGCGGCGCTGGTCAACCTGCTGGCGAACTGGGCTCTGATCATGTCGGCCGTCCCAGGGCTGTCGTTGCCGCGGGCGGCGGCGTCGAACCTGGCCTCGACCGCGGTGGCCAACACCGTTCCCGGCGGCGGTGCGATCGCGTTGGGGATCAGCTGACGCATGCTCGCCGGATGGGGCGTGACCTCGGGGGAATTCGCGGCGTACGCGGGGGTGACGGGGGTCTGGAGTGCGTTGGCGAAGCTGGCGACGCCCGGTGCGGCGGTCCTCGTGCTGCTCTTCACCGGCCGCCTCTCCTCCGGCCTCGGGGCGACGACGACGCTGCTGACCGGCGCTTCGATCAGCCTCGGGGTCTTCGCCGTGGCGGTGGTCGTGCTTCGCAGAGGCCTGCGTGACGAGCGGGTGGCGCAGGCCGTCGGCCGGGCGGCGCAACGCTCGGCCGGGGCCGTCTTCAAGGTGTTGCGCCGCCCGGCGCCCATGGGGGTGGCCGCAGCGGTCATCGGCTTCCGCGACCAGGCCAGGGACCTGCTGCACGAGCGCGGGGGCCGACTGATGCTGGCGACCGTGGCCAGCGACCTGGGCTGGCTGGTCGTGCTCCAAGCCTGCCTGCTGGCCTGCGGAGTACCGCAGAGCCAGGTCTCCTGGGCCCGCTGCTTCGCCGGCTTCGCCCTGGCCCGGCTGATCTCCACCGTCCCGATCACGCCCGGCGGACTCGGCGTCATCGAACTCGGCCTCACCACCTACCTGGCGGCGTCCCTGGATCCGGCGTCCGCGGCGCGCGTCACCACCGCGATCCTGCTGACCCGGGCCGTGACGTTCGCGCTGCCGATACCGCTCGGCGCCGTGACCTACGCCGGCTGGCATCTCAAGCAGGTGCGGGCCGCCGTCACCGACGGGTAGGCGACGAGCAGCGCAGCACGTTTGCGGCCGGTCACCGAACCGGCCGCACCCGCGCGGGAACTGCTGTGTCGCAAGCCGGCAGCGATGGTGCCTCCGCGACCGCCCGACCGCGATGACCGCCATGACCACCATGACGCCTCAACGACGCCGACGGATCGTCGGGGCGACCTCACAAGGCCTGGTCGCGCTTCGGGAAGACCACCTCCTGCAGGATCAGCCCGATCGCAGCGGCCGTCGGCACCGCGATGAGCGCGCCGACCAGACCCATCAGCGTCCCCATCACCAGCACCGCGATCATCGTCGCGATCGGGTGGATCCGCACCGTGTACTTCATCGTGAGCGGGTTGATCAGGTGGTCCTCGGCGAACCGGAACAGGGTGTAGAAGACCAAGGACGCGATCGCGGTCGGCACGGAGACCGCCAGCGCGACCAGGCTGACCGCGGCGCCGCCGACGGTCGAGCCGATGACCGGGACCATGTCCATGACGGCGACCAGGAAGCCGAGCACGGCGGCGTACGGGACCCCGACGGCCATGCACCAGACGAAGGTGGCCAGGCCGGCCAGCACCGAGGTGGCCAGGTTGGCCAGCATGTAGCGGCCGACCTGCAACAGGATCCGGTCGGTCAGGTCCCGGCTGCGCGGCCGGTTGCGCGCGCTCACGAACCGCAGCCCGAAGTCCCGCACCGTGGGCATGCCGACCAGGAAGTAGATCGTCAGCGTCATCACGATGAAGGTCGAGGTGACCGCGCCGACGATGATCTGTCCGGCGGCCATCAGACCGGAGACGAGCTTGCCGGCCGCGTTGCCGGAGGCGAACTGCGCCTTGGCCTTGGCGACGAGGTGGTAGCGATCCTCGATCTTCCCCAACTGGGAGTGGTGGTCGTGGATCTCCTGCAGCCAGGTGGGGATCTCCTTGGTCAACGCCGTGACCTCGTTGCTCACCGGCGGAATGACCAGGGCCAGGAAACCGCCCAGCACAGCGGTGAATCCGATCAGCACCACGGCGACCGCGAACCCGCGCCGCAACCGCAGACGCTCCAGACCCACCACCATCGGCTCCAGGCTGACGGCCAGGAACGCCGAGAGCAGGACCAGAATCAGAACCTGCGCGGACCGCAGGATCGCCTCAGCAGTCGCATACGCCAGGATCGCTCCGGCGGTGAACCCGTAGCCCACCTGGAACCAGGACCGCTGCGCAGGCAGCCGCCGCACGGTCCGGCCGGGCACCCACAGCCGCTGCCCGTCCGACGCATCGGACTCCTCCGTGGCCCCCGCTATGCGCGATTCCGTCGCGCGCAGATTGTCGTGCGCCGCGATGGTCGCCGATGACAGAACCGCCCCACTGTCAGTCACGCCTGACCCTCCCTAAGAGTGGCGACACTTCGCGAAGCCACAGAACATCGGTTTGGCCTGGTGTCCTGACTGCCCCAGAACAAACGTGGGCGATCAGCCATCGGCCCTCGCGCCCGTCTGCCTGAGCCGTCAACATCAGTAACCTGATGACTCCCACGGTACGAGGGGTGATGGGGATGGGCTTGCCCAGGAGTAGGCGCGTCGAGGAAGGCTCGTTGCGACGGCGCCGCGGCACGGAGACGGACATCGAGGCCCGATACCGCCCAGCGGCCGGCGCAGCGGGGGCGCTGTTGCAGTGACAGCCAGGCGCGGCGCTGGGTGTCGACCAGGACGACGATGACCGGCAGCGCGTGGCCCAGCCAGTAGCTCAGGTGCTTGTTGTCCTCGCGGAACACCCAGGCTCTGACGTCCGTGCACGTCAGTAGAAGTCACCTGACGACGACGGCCGTGACGACCGCTCCGCCAAGAATCACCGCCATCACGGCGATCGATGCGGCAATCCCCCGTCGCCGAATCGCCGGATACTGAGGATGATCACGGATGGCCGGATCAGTGCTCTCCGGAAGGTCCTCGGGCAACTTGCCTATCACCAACACCGCCAGCGCCATCGGCAGAAAAATGACGGCCCCGTACCACAGCACGATTCGACTGAAGAACGAGGACACGGCGAAGAGGGCTAAACCAGGCGCCAGGTTCTTGCGAAGAATCTGACCATGCTGCCATTTCGGCATGATGTACAGGAGTACGGCACCCACTGCCAAGAACCCGACGGCTGCCAGCGCGACAAGCACCGGAATAGGGATGGACGACAACTTAATATGCGAAGCCGCGCGCGATTCCATGAATCGGATCGCCCCTTCCCGCCTGCGTGATTCAAAAACCCTGCTATAGAGCCTCACCTGCGTGAATACTGCCAGAGGGTCGCGCCGGGCGCACATCCCCGACGGCCGCCGTTACAGGAGCAGCTCAGCCGTCTCCAAAAACGGCCGCGCGACGTCTTCGGCGCCGAACGCCAGCACGAACAGGCCCGTGGAAACTCGTTCCAGGAAGCCCCACTCCCAGATCGCGGTCTCGTCCACGCCGCTGTGCTCGGCCAGCAGGGCGCAGTAGCGACGAGCCACGGACTTCGCGTCGCCGGCGAGCAGCTGAGGACACCAATCCCGAAGAACGACGCCGAGGTCGTAAGCGGGCTCGGCGAGGAACCCGTCGGGGTCGACGAAGACGAAACCGGACTCGGCGCCCGGTCTCGACGCCGCCGCCCGCAGAGCATTCCCTGGATGCGGGTCGCCGTGGACGACGACACAGCGGTCCAGGTCGAAGCCGGAGGCGCGGCGTTCCGCGAAGCGAAGAGCAGTCGCGACCGCCGCCTCGGAACAGGGGTGGCCGAGCCGGTCCCACGTGTCGCGGACGAACCGAGCCAGCCGCGTCGCCTTCTCCTGTTCGGGGTCGACGGCCGCCCCGGAAGGTCGTGGAACCGTCCATGCCTGAGCGAGGGTGTGGCACAGGTTCTCGATCGCGAGTTCCGGCGGCAGGGTGAGCTGGTCCATCGACGGCCCGCAGAGCTCCAACAGCATCGCGTGACGTTCGGCATCCGCAGCGAGCAGATGCGCGTAGCCGTGGCCGTGCGCGTCGGCAAGGGTCCGAACCTGATCGTCGAAGCCGGTTTCCGGCATCGCCAGTTTGAGGACCGCCTCGCCGCCGTCTCCCGTCCGCACGCGCAACACGCAGGAAGCCGACCCACCGCTCAACGCCGCGACCGGGCTTATCGACCAACGGTGCCGCAGGTCGGCAACGAGGTCCGGCAAAGCGGCCAGCCACCGCTCGCCGACCTGTCCGAGGTTCGCGCTCTTCTGGCGCACCAGGGCGGGCATCTCAAACATATGGTCGGTCGCCCCGTATTCGTGACGTGGCCGCGTCGGCGGCACTAGCGTTTTCCCTCGCGAGGACGATTCTTGCGCGCCAGCTCCACTTACGTTCATTGTGCCGGTGACAGGGGTTCAGGGGATGACGTGGCCGGTGTCTTGGTCTCGCTGGTGGATCTCCACGATTTCGGACCAGCGCGGCGGCCCACCCAGACGCCAGGGCACCTGCTGCTTGTCCGCGGCATGGAGCGATCGTCTGGCAGCCTGAACGAAGTTCCGTTGTGCGCTGTCGAGTCTCTCGTGGATCTGGCGAAGCTTTTCCAGGTCTTTCGGCTCCCCGAACGGGAAGGTGCTGAATTCTCCGATGGCCTCGCTGAGTTCGAGGGCCGCCATTCCGGTGCCGGAGTCGGCCACCAGGCTGACGGACACCAGCGCGGCGTTCCACTCTTCCCAATCGATTCCCTGGGGGACTCGTTCCTCCCAGTATGCGTGGCGCAGGCCGATCTCCACCGCGCCGAAGCTCTGAAGAAAACGCTCATACGCCGCAATCGTCCGATCGCGGCTCCACTGTCGGGCTTCGTTGCGCCGTCCAGCCATGGTGCCGACGAGAATGCCCAGAATGGTCGCGCCGGCTCCACTGGCCGTGGATATGACAGTCCCCCATGCGGCGGCCATGACCTTCTACCTCTTCCTGGCGGCTCAGACTTCGATGGTAAAAAACCTACTGATCTTCTGCGTTCCCTGACAACCATCAGCCGCAGGCCCCGTTGAGACCCTCTGGCAAGTGGGGGCAAATCTGTTGTACCTGCGCAGGGCCAGCTGAAAGGCTCCGCTCATGGCGATGCTGATTCTGACTGTCGGCCTGCAGGGCGCGGGAAAGACCACGCGGGCACGGCAGTTGGCCACGAAGCTGAACGCGCTACGGCTCACGCCGGATGAGTGGATGATCCCGCTCTTTGGAGAGCCGGAGGCGGACGGAAAGCGTGACGTCCTGGAGGGACAGCTGCTGAAACTCGCGCTCGAGGTACTGCGGCTGGGGAACACCGTCGTCCTGGACTTCGGTTGCTGGTCGCGCGATGAGCGCTACGCGATCCGACATTTGGCGGAGGATGCAGGCGGCTCGTTCGAGCTCGCGTATATGCCCGTGGACGAGGAGACCCAGCGGGTCCGGGTCGCCCACCGGCAAGCGACCGCGCCGCACGAGACGTTCCCCATGTCCGACCAGGAGTTGGCCGACGCGAGGGCCTACTTCCAGGAGCCCGATAATGCCGAACTCTCCATGGGGCAGATCATCGATCCGCCAAAGGGCTGGCATAGCTGGAACGAATGGGCAGCCGACCGGTGGCCATCGTTCGGCGACGACCGTGAGAGTGCCGGGAAGCCCGTCCAGGCTGGGTGAGGAAGTCGGTTGCGGGCCGAGAGACGGCGGGCGCGGCACTACGGCCCCGACGCGAGAAGGCGCAGCTTCGCCTCGGGCCGTACTCGCCGCGGCACTCGCCGGGAACGGCGACGCCGGCCCCGGCGCACGGCTTGGCGACTGCACTAGATGACTGATGTGGGTTGGTGGCGTGGGGCTGGCTGTAGCCGGATCGGCTGACGACGGCAGGGAGCGTGTCCAGCATCGGTGTTTAAGAAGAACCCTTTGGCCGGGGAGTCACCTTGAACACTGATCTGGACACGCTCCTGACTGCACTGTATGTCGCGCTCACTGATCGCATCATCCCTTCGCGGAAGGTTCGCCCGGATTCGCCAGGCGGGCCGGCGGCTGTCACCGACGCCGAGCTGGTCTGTCTGGCCGTGGCCCAGGCCCATTGAAGATCCACCATCTTGGTTTCGGCTGGTCAGGGTGCCTGGCGTGACAGGGCTCTCGGGTGCTCGCACTGGTCGCGGGCGGGTGTCTTCGGTGTAGATCGTTCGTCCGGGTGGTTCGTGGCAGTTCCGACCGCGGTATCTGGGCGTGGTTCCTACGCTCGGCTTCATGACGGATTCGGTGATGCTGGAACGGATCGCCGCGCGGCGTGCCGAGTTGGAGCTGTTGGAGGAACAGCTGGTCAAGCAGCTGGACGAGGTACGTGTTGAGCGCGACGAACTTGTGGTGGCCGAGCGTGTGGTGCAGCGGATCAGCGAGCAGGGCTTGGTCGAGTACCTGTCCCTCGCGCCGGCGCCGGAGGAGGCACAGGTGGGTGGCCGGTCGGTGCTGCTGATCCCGGTCCGCGCCGACGCCGCCGGTCCTGACGCGCTGCCTCCGGACTACCGGCGGATCCTTGCGATCGTGCGCGAGGCGGCCGGGCCGGTGAAGGTCAAAGAAGTCGGCTCGGTGCTGGGGCTGCCGGTCGAGCAGCGGGGCAAGCTGGAGCCGCTACGCGGGAAGATGAACAAGCTCGCCGACCGCGGCTGGCTGCGCAAACTCGCTGACGGCCGGTTCGCGATCGCCTTCTGAACATGGCCGGGGATACCACTTACCACTTGGGGGCTGTGGTGGTCAGAAACTCGGTTTAGGACAGGGAACTGGTCACCAATGGTCAACACGGCCATAGGGGATCTCCTTGCGCTCATGAGGGGTTTGCCGTTCAGGCGCGCCTTTGGCAGGGCCTTGCGGGCCCGCGAGGCGGCGTGATCAAGGCTGTCACGGCCAGATTGATTAGTGAAATAGGCGCGAGCGCAGGTCGCGATAGGCAGACCCGATCAATCGCCACGTTCGGCTGCCACAAGATGGGCAGGCCTGTCGCCGGCAGTGTCACCCGGAATCCAGCGCGAGACGAATCGGCTCCAAGGGATGAGACGTGGACCCTTGATCTGCGTGGCCCGCGGTGGATCAGCTCTATCGACCGAATCTATGGATACCGGATGATCGATGCAGTCCGGCAGTCGGGCTGCCCGGGTCTCAACCTTTCGCCGGGACGCGACCTCTAAGGGGGTGTGCCCGGCCAGGCCCGGGCACGGCCGGATCGCGCGCAGCGCGTCCGTGGCGGACGGGACGACTGAGGAGGCCGGTGGCGGCATGGCTTTGGGGGAGCACGAAGAAGCACAGTTCTGGGAGTTCGCAACGGCGCGACGGCACGGCCTGCTCCGGGTCGCCTACCTGCTCACCGGCGACCACGCGCTGGCCGAGGACTTCGTCCAGGACGCGCTGTTCCAGGCCTATCGCAACTGGCGGCGGATCGAGCGGAGCGAGCAGCCGGAGGCCTACGTCCGCAAGATCGTCGTGAACCTGGCGAACTCGCGGTGGCGGCGGCTGAAGCACCGCAACACCTTGTTCTACGCCGACGTGCCGGATCGGCCGACGACCCGCGATGCGCACGCGGACGTCGACCGCTCGGACGAACTGTGGCGGGCACTGGCGACGCTGCCGACCGGCATGCGGACGGTCATCGTCCTGCGCTTCTACGAGGAGCTCACCGAGGCCGAGACCGCGGCCGTCCTTGGCAAGTCCGTCGGGACCGTCAAGAGCCAGTCCTCACGAGGGCTGGCCCGAATGCGCGAGGTGTTGAGCACACCGGCCCAAGGCAAGCAGACCGATCCCGCCAGCGCGGCGGGGCGATTGGGGAACACGCATGTCTGAGAACCAGTTCGAAGAAGAGATCAGGGGGATGCTGTCCGAGCAGGCCGACGCGGTCGTCAGCGCCGGCCACCCCCGCGGGCGGACGCGGGACGACTTCCGTGCCGCCGCCGCTCGGCGGCGACGGGTCGTCACCGCGACGACCGCGCTCGCGCTGACCGGAGGGGTAACGCTCGGTGTCGCGTTCGGCGCCGGTGGGAACGGCGGTCCGACGGGGAAGGCGGCGGCGATCGGCTCTGGCAGCAGCGTCGGGGGCGGTGCGCCGAACACCTCGACAACGCCCGCACCGGCTCCCAAGCCCGCGGTCACGCCTTCACTCCAGGTCCCGACGACGCCGCAGCTCAGCGCGGACTGCACCACCGACAACGGCAAGACGTTCATCAGCGACGTCAACCGCGTGCCGATGTCGCCGCGCGGCAGTCTGGCAAGTGACAAGAACTTCGCCAACGCGGTCCTGGCACGCGCCGAGGCGCTGGTCCCGGCGAACGCCGCCAAGCTCGAGATGGCCGACGACGACGGCCACAGCCGCGTCGCCGTGGTCTATCTGAACCCGAAGGCCGCCACGCCCAACAGCCCGTGCGACAAGGGGATGGAGGTCGTACTGTTCCATGGACCCAGCGGCGCCGCGGTCGACGATCTGCTGGCGCAGGCCGCCCCCGTCTCATACGGCCCGGACTACGGCTTCAACTGGGCCGAGCGCAACGCCGACGGTTCCGCGTCGATCGCGGTCGTGTACCCGGAGGCCGACAAAACCGTGTCGTTCGACGGATCGCTGCTGGCCCTGGACTTGACGGCAAAGACCTCGCACTCGACGAACAACGGCGAACTGCTGGTCACACTGCCGGCCGGCGCCACACTGCCGATGTTCATCGACGTCCCCAGCCTCGGCAACGTCCCCGGCGGAACGGCCGGCAGCCCGCTGATGTTCGTCGCCGCCAAGAACGACGCGGCATCGTACAGCGCCGCGATCGGCGGAGATGTCACCAAGGTGGGTCCGCTGTCCCCCGGCTCGACCGGAACCGGCTTCTCATACCCGAAGACCCACGGCAACCAGTGGGCCACCCATAAGAACCCGCAGACGCTCACCGGCCCCGGCACAGACGCCGGTCTCTGGATGGGGTACGTCGGGTTTACCCCCGACGTCCAACCGTGACGCCACTGCATACCTGACGAAGACGGCTCCGATCCATTCGCACTGGATCGGAGCCGTTGGTGCACACCAAGTTTGGCAGGTTCCTCGTTTGGCAGGTTCCTCAGCCGCTGCCACTGAGAGGGCGGAACGTTGGGCGTGCCGAAAACTCCATCCGCACGCCCGACCTGGTGCTTCTCGCCAAAGGAGATGGGTGTGGCTTCTTTTGAGGGACCTGCTTCACCGCCGCGCCGCTGGTCATGCCAACGCCGTTCGTTGTGCCCGGTTTCGCAGAGCTCACGACGTGCGCTGTTTGGGCCGGTCCCTCGAACGAAGCCACACCCAAAGGAGATGATGGGGTGCCTCGCGCGAGCGGACGCTCTGGAACGCGGCGAGTTCCCGGGCCGAGCTCGAGGGCGCGATGCCGGCGTTGACCGTCTGCGTGCGGCTGACGGCGACTCGAGGCGCACGAACATCCGTTTACCGGGCTTCCCGAGCGCAGGTGTTCCGGCGTGCGCCTTCAGGAGTGAGCCGGTTTCGCCGATCACGACCAGGGTATACCATTTTTTGTATGCGGACAGAGTCGGACAGGTACGAGATCGAACTGGAGCCCGAGGTCCGGGACTGGCTCGACGCGCTTCCGGTCCGGCAATATATCCGGGTCATGCAGGTCGCCGACGATCTCGCCGACACCCCTGAGACGTTCGGTGAGCCGCGCTCACGTCACCTTGGTGGTCCGGTCCGCGAACTTCGCATGCATCTTGAACCCGACGACTGGCGCGTGACGTACTGGCTGGCCCCAGGTCGGCGCGTGGTGTTGTTGACCGTGTTCCGCAAGACGCGGATGCGCGAGAGCGCCCAGGTCGACCGGGCCTTGGCCGCCCAAGCCGAGTGCGCCCGGTCCCATGGTGTAGGCCACGACCTGTACGACCGCCCGTTGAAGCCCTTGGAGGAATCGTGAACGGCAGCCATCACCGCTGGCAGACCCGGCGTGACCTGCTCGCCGCCGGTGAGGACCTCGACCCCGAGGCCCGCGCCGTCTATGAGGAGGCCCGGCTGGCCGGGCAGATCGCCCAGGCCATCTATGACCGGCGCACCGCGCTCGGCCTGAGCCAATCCGAGTTGGCCAAGCGAGCAGGGATGACTCAGCCCGCCATAAACCGACTGGAGACCGGCACCACGCTGCCGTCCAGCCGCACCCTGTTCCGCATCGCCCGCGCACTGGACACCGGTCTCGTCGTCGCGTTTGACACGCATCTCACCGACGCCGCTTAGCGCATGAACGTTCGGGCTGTGAGAGCGGTGTGAGAACGGACGTCGCGTTCACCGCCGACATCATGCGGCACGAAACGGCGGCTACGAGTCGAGTCGACTCGCACGAAACGGCACAGGACATGCTTGGATGCCAAAATTCAATAAGAAGTTTTGTATAAAAGCCCTGACTACGGATCAGAAGGTTAGGGGTTCGAATCCCTTCGTGCGCACTGAAGCAAAGCCCCAGGACAGCCTTACCGACCTGGGGCTTTGTGATTTCTGGGCCGCCGAGACTCGAGCCGGAGAGCCGAGGACTCCGACTTCGATCATGGAATCGGCCCGTGTGTGAGGACGGTATGAGGACGGGCGTAGAGACTCCGTAGGCGACTCGGTCGAAATCGGGGCGCCGCTCCCGTCCTCATACCGTCCTCACACCCGAGCAACACGGCACCCAGGAGAACCGCAAGACTTTCGGCGGCAAACTCGATCGCACCGAGCAGTGACTCTCGCGCCTTCGGGCGCCGATCGAGCAGTACAGAGCCAGGCTTCGCAGTGGTGGCTGTTCACCTGCTCGAGTTCTTGCTGCATGATTTCGGAGTGGTAGCGCGGCGCCGTGGCCATACTGGACTTATGTGCGCGCACCGGCACGGAGTTAATGCGATCAACATTGGCGACAAGGGTCTCCTGCTCACGAACACCAGCGGAGGAACAGCAGTCCACCTCACGGGCGAGTCCGCCGTGGCAGGGTCGGGGCAGGGCGCGGTCCCGGAGCACTACTTCAGGGAGTCAGCCAGCGGTACGCCGGCACTGAGGCACAACTACGACAAGGCCGCGCTGGTGGATCGGCGATGGTCAGACAAGACGTTGTGCGGTCGACAATGGGTCAGCATGGCAAGCGGAGAAGGTGGCCTGCTACACGAGTTCGATCGGGAGATGGTGTTCGCCCCGACGTGCAAACGCTGCCTGGCCCTGATGGACAAGCTGTTTCCCGCCCCGACGCCGGACGACCGACTCGCCCTAGTCGTCCGGGTCGTCACTGACCTCGTCCTCGAGCACGGCTATGCAGAGATCGGCTCGGTGCCCGGCGATCAGCAGGCCACTCTGCGCGCGCGGGTCCGGACGGCTGTGCGCGAGCGCAGCGGCCACGGCACGAAGACCCACGTCCACCAGAGCATGATCATCTTTGTCTGCGACGAGATCTCCGGCCAGCATGCCGACGAACACGACCGCCATGCTGCCGAGGCCATCGACCGGGTCTTGGGATCAGCCGCGACTGGCAGCGAGATCGTGCCGACCAGAAAACCCGAATGGCGAACGTCATGGGATGCCTGGAGCGTCGATTGATCCGTGATCGCCGCCGAAGAAGGTCAGGCATCAGCCTACTGCCGCCATAGCGCAGGCTGCCGAGACAGGCCCTTGTCGTTGCGGACTATCGGTCCCTCGTCATCGAGGATGCGCCGTGCCTCAACAAGGCGATCCCGACCCCGAGCCCGGACCAGAAGTCCTCAGGCGTGCCGTTCCGGTGGTGCGGCTGCCCCGGCCCCGGCCATTCCGTGAGCTCAAATGCATGCCCCGTGGCGTCACCTGGCGTCGGCGGCTGTCGCGACAGCTGCGTCCCGAGCGTGGCGCCCTGTCTTGCTGCTGGTACCACAGCGGCGACTGGCACAACGTCAAAGCTGCCGCAATCCGTCTCGTACGCGCCGCCGAACAAGCGGGCGTCTCCGGTGACGATCTTCCGAAGTGGTGCGCACCGCAGTTCGAGGCCCTAGGGCTGACCGATTGGGAGACCGAGGCGATCGAGTCGTTAATGGCCGGTCCAGGGTTCGCCATCGACCCGGACTGCGACGGCTTCTTCACCAACGGCCAACACCATGCCCAGGCCATGCTCGACGCAGGCGTGCGTCGTACCGTGGTGATCCGCTTGAAGTATCCCGACGACGTCGGCTGACCCGGTCGCCGTTTCCTTCACTCCGGCGGCTGCGCGGGAAAACCCGGCTGGTCAGGCAGAGATTCGGCGCGTCTAGGTTGGAAGACTGTTCTCGCATGGGAGCATCCTCAAATGGGAACGCCGATTGCCGACGCTGCGGAGGCCCGGTTCTTCCGGTACTTGGAAGAGCGTCAGTACACCTACGACCGTGAACCTGACGACCTGGGCGACACACCAAAGCGTCCGGATGCGCGGATCCAGGCGGCCGGGCACACCATCGTCGCGGAAGTGAAAGCGTTCGAAACGCTCGGGCTGTTTAAAGACGCGGTCGATGGCAAGCTTCAGATGAGGTCGATCACCGACGCACTGAAGCCGCTCCGAAACAAGATCCACGAAGCCGCACGGCAGCTACGCGATCTACAAGGCCGCGGCTGGCCACTGGTCACTGTCCTGGACAACCAAGCCGGATCCCCGATCCCGACCAACCCCGAGCTCATTGTCTCCGCGATGTACGGCGACCTGGTCCACCGGGTCAGCATTACCGAGGACGGACTGCCCGGCGAAGCCCGCATGGTCTTCGGCCGAAACGGCAAGCTGACCAACGACCATCCCTACATCAGCGCGGTTGCCATCATCCGCAGCCGAAACCGCTTCCTGGACTGGATGAACCAGTGGTTCGACGACCACCAAGACCAGTACTCACCCGATGAGACAGGCCAACGGGCGGCGCTAGCCGACATCCAGGGAGCAACCCAGGACGCGCCGACCGGTGAGGAGATCTACCTCGAGGTCTTCGAAACAGTCAGCGACAGTGCGGTTCGGCTTCCACCAGAAGTATTCAACGGGCCGCTCGATGTGCGCTGGGCGGCAACGCCGGGCCGCGACGGGCTCGTTCTGCAGACGAACGTCGACTAACAACACAGCGGATTCGCGCCCGCGGGGAACGCGCCCAGCTGGGTCTGCTCGTCGCGCACTCCTCGTTGGGCGCAGTGTGCTCTGAGCCGGCGCACTCGACCACCAGATGGACTCGGAGATCACGCTTAGAGGCTGTCCGAGATCCCGGCGGAGCCGGGTGGTGTATGAGAGCACGTATTTGTTGAATGTATGAGGCTCCTGGTAGAGCAGCGGTTGTCTACGCCATCCGCACTACCAGGAGCCGTCGTGAA
>NZ_JAAFZA010000209.1 GCF_015356865.1 Catenulispora pinisilvae
ACGAGCCCAGGCACGGGCACAGCATCCGCCAGCGCACGGGACAGCGAGAGCTCCAAGTGCGCCTCTGCGGCCCGCAGCGCGGCCACCCGCCCGGCCGAGCGCCGACCGATCACCAGCCACGCCGCCCTCGGCCGCGACCCGGGCCACCGCGACGGCGACCGCGACCGAGGTCTCGCGCAGTTCCGGGACCGGCGGCAGGATCGGGGCGCCCGGCGTGCTCGCGTCCACGCGTTCGGCGACCGCGCCGGCCGCCGCGGCCAGCATGGCGTCGGTGATCCGGGTGGCGCGCGCCACGATGGCGCCCAGGCCCAGGCCGGGGAAGACCAGGGCGTTGTTGGCCTGGGCGATCTGGTAGCCGGTGCCGTCCCGCTCGACCGGGTCGAAGGGGCTGCCGGTGGCGATCAGCGCGCGGCCCTCGGTCCAGTCCAGCAGGTCGGCCGGGGTGGCCTCGGCCAGGTCGGTCGGGTTGGACATCGGCAGGATGAGCGGCCGGTCGGTGTGCGCGGCCATGGCGCGCACCACCTGTTCGGTGAAGGCGCCGCCGCGTCCCGAGGTGCCGATCAGGATGGTCGGCTGGACCTGGTCGACGACCTCGGCCAGGGTCACGCCGCCCTGGTCGGCCTCGTGGGCCCAGCCCTTGGTCTCGGCGGCCGGGCGCGCGTAGCGGACCTGGAAGTCGCGCAGCGTGTCCTGATCGTCGGTCAGCAGGCCGTAGCGGTCCACGCACCAGATGCGCGCCGTGGCCTCGGCCTGCGACAGGCCATCGGCGACCAGCGCGGCCTGGAGGTCGTCGGCGATGCCCACGCCCGCGCTGCCCGCGCCGAAGACCACGACGCGGTGCTCGCGCAGCGGGCGGCCGCTGGCCGCGACCCCGGCCAGGACCGCGGCGAGGGTGACCGCGCCGGTGCCCTGGATATCGTCGTTGAAGGTGAAGACGCGGTCGCGGTAACGGTCCAGGATCCGGTGCGCGTTCGCGGTCCCGAAGTCCTCCCAGTGCAGCAGCGCGTTCGGGAACAGATGGCTCGCGGTCTGGACGTAGGCGTCGATGAACGCGTCATACGCTTCGCGGTCCACGCGCTTGTGCCGGTTGCCCAGGTACCCGGGATCATCCAGCAGGTCCTGACGGTCGGTGCCGACGTCCAGCATCACCGGCAGCACCCGCGCCGGATCGATGCCGCCGGCCGCGGTGTAGACGACGAGCTTGCCGACCGCGATGTCGATGCCGCCGACGCCCCAGTCCCCGATGCCCAGGATCGCCTCCCCGTCGGTGGCCACGATCAGGTCCACGTCCTCGGGCCCGAGCCCGGCCGCGCACAGCGAGCGCTCGATGTCCCCCGGCTCGTCCACCGACAGGTACACCCCATGCGGCCTGCGGTACTCGGCGTTGTAGTGCTGGATCGCGGTCCCGACGGTCGGCGTGTAGACGATCGGCAGGATCTCGGCCAGGTGCTCGGTGACCAGCCGGTAGAACAACACCTCGTTCCGGTCCCGCAGGCTGGCCAGCGAGACGTACTTCTCCAGCGCGGTCGGCTGGGAGCGGAACTGCTCATAGACCCGCGCGGCCTGCTGATCCTGTGTGACGACGGCCTGCGGCAGCAGCCCGACCAGCCCGAGCGCCTGCCGCTCGGCGAGGGTGAAGGCGGTACCGCGGTTCAGCCGCGGGTCGGTCAGCACAGCGCGGCCACGACCGGTGGTCGCCAGGCGGGCGGGTCGGGAGGCGGGTGTGGTGCTGGCGCCAGTGCTAGTGCCGGGGTGGTTGGTCACGGGTCCAGGATCGGCCAGGGCGGGGGTGGAGTGCAACGTCTTGGGTTTGGGCAATTGGTTAACAATCACCGTTTAACAATCACCGCGCTTGCGAGCCCGATAAGCAGCGACGTTCGCCCGCGTGGCACACCGGTCCGAGCAATACCGTCGCGAACTGTTCGTCGTGGTGTCCACGAACACCGCCCGGCAGGGCAGCGCGTCGCACAGCCCCAGCCGCTCCGGCCCGCGCTCGGCGATCGTGTACGCCAGGCCGAACGCGGCGCCCGTCACGTACGACCGCGCCGGCCCCTGCGGCTCGTCGCTCAGGTGCAGGTGCCAGCCGGTGGTGTGGTCGCTGATCGAGGCTGAGACCGGGAAGTCGCAGAGCAGCTTGTTCAGCGCGTCGGTGGCCCGTTCGACCCGGCCGGTGGCCGCGAGTTCGAAGACGCGCCGCAGGCGGGGGCGGGCCTCGCGCAGTTCCGGCAGGCCCGCCTCGGCCACGGTGTGGGACACGCGCCAGCCGTCGGGCAGCAGGCGGCAGACGTCGTCGCCGCATTGCAGGTAATCCTGGCCCGTGCCGTGGTCGTCGGTGTTCACCAGGGCCACTGCGCGGTCGGCATAGGTGAGGAGCTTCATGGGTGCCCGTTGCCCAGGAAGCGGTGGTCGAATCAATACCGACGAATCGGGTGATTTCCGATAATGAGCGACCGGCAGGCCTGGCCCGAACCCGAGCCCGGACCTGAGCCCGAGCGCGAGCCGGGCCCGAGCGCTAAATCCCCGGCCCCACCACGAACTTGACGCTCCCGTCGGTGTCCACCGTCGCGTCCAGCTCCCGTCCGTCCAGCACGTGGGCGGCGGTCGACTCCAGGAAGATCCGGGCCGGGCCGGACTCCACCACCTCGTCGCCGACGTCGGGACCGGTGGCCAGGGACGCCGAGAACTGGTCCTGGTTGCCGTTCAGGCTCGGGTCGGCCGCGACGATGCGCAGCCCGGCGGTGTCGGGTGGGAGTTCGGAGCGGGAAGTCAGGACCTGAATGGCCGCCGCGGCCCGATCGGTGAGAGACAGCACGACATCCTCCAGGTGATGACGCTGGGGTGGCTCCATGGATCCATGGGTTCCCCCTTGGTTACCCGATCGCGTGCAGTCAAACGTCGCGGATCGGTGCGGGCCCGCGCGGGCGGGCGGAACGAGGGCCGAGCGGACGGGCCCAGCGGGCCGGGCTCAGTGCCGATCACTCGGCGGCGGCCAAGGCCAGATAGGCGCGCGCCGGAGCCAACGGCGCGACCGCCGGCCCCTGCAACAGGGCGCCGTCGGTGGCGAAACGCGAGCCGTGGCAGGGGCACTCCCAGGTCTTCTCCGCGTCGTTGAACCCGACGGTGCACCCCCGGTGCGGGCACAGCGCCGACACCAGGTGCAGCAGCCCGCTGGCGTCCCGGTAGGCGGCGCAGTGCTCGCCGCCGACGTCCACCACGGCGCCGTCCCCGGGCCGGATCGCGTCCAGCGCGTCCCGCTCGTCGGGCTCGACCCGGTGCCGCACGACCGAGCGGGCCGGGCCGTTCCAGTCGTCCTGGTCGTGTCCGTTCTTCTCCAGCCGCTCCGGTGCGAACGGGGCGGCCCACTCCGGAGGCCGCGCCCCGCGGATCCCGGCGGTGATGAGCCGGCCGGCCAGCGCGGCGTTGGTGGCGTCCCAGCCGCCGAAGCCGGTCGCGATCCACAACCGCCTCTGCTCCCCCGAGGCCCGCCCGATCACCGGCAGCCGGTCGTCGGTCTCATAGTCCTGAGCCGACCACCGGAACTCCACGCGCTCCAACCCCACATTCGCGGCGGCCCACGAGCTCAGCCGCCGGAAGCGCTCCTGCACACTGCCGGCGCCCGCCTCGTAGCCCTCCCCCGCGACGACGACCATCCGCCGCCGGTCGTCAAGCGGCGCGCTCCGGATCGTGGCCGCCGGCTCCCCGACCGCCGCGTACATCCCCTCCGGCGCCCGCTCGGCCGGCACCGGCCCGGCCAGCAGCAGCTCGCGCCGAGGCCGCAGCGAGCGCCGCAGCACGGAGTCCGCCACGATCGGGAACCCGGTGGCGACCACCACCTGCTCGGCGGCGACCGACGCCCCGGTCTCGGTCATGACGACGCAGGGTTCTCCTTCGTCGACGGTGACCACCCGACTGTGTTCGTACACTGCCGACCCGCGCCGCACCAGGTCCTCGGCCAGCGCCGTCAGCAGCTTGCGCGGGTGGAACTGGAGCTGGTCCACGAGGTGCAGCGCGCCGGCGACGGTGAACGACAGCCCGGCGGCGGCGCCGTAGACCGCGGGGATGTCGGCCTGGAGCGCGGCGGCCCACTCCTGGTGCAGCTGCGGCAGGGACTGCTCGTCGGCCGCGTAGACGTAGGCCGGACGCCGCTCCAGTTCGCAGTCGGCGCCGAGCCGGTCGGCGACTTCGGCGATGCGCTCGACCGCCTGCTTCTGGGCCTGGGCATAGCAGCGTGCCGCTTCAGCTCCGGCGGCGTGGGCGATCCGGCTGTAGGCCAGCGCCTGGATCACCGAGGCCTGACCGGCCGCGCCGCCCTTGGCCGCCTCGGCGATCCGCCCGGCCTCCAGGACGGCGACCCGGCGGCCGGTCCGCGCCAGCTCCCAGGCCGTCCACAACCCGGCGGCCCCGCCGCCGACGACCGCGACGTCGGCTCTGCCCCGGCCGTCCAACCTCGGGTAGCCGATCACGCCGTTGTTGTACGTCCAGTAAGCCTCGTCGGTCATGGACGCCGGGTAACCGACCTGACGAGCTTGAAACCCCGTTCACCCACATAGCGGCCAAAGGGGTATCGCCGCATTCCTGCTCGGCCGCCCGGCGGCCCGCATACTTCTCGCCCGGTCTCCGCCCGGCGGCCGCCGCCGCGGTAAGCGGGCGGGGACCGGGCGATGACCGGGCGGGAGCCGGGCGAAGGGCCGAGCGAAAGACCGATCAGCGCTTACGCAGAGTGTCGACGCTGACCGCCATGAGCAGGAGCGTGATGATGACCAGCATGCCGTTGCCGGCCTGGATGGCACCGACCATCAAGAGGCCACCGGCGATGAAAACCATTAGCATGAGGCCCGAAGGGCGTCCCTTTGAGGCTGCCACGGCGGCCTCCTTCCGGTCGAGACCGACAGGCGCACATCCTGTCGACTACGACCCTAACCGCGTGGCCGCGAACGCACTGTTCGAATGCCCCCGGGCTCAGGATGAGGCAAGCCTGTCCTTAATCTTCGCCAGGGCCTTGTCAGCCGGCATCTTCCGCAGCTCTTCCGGCTTCAGTCTCAGGGCCTTGACCAACTCTTCGGCCACAGCCTGGTTGGCCGGGTACTTGGCGGCCGTCAGGGCTTCGTACAGGGCGTTCGCGGCCTGGATCCGCGAGCTGTCGGACTTGGGCTGCCAGACCTTGAGGGCTTCGAAGTAGATCTTCCAGTTCTTCTCGCTGTGGTCGTCGGCCTCCTTGAGCCGCTTGAGGCTGGCGCGGTACTTGTTGAAGAACTTCCAGCTCAGCACCCCGGTGGTGATCGCCGCCACGGCCGCCGCGATCGCCACGCCGGCGATGGGAACCGCACCGGCGGTGAGGCCCAGGACCGCGGCCACGATCGCCAGGACGCCGACCGGGACGCCCAAGAACCCGGCCGCACTCGCCAAGATGCTGCGGATCTTCTTGCGCTTGCTCTTCTGCTCCCCGAGGTCCCGGGCCGCGTGCAGACCCGCCAACTCGCGGCACTCCTCGATGTTCGCATCGAGCGAGGCCTTGGCCACGTGGTACTGGGCGTTGTGGGTTTCCAGCACCTTGTCGTGGCGGGCCTTGTCCACAGCCGAGGAAGTATTCTGGCTTCCCAGCTGCTGGTGGGCGCTCAGCAGTGCCTTGTGGTTCTCCTCAAGCCTGACTTCCAGCTTCAGGAACTCCTCGAGCAGGTTGTCCTTCGCGGGCAGCTTCACCTTCTTGAGGTCCCGCTCCTGCTTGCCCGAGTGGACCGCGTCGACGGCGCCTTTGATGGCTCCGTACAAGCCGGTGAAGATCCCCGCGGCGCCACCCGCGGCGGCCGGAGCCATCGCCCCGGTGATGGTGCCGACACCGCCGGCGATCCCGCCGCCGGCCGCCGAGGCGTTCGAGGCCGTCGCGGCCATCGCCTTCTCGAACTGCCTGCGGGCGTCGCGCTTCTCCTCCTCGGAGCCGTTGCGGACATGGATCCAGGCCCCGGCGGCGGTGCACACCGTGATCACCGACATGGCCAGGTCCGGGATCGCCGCCACGCCGCCGGCGACCCCGGCCGCGCCGATCCCGATCTCCTTACCGGGGGCGGCCGGCACGGTGCCGCCGGTGGCCAGACCACCGGCCACGTAGTCCGCGGTGGCCGGGACGGCCGCGCCCGCGACGTCCGCACCGTGCTTCACTGCCGCCTTGCCCCGCTCCAGCAGACCGGTGGCACCGGCGCGCTGGATCTGGTCGGCGGCGGCCGGGCTGCCGGGGCTGCTCGGGATCGCAGCACGCTGCACAGGGCCCTCGGCCCCGGCACCGGCCTGCGCGTTCGCCGACTCCGCGGCCACCGGCCGGCTCAGCACGCGCGTGGCGTTGGCCTCGGCCGCCCGCTCGAAGCGGTCCGAGGGATCGGAGACCTTCAGACCGGAACCGTTGTCGGCCCCGGCGACCGGGCCTTGGCGCTGCTGGATGACGTGCGTGAGCTCGTGCGCGAGGGTGTGCTTGTCGCCGCCGCCGTCGCCGATGACGACGTGGTTCCCGGAGGTGTAGGCGCGCGCCCCGATCTCGGCGGCCGAGCGCTGCGCGGCGCCGCCGGTGTGCAGCCGCACGTCGGAGAAGTCGGCGCCCAGCCGGCTCTCCATCTCGGCGCGCATCGGCGCGGCCAGCGGACTGCCCGGGGCCGACAGGACGGACTGGACCGAGGAGCGTTGCACCGGGGCATCGCCGCCGCCGTGGCCGCAGCCGGGGCCGTGCTCGTGGCTCTCCTGGGAGTGCGCATCGCCGGCCTCGGCCAGCAACTGCACCACCGCGGCGTTCCCGACACTGCGCTGCAAGGACAGCAGGCCGGTCGGGTCGGTGGACGGTGCCGCGGCGGAACGGGCCGGAGCCGACCGCGTGCTGCTCGCTTTACCGGCCTTAGCAGTGTCCTGATCGCGCATGCGATGCTCCATCCGGGAAAGGTGCTTCAGTTCTCAGTATGCTCACACCAACACGCTGGTCGGCGGTTCGTCACGACAGACGTTGAGGTTCACGGACCGGGCACCGCCGGGCCGCTCAGATTTCCAACCGCACCAGGTCCTCCTCGGACAGCCGGCCCATCTTGCGGTACTCGCGCCGGGCCCCGGTGAGCAGATCCTCGGCGCTCACCGCACGTCCACCGGCCGCGGCCAGATAGGCGGCCGTGGTGGCGGCCGCGCGGATCGCGCCCCCGGCGAGTTCGAAGCGGTCGGCGACCGGATCGACGGCCGAGCCGTCGACGACGTCGGGATCCAGCGGGACCGGACCGGCCAGGCAGCGCTGCCACAGCGCCTTGCGCAGCGCGGCGTCCGGGAACGGGAAGTCGACGATCAGGTCGAAGCGGCGGGTGAAGGCGTCGTCGATGTTGGCGCGCAGGTTGGTGGTGAGCAGGGCGACGCCGTTGAAGGATTCCAGGCGCTGCAACAGATACGCGCTCTCCATGTTGGCGTAGCGGTCGTGCGCGTCCTTGGTCTCCGAGCGCTTGCCGAAGACCGCGTCGGCCTCGTCGAACAGGATGACGGCGTCGACCCGATCCGCCTCGGCGAACAGGCGCTCCAGGTTCTTCTCGGTCTCCCCGACGTACTTGTCCACCAGCGCGCTGAGTTCGACCACGTACAGATCCAGCCCGAGCTCCCCGGCGACCACCTCGGCGGCCAGCGTCTTGCCGGTCCCGGACTCCCCCGCGAACAGCGCGGCCACCCCCCGGCCACGGCCGCCGCCGGTGCGCAGACCCCAGGCGCCCAGGACGCGGTCCCGGTTGCGGACCCGGTCCACAAGCTCCCGCAGCCGCGAGCCCTCCTGCTCGGGCAGGACCAGATCGGGCCAGCCGACCGCCGGCTCGACGTGCCGCACGCCCGGACCCATGCCGCGCGCGTTCTCCTGCCGCGCGGCCCGGCGGATGTGGGACTCGTCGGGCTGTCGTCCTTCCAGCGCGGCCAGTGCGCGCGCCGTTTCGGAAGCGCGGGCGATGCCGGTCGCGGTGAGGCGGAACGGCGCGACGGTCGCCTCCAGATCGGTGCCGGGCGCGAGCGGGCCGAGCTCGGCGCGCCAGCGTCCGATCCACTCCGGCGAGCCGCCGGCGGGTGATTCGACGTCGACGACCAGCGGCCGCACCGGCCAGGCCCCGGATTCGCGGCGGACCTCGCCGACCAGCAGGACCGGAACCCGGTCGGTGCAGAACGGGCCCGGGTCGATGGGCTCGGGCAGGAAGACGACCAGGCCGGCGCGCCGCAGCCGGGCCTCGCGGATCAGGGCCGGCACGATCTGGTCGGCGCGGGTCAGGAGCTGGTCGGTCAGGGTGATGCGGAGGGCCGGGCGGCCGGCGGCGGCGAACAGCGCCAAGGCCACGGCATCGGCGCTGCCCTTGCGATGCTCGCGGAGCTGGACGAGGGTCGGTCCGGCGCGAAGGAGATCGACGAGGCCGGGGCGGCGCTCGATCTCGGCGAGAGTGGCACTGTCCGGCTGTGCACTGTCCAACCCGGCGGACCCAAGCGGGGGCTCGGCTCGCGGCACCGGAGCATCAATAGCCTGAATCAACCCGTGCAGCACATCATCCGGCGTATCGTCGCCGAGCAGATGCGCCACCACCCGATCCGGCACCCGTAGCCCGCGCGAGAGCAGCGGCCGATCGGCGTCCTCCAACTCCAAGAGCCCGCCGTCGGCCAGCGGCGCCCCGGCCCCGAACCGGGCGCGCGCCGCCGGGTCCCACGCCTCGTAGCCGCACAGGTCCAGTGCCAGCCCGACCGTCGCGCGCCGGCGCGTCACGTCATCGTTCAGATACCCGTAGCAGGACTCGAAGACCCGGTCCAGATCCGGCGCCAGTGCCAGGACCAGAACCGCCGCGTCGAATCCGGTCAGCCCGAAGGTCTCGGCCAGCTCAGCCAGCCGCGGCCACTGGTCGGCCGAGGCCAGCCCTCGCCCGCGGACCGGGTCGGCGGCCAGCAGCCAGCCGACGTGGTCCGCCGACAGGCGCAGGCCGCGCAGCGGGTCCTCGGCGTTCGGGTCGGTGGCCGAGCGGGCGTCGATCAGGGCCCGTACTTGCTCCAGGAGGAGGTCCAGGCAGCGTCGGGCGGCCGCGGCGTCGGCCGGGAGGTCGGCTTGGGCATCGGCTCGGCCATCGGCTGGGACGTCGCCACTCACCGTTCGGTCTTCCCGCGCTCGACCGTGCGCTCGCGCTTGCCGTCCTCGATCTTGCCGTACCGGCGCAGCCGCAGCGGCGCCTCGGCCTCCGGCTCGTCGAGGCGGTGGCTGCGGATACCGGCGCCCTCGGTGACCGCGGGCCCGACCGGGTACTCCGGTCCCACCGGGTAGGGGGCGGTGATCACCAGGTCCAGCGAGGGCTTCAGGTCGCCGCCGAGGGCGGACCAGATGTCGGCGATGGAGCGTGATTCCTGCGGCGGGGCGGCCGGCGTCATCGGCACTTGCAGGCCGAGCGAGGACAGGAGACCGGGCCCCTCGGGGATGGGCAGGAAGTCCTGCCCGAGCAGACAGCCGAGCACCACGGCCAGCAGCCGGTGCTCGTCCTCGGCCCGCTTGGTCCAGGCGGTCACCAGATAGGACAGCCGGAAGTAGCGCGGAGGCTGGCGGCGGCGCACGACGATGCCCTGCTCGTCCCGGACCGCCACCACACCGCGCTCGCGGCGGGCCAGGTCCTCGCGGATGTCATAGAGATACGCGTCGACCGTGGGCGTGTTGCGGCGCGCGGCCCAGTCCCGGGTGGGGGCGTCGAAGGCGATCTCCACGCCTTTGTCCGGCAGGGAGGATCGCAGCAGGCCGCGAAGTGCCTCGTCGATTTCGGGGATCAAGCTCGGTTCTCTTCCAGTCCACTGGCGGGGCCCATATTTCGCCAGTTCATCCTCGCCGCCCAGCCGCGGCGCCGACCAGGTGCGCGGGGACGGCGTGCGGGGCAGGGCCCGATGTCCGCACGGGCAGCGGCGGCCGCCCTCAGGTCCAGCACGGGTCGCACTCAGGTCCAGCGCAGGTAGCCCTCGCGGGCGGCATGGGCGACCACGTGGGCCCGGTTGCGCAGTTCCAGCCGGGTCATCACATCGTGCAGCACGCCCTTTATGGTGCGCTCGGAGTAGCAGAGCTTGGCCGCTATCTCCTTGGTCTCCATACCCTCGGAGACCAGGCGGATGACGTCGACCTCGCGGCTGGACAAGCCCATCGGCAGCGGCTCGGTGCCGGCGCCGCGCGCCCGGCGGGCCCGGCCGACCTCGCCGAGCAGGCCGCCGAGCAGATCGGCGGGCAGGTCGCCGGCGCCCCGGTCGACCAGCTGGACCGCGCGCACCAGGCGCTCGCCGGTCGCCTCACGGCGCCAGACCACCGCGGTCACGCCGAGCTCGACCACCTCCAGCAGCTGCGCCTTGTTCATCCGGCTCACCACCAGCACGGTGTAGGCGGGTTTCGGCGCCGCCGCGGGGCCGGCGGCCAGCAGCTCGCTGGCGTCGTCGGCGCACATCACGATCAGCGGGTCGCGGCCCGGACCGTCCTGGGCCAACAGTTCGATCTCGGGGCGGTGCTCCAGCAGGTTCACGATGCCGGCGCGCAGCACCGGATCGGCGGCTTGCACCACAGTCTGGACACGTCGCACTGGACGTCCCCCCTCACACCCTCGCCGGTCCACGCCTCGCCGAAACCGGGGCGGCCTCGCTGCCGCCATCAGGTAGAACATCACGGCAGCACCCGGGAAACCAACACGCCTCAACGGGAAGGCACCGGAACGCACAGGTGAATGTCCACACCTTGACGCCAAACGACCAGGCAGGGATGGTGCGAGCGAAAAGCTTACGGAGTGCTGAGGATTATGAGGTTGACGGTAACCGGGCCGGGCCCACAAGCCCCGCCCGGTTACCGGCAGATGTCAGTGGCGTGAATAGAACTCCAGCTCGGTGATGGCGGTCTCGGTCTGGTTCGCCTTCGTCGGGTCCGCACCGGTCGGGTCGTAGGAGGAGGTGATGGTCAGCACCACCTGCCGGATGTCGTCGCCGCGCAGCTGGAGCTTCTGGAAGCCGGCCTGGTCGTCGAGTGTGAAGGTCTTCTTGACCGGATTCCCCTTGCCCGGCAACGGGATGAGCAGGGCGTCGACGGTCTCCGGCGCGCCCTGCGCCCCGAAGGTGTCGGTCGCCGTGCCGGCCCCCGGCGTGATCCCCATGTCCAGCAGGTTGGTCGGCTGGCTGAAAGTCACGGTGATGCTCACGCCGTTGCTGTTCTGCGGCGAGAACCCGCTGCCCCACCAGGTGTCGGAGTAGGTGTCGTGCAGCAGCTTGGCCGGGTGGTTCCGGTCCTGGTTCGAGCTGGCGACGGTCCAGTTCGAGATCTCGTTGGGCTTGGAGAAGTGGTCCTGCACGTTCGTGGAGACCGGCTTGTACTCCTGGACCACCACGACGATCACCACGATCAGCACCACGCCCCACACCACCGGGCGGATCGCCTGGCCCGGACCTCGGCGCAGCCGGGGCCGCTGGCCGGCGAACGGCAGCGGCCGGTTACGCCAGAAGAAGATCAGGCGCCGCCACCACGACGGCCGCTTGGCCTCCACCGGCGCGTAGGCCAGGCGCTGGCCGCACTTGCGGCAGAAGTGGCGCTCGGGCGGGTTGCGGGTGGCGCACCACTGGCACTGGATGCCGGCGTCGAGTTCGGCCAGTCCCTCGGACCGGTTGCGCTGCGGGGCGATGGGGTCGGGCACGCCGGGCAGCACCGGGGCGATGCCGGTCGGCGCCGACTGGTCGGCGACCGGGACCAGCAGGGCCCGGGCCCGTTCGGCGTTCTCGGCTTCGGCCCGGCGCGCCGCGGCCCGCTCGGTTTCGGCCCGCTCGGCTTCGATCCGCTCGGATTCGGCCCACTTGGCCGCGGCCCGCTCGGCCGCGTCGCGCTCGGAATCGGCGCGCCCGGACCGGTCCAGCGGCACCGTGCCGGAGACGTCGGCGGACTGCGAGTCCGATCCGGCGGCGGCCGACGCGATCGGCACCGGTGCGATCGATTCCGGCGCGGCGGCCGCGATCCGGTCGGCGAAGGACACGACCTGGTGCTCCAGCGTGTCCTTCGGCCCGGCGGTGGCGACCGAGCTCGGGCTGTCGCTGAAGTTGTGGCCCTGGCTGTGGCCCTGGCTCGCGACGGGCCCGGCAGCCGAGTTCGAGCCGGTGGCCGCGCCCACGGCCGAGCCCCCGGCGGCACCACCGGACACCGGCACATCGGCGTCCGACTCCTGGAACGCCGCCGGAGCGGCCGAGGCCGGCTTGGCCCGGCTCAACGCCGCACCACAGCTCTCGCAGAACGCCTCCCGCTGCTCCCGCGCACCGCAGTCGGGGCAAATCAGCTCACTGTATTCGGTGGACATCGGAGCGAAACGCTACCTTTCAGGATTTCTCGACGATGACGGAATACGGGACGTGCGCCGGCCGCACCGAGGCCACCAGCGCCCGCAGCCGGTCCAGATCGACCGCGCGGGCCTGCTTGGCGGTGAGCCGCACCTCCAGCCGCGGCTGGGCGTCCCCGGGCAGCGGCCCGAGCGGGCGCGCCGACCAGGACATGCCCCCGCTCTCGGTGATCTCCGGCTCGATGCCGAAGCCGAGCCGGACCGCCTCGGCCAGGCCGTGCAGGGTACCCCGGTGCCGGTGCATCGCGGCCGCTCCCGCGACGGCCGCGCGCAGGGACTCGTCGGACTCGTCCCCGGACAGCTCCGCGCCCACCCAGCTGCCCAGCCAGGCCACGAAGTCCGACGGCGCGAGCTCGGGCCGCAGGTAGGCGGCGAGGTTGTCGAGCACCGAGAGCAGCGGGGAGAACAAGTCGTCCAGCCCGCCGACGAACCGCTGCGCGAAATCGTCGTCGGCATAGACGCTGGGCAGCTGCTCGCCGAGCGGGAAGGGGCTGTTGAGCCCGTCGACCGCGCCCCTCATCCGCCGACCACCTTCACCCGGTGGTCGTAGGAGAACACCAGCGCCGAGGGGTCCAGTTCGATCCGCTCGGCGGCGTCGCCGCGCTTGCCGGTCAGCGGGTCGGCCGGGTGCAGCCGGACCTCGTCGACCATCTCCACCCCCGGCACCCGCTGCAACACCGCGTACAGCTCACCGGAGTGCACGGCGCGGCCGAACGGCCAGCCCCCGCCGGTCGGGCCGCCGGTCAGCGGGTCGAGGTAGGAATACAGGGCGTTGACGGCGCCGGTGCGGACCAGGTCGGTCTCGGCCCCGCGGAACGCGTGCAGCGTCACCGCGGCGGTGACGCCCTGGTAGTACGGCGGGCCGACGGCCAGCCGGGTGCCGATCGGCCGGCGCTCGTCCAGGTAGGCGGCGATCCGGCTGAGCAGTTCGTCGCCCGGGACCAGCTGCTCGAAGCGCAGCACGCCGCCGACGTCCGGCACCGCCTGCGGCACGACCAGCAGCCGCACCGCGCCGAGCCCGACCTCCTTGCCGCCGATCTTGGTCTGCTCGTCGACCGGCAGGCAGTGGATGCGCGCCGCTTCCGGAGCCGCGCGCCGGGTGAGCTCTTCGTAATCCCGGACCGTCACCGCGCGGTCCTGGGCCCGCAGCGAGATCGGCGCCCGCACCTTCGCCTCGGCCACCGACTCCCCGTCCACTCCCCCGCGCGCCGCTTCACGGTTCTCCACCCGCGACACGTACGGGATCGAGGTTCGCAGCACGCTGAGAGCACCGCGCGCCACGTTCCCGGACCGGCCGCCGCCGATCCGGTAGCCGGCGGCCCGGATCCGCACGCCCTTGAGCGGGACCATGCCGTACTGCCGGACGCCGCCGTCGGGCTGGCGCAGCGCCGGGCCGAAGGCGAGCTCGCCGGTCACCGGGTCCAGCTGGAAGTGCCGGTCCTGCGGGCTGGAGCCGGCGAAGGTGTCGACCAGCTGCCAGGGCTCCCAGCCCTCGCCCTCGGAGGTCTCCAGCTGGAGCATCGGGTCGTCGACCGCGACCGGGGTCCGGGAGAGCCGGAACCGCTGGCCGGCCACGCCGGAGGACTCGCCGATCTCCTCGTCGTGGACGGTCTCGGCGTGCACGGCGCGCACCGTGCCGCCCATCGTCCGGGCCGTCGCCGAGCGCAGCGTCGGGCTGACCGCGTAGAACGGCTGCGCCGGCCGCGGTTCCAGGACCCGGCAGCGCAGCCACGCCGCCTCGACCCCGGCCAGCCGGGAGACGATGTGCCGGGACGGGATGTGCAGCGCCACGTCGCCGGGCCGGTTCAGACCGCCGGTGTCGTCGGAGTCCACCTCGCACGGCAGCCAGCCGTCCGCCGACCAGGCCTCCCAGATGAGCGGCGGCTGGCGCGGGTCCACGCCGACACCGTCGACCCGGCTGCTCAGCCGCAGCACCGCGACGCAGGAGGGCACCGGCGCGGACAGGCCGAAGTACAGCGCGTCCCCGGGAGCCGGGACCGGGGAGAAGGCCGCCACGTCCTTGCCGTCCATGACGTCCACCGTGCGGTCGGTGGGACTGGCGCCGTTGTTCTGCACCACGACCGCGGTCAGCGCACACGGCACGATCCGCAGCTGCTCGGCGGTGCTGAAGACCAGCGCCTCCTCGGACTCGGTGCGCAGCGTGGCGATCTCCGAGCCGGGCGGTACCAGAACCGTGTTCGGCTGTGGCGCGGACAGCCGGAAGGTGACGTCGGCGCGCGCCGGGGCCGGCGGGAACCGGTTGATGCCCAACAGGTCCAGGAACGCCAGGTAGTTCTTGTCCGGGACCCGGTTCAGCCGGTAGACCAGCTGGTCGGCCATGTAGGCCACGGCCTCGATGAGCGTCACGCCCGGGTCGGACACGTTGTGGTCGGTCCATTCCGGGCACCGCTGCTGGACGTACCGCTTGGCGTCGTCCACGAACTGCTGGAACCGGCGGTCGTCGAGGTTCGGCGAGGGCAAAGCCATGTCAGGCTGCTTCCGTATCTGTCGCGGACCCTGGTCCGTCGTGGTCGGGGATGACGTAGAAGGGGAAGACCAGGGACCGCGGGTTGTTGGTGCCGCGCAGTTGGTAGTGCACGTCGATGTACAGCACGGTGGGGCGGTCGGGGTCCACGGTGACCTCCACGCTGGTCACCGAGATACGCGGCTCCCACCGGTCCAGGCTGGAGCGCACCTCGTGCTGGATGCGGCCCACGGTCTTGTCGTTGACCGGGGCGAACACCAGGTCGTGCACGGCGCAGCCGAACTCCGGCCGCATCGGCCGCTCCCCCGGCGCGGTGGCCAGCACCAGGCGCATGGCCTCCTCGATCTCCTGGTCGTGGGAGACCAGGCCGATCCGGCCGCCGGCGTCCACGCGCATCGGGAAGCCCCAGCCGGAGCCGACGAATCGCTCACCCATGACGGATCAGCCCCCTGACGCCGGCATCCGGCCTGCGCGCGGCCGGGCCCGGCACGATCAGGTCCCGCATGATCAGACCCCTCATCTCACACCGCCAGAATCTGCTGGCCGTCCAGCGTGCCCTCGCCGACGATGGCGACGTTGCCGGTCAGCGTGATCTCGGCGGCCTCCACCGACAGCGAGGCCCCGGCGAAGTTGATCTCGGCGGACTCCACGGTGGTCGCCGCGGCCGCCAGGTTCAGCTCCGCGGCCTTGAGCGACATGGCGGCCCCGGCCGTCACGCTGACCTCCGCGGCGCCCTCGATGTTCACCGTGCCCTCGGCGGTCAAGGTGATGGTGGCCGCGCCGGCCCGGATCGTGACGCCGCCGTCCGGGGCGCTGCTCTCGATGAGGATCGGGCCGGCGGAGTTGCTGACGGTGGTCTTGTGCTCCATCTTGTCCAGGTGGACGAGCTGCTTCTCGTCGTCGGTCAGGAGCTTGACCCCGGCCTTCATGGAGTACTCGTCGTCGAGCAGTTCCAGCCGGTTGCCGCGCCGGGAGGACACGGCCAGCACGTTCGGGATGCCGTCCTTGGAGACCAGGTCGTCGTCGGTGAACCGGGTGGGCTTGTTCACCCCGTTGTACAGGCCGCCGATGACGTAGGGGTGGTCGAAGTCGCCGCGGTCGAAGGTGACCAGCACCTCGTCGTTGACGGCGTAGCCGATGAAGCCGCCGGCGCCCGGGGAGCCGGCCGGGATGTGGCCGCCGGCCCCGCCGGCACCCGCGATGCCGCCGTGCGCGCTCACCCCGCCGTGCTGCACCGTGCGGGCCCAGTCGCTGACGTAGTCGTCGTCGAGCCACGGGAAGCGCAGCTTGACCCGGCCCATCTGCAGCGGGTCGTGGATGTCGGTGACGACCCCGCTCACCACGCCGCTCATCCGGTGCCCGGTGCCGCCCGGCCCGCCGGCGCCGCCGGAGGCCAGGCCGTACAGCGAGCGGAACTGGCGGCCGGTCATCGACACCCAGGTCTCGTAGGTGCCGTGTTCGAACAGGTGCCGGACGCCGGTGACGGTGTAGGCGCCGTCGAAGGGCGTCCCGGCCTTGGACAACGTGACGGCCTTGTCCGGCAGCAGCTGCGGCGTGCCCCGGACCGCGACTTCGAGCTCGGCGAAGGACGAGGTGACGTCGGTGGCCAGCGACTTGGCAGCGGCGTCGGTCTCGGTCTGGCTGGTGTACGGGGTGCCGGTCTCGACCAGGGTGCCGGCCCCGAACGGCGTGGAGACCTGCGCCGGGCTCAGACCGGCCAGCACATCAGGGTTCTGGGCGGCCTGGGCCCGGCCCACCACGGTCTGCTTGGCGACCATGTTCCAGCCCCGGGAGCTGACCGCGGAGACCTGGTCGGCGGCGGTGAAGCCGGAGCGGCAGCGCAGGGTGTTGGCACCGAACTCCAGCACGTACGGGCTCTTGTCGGCGCTCACCCCGGTCAGCGGCACCGCCTTGACCGGCGCGCGGAACTGCAACTTGCCCATGTTGTCGAAGTACACGACCTTGCCGTAGCGCTCGGCCAGGCCCTGGACGAAGGTCCAGTCGTCGAGGTTGGGCTGGGAGATCTGCGAGTCCGGGGACGGCGGCACGGTGGACTCGATGGTGCCGGTGGCCACCCCGTGCTCACCGGCGATCTTGCGGACGATGTCCGAGGCGGACATGTTCTTGTAGACCGCGACCCGCCGCTTGCGCAGCAGCTTGAAGGCGTGGTCCATGCCGCGGATCACGGTGTAGAACTCACCGCCCGAGTAGTCCGCCTCGACCCCGGTCACCTGCCCGGTGATCAGCGGCTGGTCCTCGCCGATCAGCCCGGCCACCGCGAACACCGTCACCGGCGCGCCGATCTTCAGCTGCGCGTTGTTGGACATCAGCAGCCGGGTCTTGTCCCGGAACGCGATGTGGAACGTCGAGGGCACGTTGAGGCTGGACTCCACCCAGCAGGAGTCCAGCGAGGCCTTCAGCAGCCGGGGCAGCGCGCCGCCGATCTCGACCTTGGGAACCGAGGAGAAGGAACCGAACGTCACCGGATCACCGCCGGACCTGGTCGGGCGCCGGGATCAGCAGCTCGGCGCCGGGCGACAGGCGCATCGGATCGTCGATCTCGTTGGCCTCGGCGATGGTCCGCCACGCGGTCGCGTCCCCGTACTCCGACCAGGCCATCGACTGCAGCGTGTCGCCGGAGCGCACCCGGTGCGAACGGTGCGCGGACAGCGCGCCGGAGGTCGGGTTCTGGCCCAGGGTGAGCGAGGGGATCTGGGTGATGGTCAGGTCGCAGGAGGCGCGCAGCGGGACGCCGGAGGGGTCGAAGTAGGTGTAGTTGGCGGAGATGTTCTGCACGTAGGCGTTGAAGCTGACGGTGGAGAAGCTGCCCCACTGGAAGAACACCCACGGCGTGGAGGGCTGGAAAGCGGCGATCGACTCGTCGGTCACCTCACAGCACTTCAGCAACGCCTCGACGTCGTCCTGCACCTTGGTGCCGGCCGGGGTCATCGAGGAGTCGAGGAAGAGCTGGAAGGACAGGGTGTAGGGGTCGGCGCCGCCGAAAGTGGGGATGCTGACGTACTTGAACAGCGGCAGCGGCGTGCTGCTCCAGTTCGCGCTCTTGGCCAGCGTCAGCGTCTCGGGGTTGAACTGGAAGTTGATCTCCCGCATCGTCCCGCCGGGCTCCAGCGCCGGGCCGATCGGCGGTTCCTTGATGGTGAGGGAGGCCTTGACGAGGCTGACTCCGGGCGAGGTGGCCATGGTGGATCACGCTCCCGATTCGGTGAAGCCGTGGTGGGCGATGACCAGCCGCTCGGTGGCCACGGTGTTGCTGCTCGGGTCCAGCGTCGGCCCGCTCCAGCTGACCGGCAGCACGTCCAGCAGGCCCCACTGCACGACCATCGTCCCGTCAGCGCGCAGCGCCGCGATCTGCGCGGTCGGGCGCTGGATCCCGGTGGCGATGGAGGAGATCCACGCCGCGATCTTGCTACTGTCCGGGGTGAGCGGCCGGGTCAAGGTGATGTTGCCGTGGCTGACCCGGCCGGGCAGGAACGTGGTGTAGCCGTTGTTCCCGCCCTCCTTGTGCTGGTAGACCTCCACCTCGGCGGACAGGCCCTCGCACTGGTTGAACAGGCCCAGGTCCTGACCGTCGATGGTCAGCTTGAAGAACAGGCTGGACCCTGGGTCCGTGGGGGTGGTCATGTCGTTCGTCAGTCCTCTTCGTCATACGGGTGGTGCGGGCCGCGCGGGGGGCAGGGG
>NZ_JAAFZA010000021.1 GCF_015356865.1 Catenulispora pinisilvae
GCTTTCGACACCCCGCTCAGCCCGCCAGATCTCTCCGACGAACCAGGGCCTGCTACTGGGCGCTCCGGTGCTTACCCAGGCGGGACTCACACCCGCCGGTCTGGGACAGCTTGCAGGACGCAACATGACGGCAGGCTATCTCCCCCGGGTGCGGCTGCTCAGCCTGTACTGCTCAGCCTGTACTGGTCAGCCTGTACCGCCCAGCCTGTACCGCCCAGCCAATACCGCTCAGCCGGTGCTTCCGTCTTCGTGTCCTGACAGCGGCTTGCGGGCCAGGACCCCGTAGGTGCGCAGGATCGGCGTCTCGGTGGCGTTCGGCTCGGGCTCCCACTGGTCGACCGTCACCAGGCCCGGGGGCTGGATCTCCAGATCGGCCAGCCAGCCCGCGACCACCTCGGGCTCGCGGTTGATGAAGGGGACTCGGGTGGAGCGCTGGTAGTCGTCGAGCATCTGCTGCTGCTCGCCGGGGTGGGCCAGGTCCGGGGCTGCGTGGGACAGTGCCAGGTAGCTGCCCGGGGCGGTGGCGGCGACGTAGGCAGCGACGATGCCGGCCGGGTTCTCGCTGTCCGGGACGAAGTGCAGGACCGCGTTCATCAGCACCGCGATCGGCTGCGACATGTCCAGCGTCTGTTGGAGCAGCGGGTGGGCCAGCACGCTCTCGGGGCGGCGGAGGTCGGCCAGGATCGCGACGGTGTTGGGGACGTCGGTCAGCAGGGCTCGGGCGTGGGCGATGGCGACCTGGTCCACGTCGACGTAGACCACGCGCGCCTCGGGATTCGTCTCCATCGCGACTTCGTGGACGTTGCCCACGGTCGGCACACCGGAGCCCAGGTCCAGGAACTGACTGATGCCTTCGGACTCGGCCAGGCGGCGCACCACGCGGCCGAGGAAGGCGCGGTTGGCGCGGATAGCGCCGACCAGGGTCGGCATGGCCTCGGCGGCCCGCCGTCCGGCCTCCCGGTCGGCCTCGAAGTTCTGGCTGCCGCCCAGCCAGAAGTCGTAAATGCGAGCCGGACTGGGCTGCGAAGGGTCAATGTCCGGAAGACTCAAGGCCAGCTCCGCAACGTCGATCTCGTCCATAGACACCAAATTATCGCCGACGCCGGATCCGGGGTCGGGTTGAGCGTGAGGAACGGCGTGCCGTCCTTGAGGATCCGGACGGCAGCACCGCATTGCCGGGCCAGCCTGCCTCGGTGGCGGCGTCTGTGCAACTGGAGCCAGTGCGCCCACGCGCCAGCGCGTCGCCCCCATGCGCCCGTGCGCTACCGTCGATGCCATGGCAGCAGACGGACGGAAGCACATCCTGGCGATCGGCGGCGGCGCCCTGATGCCGCGCGAGGACGTTCCGCTCTACTTCGAGCTGGCGTGGCGGCTCAGCGGCAAGACCCGGCCGAAGATGTGTGTGCTGAACACCGCCGAAGGCGACAACCCGGCCACCACTCTGCGCTTCTACGACCGCCTCGCCGGCGCCCCGGCGGACGTGCGCCATCTGGCCCTGTTCCCGATGCCGAACGTCGCAGACCCCGAAGACCTGCTGCTGTCCCAGGACGTGGTGTGGGTCGGCGGCGGCAGCGTGGCCAACATGCTGGCGGTGTGGCGCGTGCACGGCCTGGACCAGGTGTTCCGCAAGGCCTGGGAAGCCGGCGTGGTACTGCTCGGCTCCAGCGCCGGCGGGATCTGCTGGTTCGAGGGCGGGACCACGGACTCGTTCGGCCCGGAACTGCGGCCGTTCACCGACGGACTCGGGTTCCTGAAGGGCTCGTACTGCCCGCACTACGCCTCCGAGGCCCGGCGCCGCCCGCTGTTCCACCGGCTCGTCGCCGAGGGCGCGCTGCCGGACGGGTTCGCGTGCGACGACGGGGTCGGGCTGCACTACGTGGACGAGGAGTTGGCGGAGGCCGTCGCGGATCGGCCGGGGGCCGAGGCGTTCTCGGTGCGGCGCGGTGCGGACGGCGTGGTTGAGGAGACCGCGTTGCCGACGCGTTTTCTGGGTGGTGAGTAAGGGGGCGCCGGGCAGGAAACGGCAGCCTGAAACAGCGGCCTGAAGCCTGCCCGGCCGGGCAAATGCCCGTCAGCTCATGTCGGTTCAGAGGCTGTTAAGCGCAGCGAGGACCTCGGCGACCTCGGTGCGAGCGGTGTAGTCAGGCTGGATGTCGACGAACCGCGCGGTTCGGTCCTGGTCGACGATCAGCACGGTCGGGCGGGGCAGATTGACCGAGCCTTCGGCGTTGACCGCGGCCAGGTCCAGGCCCAGCTTGAGCTGGGCGGCGAGGACTTCGTCGGGCTGCCGGAAAGCGATTCCGAGGCTCTGGGCCACGCGGCTGCCGGGGTCGGAGAGCACCGTGAAGGCCAGCTCCGCCTTCTCGACGGTGGACAGGGATTCATCGGGTGTCTGAGGGCTGATGGCCACCAGCCGGGCGCCGAACGCGGCGAGCTCGGGGAGCAGCTCGCGCTGGTAGGTGCGCAGCGCCACGTTGCAGTAGGGGCACCAGCCGCCACGGTAGAACACGATCACCGCGGGGCCGGCCGCGACGAGCTCATCGAGGCTGACGGAGGCGCCGGTGGCGTCGTCGAGCGTGAACGGCTCCAGCCGGTCGCCCACCTTGACCGCGTCGGCGGGGATCCCGGTCTCGAGTAGGTCCGCGACGCTGCGCTCGAAGGTCGCGACCACCTCGCCGGGGAGTCGCTCGGCCGAGGCGGCCTTGATCTGACCGGACTGTTCGCTGATGGTGGCGGACATCGGACCTCCATGGGTCGGCAAGGGCTCGGCGTGACGGAGCCGTTGGTGACGTTGGTGACGTTGCTGGCGTTGCTGGCGTTAGTGACGCGTTGCTGGCGTTAGTGACGTTGCTGCCGCTGGTGACGTCAGCGACGCTAGTGGACTGCGTAGTCCACTACTTCCACCCTGACCGACCCGGAGTGGACTGTCAAGTCCAGTCGGTGGGATACTCCAGGCATGGGAGTACAGCCGACAACCGAGCGGGGGCGCCGGACCCGCGAGCGCATCGTGACCGCCGCGGCCGAGGTCGTCGCGCAGAAGGGGGCGCTCGGGGCGAGCCTGGACGAGGTCGGCGAACGCGCCGCCGCCTCGCGCAGCCAGCTCTACCACTACTTCGACGACAAATCCGACCTGCTGCGCGCGGTCGCCGAGTCGACCAACGACGCGGTGCTCGGCGCGCAAGACGATCTCTTCGCCGGCCTCGGCACGTGGCCGGGCCTGGTGCGTTGGACCGACGCGCTGGTAGCCCTGCAAGAGGAGCGCGGCGGGGTGGGGGGCTGTCCGATCGCCAACCTCCTCGGCCAACTCGGCGAGCGCGACGACGAGATCCGGGTGGTCCTCTCCGATGGCTTCGACCGCTGGGAGGCCAGCATCCGAGCCGGACTCGCCGCCATGGTCGCGTCCGGCGAGCTTCAGGCTGACGCCGACGCAGACTGGCTCGCGGCCTCTACGCTCGCCAGCCTCCAGGGCGGGCTCGTCCTCTCGCAGGCCCGCCGCGACCCGCTGCCGCTTCGCCGTGCCCTCGATGGCGCGATCCGCCTCATCGCGACCTACCGCACGACAAAGGCCTGACCAACGCGGAGCTGGATGCGGGGGCGAAAGATGCTGGGGTGTGTAGGTATCAGAAACCGGCCATGACCGCGCGTCCCTGCGGGATCGCCAGATCGAGCAGCCCTGGGAACAGCTCGTCCAGATCCTGGCGCCGCAACCGGTTCAGCCGGCGCGTCCCCTCGTCGCGCTGCCGGATGACACCGGCTTCGCGGAGCGTCCGGAAGTGGCCGCTCTGCGTGGACTTGCTCACCGGCAGCTGGAACACGCCGCAAGCCAGCTCGCCGTCCGGTTCGACGTCGGCCAGGCGGGCGACGATCGCCAGCCGCATGGGGTCGCTCAACGCCGCCAAGACCGCGGTGAAGCGCAGCTCGGTGCGGTCCGGGTGGATGAGTTCGGTGGCGGTGCGACTGGCCATGGGTCCAGTCTAGAGCATCATGTTCGCGTTTCCCGAACATCTGCTATGTTCGAGATTACCGAACATGCCGCCCCGGGAGGACTCATGGCGCCCGATCGCCTTGCCACCGCTACCACCGCTACCACCGCAACCGCCGCAACCGGCACCGCTACTACCGCTGCCGCACACGACGGGCCGCCGCCATCCGACAGCGAGGATCCAGGTCCAGCCCGCGTCGAAGGCCCGCCCGGGCTATCAGCGACAGGTCAGCGGATCCGCTTCTGGGGAACGGCCTACACGTTCCTGATCCTCCTCACCGGCACGAACCTGCCGACCCCGCTCTACAAGGGCTACGAGGCCCGCTTCGGCTTCTCGCCGCTGACCCTGACGCTGATCTTCACCGCGTATGTCGCGGTCCTGATTCCCTCGCTCCTCGTGGTCGGCCCGGCCGCGGACGCCGTCGGCTATCGCGTGATGCTGGTGCCGGCCCTGGTCGTGGCGGCGGGCGGAGCGCTGGTGTTCGCGTTCGCGTCCGGCACCGGGTGGTTGTTCGCCGGGCGCATCCTGCAAGGTGTCGCGATCGGCGCGGCGACCGGGCCGTTGACCGCGACGCTGACCGGGCTCGAACCCAACGGCGACCGGCGCAAGGCGGCGTTGGTGTCGACGGTGGCCACGGCCGGCGGCCTCGGGCTCGGGCCGCTGCTGGCGGGTTTCCTGGCGCAATACGCACCGGCGCCGCGGGTGTTCCCGTTCGTACTGGAGATCGTGCTGTTGGTCCCGGCCATGGCGCTGGTCCTGTCGCTGCCCGCGCACCAGGCCCGCACGCGCTGGCGTCCGCGGCGCCCGGAGATCCCGGCGGCGCTGCGCTCGGAGTTCGCGACCAGCGGGACGGCGTGCTTCGCGGCGTTCGCCGTCGTCGGGCTGTTCCTCACCCTGATCCCGACCTACGTCGCGACGCTGTCCGGCAGCAAGAACCTGTTCCTCGGCGGCGCGGCGGTGGCCCTGATGCTCGCCTGCTCGGCGACCGCGCAGGTACTCGGCTACGGCCGTTCGGCGCGCGGGCTGGAGATCGCCGGACTGCCGTTGCTGGCGATCGGGCTGGCCTCGCTCGCGGTGGCGGGCAACGTGTCGTCGCTGGCGCTGCTGCTCGGCGCGACCGTGGTGGCCGGCGTCGGGCAGGGGCTGACGTTCCTCGGCGGGCTGACGGCGATCAACAGCGCGGCGCCGGCGGACCGGCGTGCGGACGTGATGTCGAGCTTCTTCGTGATCCTGTATCTGGGAGTCGGCGTGCCGGTGGTCGGAGTCGGCTTCGTCGCGACGCGAGTGGGGTTGCTCACAGCGGTGCAGTACTTCGCCTGGGGAGCTGCGGTGTTGTGCGTAATAGTGCTGGCGGTACTCGCCCGGATGGCTCGGCGAGCGGAAGTCAGGTAGGCATTACCCATGACCGGGTTTCTGGAGTCCGAACTGCCGATCGTGGCCGCGCCGATGGCGGGTGGGCCGACTACGGTCGCGCTCGTGGGCGCGATGCAGGGGGCCGGGGCGTTCCCGTTTCTGGCAGGCGGCTACAAGAAAGCCGAGGCGCTGGCTGCGGAAGTCCGGCAGGTTCGGGAACTCGGCGGGAGCGGGACGTTCGGCGTGAACCTGTTCGTGCCGGGAACGGATGCCGTGGACGCCGCGGCGTTCCGCGCCTACGCCGCGGAGTTGGCACCCGAGGCCGCTCAGTACGGGCTGGAGCTGGACCCGCAGCCGGTCGTGGACGACGACGATGAGTGGCCTGACAAGCTCGCGCTCCTCCTGGCCGAGCCGGTGCCGGTGGTGTCGCTGACGTTCGGCTTGCCGGACGTGCGCGACATCGCGGCGCTGCGCCGGGTCGGCAGCCGGGTGCTGGCGACCGTGACGACAGCCGCCGAGGCGAAGATCGCGCGGGACGCCGGAGTCGACGGACTCGTGGTCCAGGCTCCCGCAGCCGGCGGGCACAGCGGGACCTACGATCCGCTGCGGACGCTCACATCGGTCAGCGCGCCGGACCTGGTGCGCGAAGTACGGGCGGCCGTGGAGCTGCCGGTCGTGGTCGGAGGCGGGGTGGCGCGCGCCGAGGATGTCAGAGTTCTCCTAGCGGCCGGCGCCGAAGCGGTCGCGGTGGGAACGCTGCTCCTACGCACCGACGAGTCCGGCGCCTCGCAGACCCACAAGGACGCGCTCGCCGACCCGGCCTTCACCGAGACGGTCATCACCCACGCCTTCACCGGGCGCCCCGCACGCGGGCTCCACAACGGTTTCATCGACCGGCACGAGTCCACGGCTCCCTACGGCTACCCGGCGCTCCACCACCTGACGCGTCCCCTGCGTCAGGCTGCTGCGAAGGCGGGTGACGCGGACCGGCTGCATCTGTGGGCCGGCACCGGGTTTCGCGCGGCGAAGGAAGGCCCGGCGGCTGAGGTGATTCGGGAGCTGGCGCGCGGACTGTAGCCACAGTAGCCAGAGCCAGTAGCTAGAGGCAGTAGCTAGAAGCAGTAGCTAGAAGCAGTAGCTAGAAGCAGTAGCTAGAAGCCGTCAGGTTTCTGACATGTTCGGCAGACCCCTGACAACTCGACAACATGCGCGACCTCGGCGAATCCGAGCCGCCGCGCCGTGTCCTCAGCCCAACGCTCGACGACGTCGGAGGCGACCGGCTCTCCGATCCCGCACTCCCGGCACACCAAGTAGTGCCGATGGTCGCCAGTAGTCCGAGCCCGATAGTGCTGCACTCCAGAGGTGTCGCGGAACGTGTCGGCCGCCCCGGCGGCCACCAAAGCACCGAGCGTGCGATAGACCGTAGACAAGCCGATCCGATGGCCCGCGGAGCGCATCAGGTGGTGCAGGTCCTGCACCGTGATGAACTCCGCGTGGCCGGTGAGGCATTCGGCGATGATCTGGCGTTGCCGGGTGACGTAACCGGGCACGGCGGCGCGCGCCCCGTCAGACGGAGACGGTGTCCGCGGTGGCGACCGGTTCCGCAACCCGGATGTGCACCGGGGCCGCAGCGGTCGCCGCGGAACGCACCGCCGCGCGGCGCCGGCTGGACCACCGATAGATCATGGCCGCCGCGTAGACGGCCGTGGCGACCGCGGTGATCGAGAAGCTGGGCGGCATGCGCGGCACGAAGTAGGCCAGCGTCAGTCCGGCCCACATCTCCCCCACGGCCAGCGCGATCGCGAGGCCCAGGCCCCGGAACGGCCGGTCGGTCAGCACCAGCGCGGTGCCGGCCGGCGCCGCGACCAATCCGAGTAGCAGCAACGCCCCGACGGCCTGCGTGGCCTCGGCGGTGGCCGCGCCGACCAGCGCCAGGAACACGAAGCCCAGCACCCGGACCGGCACGCCGCGGGCGGCGGCCACGGCCTCGTCCAGCGTCGCGAACAGCAGCGGCCGCGCGATGAACACCAGCGCCGCGAGCACGCCGACGCCGATCCACAGCGCGGTCTGGGCCTGCGAGGACGACAGGCCCAGGATCGAGCCGAACAGCACGTTGATCGTCGCCGAGCCGTTGCCGGCCCCGGAACGGTTGGTCGTGTACACCGTCAGGAAGAAGACCCCGAGCCCGAGGATCCAGGCGAAGACGTTGCCGATCACCACGTCGTCGGCCCGGCCGCGCCGGCCGAGCGCGCCGAGCAGCAGCGCGACCGCGATCGTCGCGGCGAACAGGCCGACCCGCAGGTCGATGCCGAACGCCAGGGCGGCGAGCGCGCCGGTGAACGCCACGTGCGACAAGGCGTCGCCGGTGAACACCTGCGCCCGCAGCACGAGGAAGAATCCGACCGCCCCGCAGGCCGCCGCGATGCCGGTTCCGCCGAGCAGCGCGTAGACCATGAACGGATGGCTGAACATGCTCATGAGACCCCCAAGGCTTCTGCGACCTGCCGACGTCCGGCTCCGCGCCATCGCGCCGCGAACCCGTAGAGGTTGGCCAAGAGGTAGCAACCGAACGCGAAAGTGGTGATCCAGAAGCCGATCGGGTACGGCGAGAAGTACGCCGCCCCCAAGCCGAACCACGTCACGGCCAACGCGAACACGACGGACAGGACCAGGCTGCGGCCGGGCCGCGCGGTGATCCGCTGCGCCGTGGCCGCCGGCATCACCAACAGCGCGAACACCAGCAGCGAGCCGGTGATCTGCGAGACCTCGGCGGCGGTGGCGCCGAGCAGCACCAGGAACAGCAAGCTGAGCGTGCGGGACGGGACGCCACGCGCGTCGGCGACGGCCGGGTCGACCGAGGCGAACAGCAGCGGGCGTCCGATCAGCGCCATGGCCAGCAGCACCACGACCGCGACGACGGCGAGCACCGCGATGTCGCCGGGCGTGACGCCGAGGAAGCTGCCGAACAGCAGGGAGTTGACCCCGTTGAGGAAACCCTTGTAGAGCGCGACGAACAGCATCCCGCAGGCCAGTGTGAAGGACTGCACTATGCCGGTCAGCGCGGACTCCTCGGCCATCCCGCCCTTGCCGCTGCGGGCCAGGGCCGCGATCACCGCCGCCGCCCCGATGCAGAACCCGAAGTAGCCCCACGAGGCGCTCACGCCGAGGAAGACCGCGGCCGCGGCGCCGGGGAAGCCGGCGAGGGAGACGGTGTGCGCGACGAAGGTCTGACGCCGCAGCACCACGAACCAGCCGACGACGGCCGCCAGGACGGCGACGATCGTGCCGGCCCGGTAGGCGTTCACCATCGAGTCCAGCTTCCACATCTGGTCGATGTCGGAGAGCAGGTTCCAGGACAGGCCGGAGTCAGCGGGCATCGTCGGCCTCCGATCCGGCCGGACGGCGGTCGGTGGCGCGGCGGTCCATGGCACGACCATCCGCGACACGGCGGTCCATGGCGCGACCATCCGCGGCACGACCATCCGTGACCCGACCATCCGTGGCCCGCCGGTCGCCGCCGACGAGCGCGCCGGCGTGCCGATCGGAGTGCATCACCGGCGCCTCCGGGCCGCCGACCACGACCAGCCGGCCGTCGGAGGCCCGCAGCACCTCGACCGGGGTGCGGAACAGCTTGGACAGGGTCTCGGTGGTGATGACCTCCTCCGGCGTGCCGGAGGCCGCGCCGCCGTCGGCCAGGTACACGACCCGGTCGAGGTAGGGCAGGATCGGGTTCACGTCGTGCGCGACCATCACCACGGCCACGTCCTCCGAGCGCGATATCCGGCCGATCAGGGCCGCGACAGAGGCCTGATTCGGCAGGTCGAGGGAGTCCAGCGGCTCGTCCAGCACCAGCAGCCGGGGCTTGCGGACCAGCGCCTGGGCGATCAGCAGCCGCTGCTGCTCGCCGCCGGAGCACTCGCCGATCGCCCGGTGCGCGTAGGCGGACGCGCCGACCAGTTCGATCGCCTCGCGGACCCGGGCCTCGGCTTCCCGCCGCTTGGCGCCGCCGAACCGGCCGGTGCCCGGCAGCGGGATGCCCCAGCGGTCGCCGTCCAGGCCCAGGCGGACGACGTCGATGCCGCGGATGCGCAGCGAGGCGTCGAAGGAGCGGCGCTGGGGCAGGTAGCCGATCTGGGCGCCGGCGGTGCCGGGGCGGTGGCCCAGGACCCGGACCTCGCCGGTGGCCGCGGGCAGCACCCCGAGCAGAACCTTGACCAGCGTTGACTTTCCGACGCCGTTCGGACCCAGGACGGCCACGAACTCGCCGCACTCGACCGTCAGATCGACGCCGCCCCACAAGGTGCGGCCCGCGACCGACGCCGAGGCGCCGCGCAGTTCCACGACCGCCACCGGTTCGTTGCCCGCGTTGCACACCCGGCTCGCGCCGTCCAGCAGCGCGGCCGCCGCCTCAGAATCCGTATTCACCGCATTCACCGCATCCACTGCGTCCACCGCCGTCATCGTCTCCACCGCTCTCCTGGGCCCGTCGGCTGCCAACGCCGCCGTCGCCTGCTTGCTTCCGCCAGGGCGTCAGTGGCCCGTCGCCTGGGCCAGTGCCGCCTTCAGCCCCTGCAATTCGCCGACCATCCAGTCCTGGAAGGTAGCGGACGCCGGTGCGAGGGTCTCGGTCACGGTGGTCACCGGGATCCCGGCGGCCTTGGCCTCGTTGACCTGAGCCGAGATGTCCGGCGTCGAGTTCTGCGAGTTGTAGACGTAGACCTTGATCTGCTTGCCCTTGATCTGGCTGTCGATCGCGGTCTTGTCCGCCACCGAGGGGTCGTTGCCCTCGGAGATGTCCTTCAGGAACGAGTACGGCGTCAGCATCTTCAGGCCGAGGGTGTCGGCCAGCGGCGAGACGATGGACTCCGAGGCGCCGATCGGGGTGCCGGCGTACTGGGTCTTGATCTCGGACTCCAGCTGGTTGTAACCGGCCAGCGTGGTGTTCTCGAAGGTCTGCTTCTGGGTGTCGAAGTACGCGGCGTCGGCCGGGTCCAGCTTCTTGTACTCCGCGACGATGGCGTCGATGACCTTGTAGACGCTGTCGTGGGAGTACCACTGGTGCGGGTTGTCGCCGTCCTTGAGACCGACCACGTCGCCGACGGTCAGGACGTCACGGCCGGACGCCGGGTTGGCCGAGACCAGCTTGGGGGCCCAGGAGGTGTCGTAGCCGATGCCGTTCTGGATGAACAGCTGCGCGCCGGCGATGAGCTTGGCGTCGTTCGGGGTGGCCTCATAGGAGTGCGGGTCGGTGTCCGGGTTGGTGATGATCGACGTCTCGGCCACGTGCGTCCCGCCGAGCTGGAGCGCGATCGAGCCCCAGAAGTTCTCGGCGGCGACCACCGTGATCTTCGTGGTGGACCCGGTCGTCTGGCCGCCCGGGACCACCACGGCGGCGGGCTTGGCCGTCGACTTGGTCGAGCACCCCGCGGTCAGCGCCACGGCCACGCCGACCGCCAGCAGGCCGCCGGCCGCGCGCTTCAGACTCCCGTCCATGGAGGCCCCCTCTATGTGCAGGCTCAGTTCATGAGCTTGATGATGAAAACCGTTTTCAAGTCCCGACAGCCGGAAGCATATGAAAATCGTTTCCACTTGGCAAGGTCACGCCGGGTAGCGAACAATGCGCGGGGTGACCGACGAACGCGCGAACCTGCTCCGCTACCTGCGTATCCAGCGCGAACACGTCCTCGGCGCCCTGGAAGGCCTGGACGCCGAGACGCTGCGTCGCCCGATCCTGCCGTCCGGCTGGACCTGCCTGGCGCTGGTGAGCCATCTCACATATGACGACGAGCGCTTCTGGTTCCGCGGCGTCATCGCCCGCGACCAGGAGGTCATCGACGCCGTGGAGCGCCGGGAGCCCGGCGGCTGGCAGCTCGACGCGGACCTGCCGGCCGAGGAGGTGTTCGCCCGCTACCGCGCGGAGGCCGGACGCTCCGACGCGGTGCTGGCCGAGTGCGATCTGGACGCCGCCCCGACGTGGTGGCCGGAGTACGTGTTCGGCACGTGGCGGCTGGACTCGGTGCGGCAGATCGTCCTGCACCACATCACCGAGACCGCGGCGCACGCCGGGCATCTGGATGTGGTGCGGGAGCTGATCGACGGCAGCCAGTGGGTGATTCAGGACTGAGCGGGCTGCACCATGCGGCGCCGCTCTACGAGGGTCCACAGGGTCGTGGTCGCGACGTAGAGGCTGCTGGCGACCGGGAGTACGACGGCCCCGAGGACTGAGAAGTAGGGCAGCAGGGACATCAGCTTGGTGACGCCGGGGGCGGGGGTACTTGTACCGGTCGCCGGGACTGCGTCGAGCGCGGCACTCCCCCGCATCCGGCGCGAGGACCACGTGGCCAGGACCGCGAGCGCCGCGATCAGCGCCACGAACACCGCGACGTGCCCGAGCGCCACTGACGACCCGCTGAAGACGTCCCGGAAGTGGGAGCCGAGGCCGACCCCGAACAGCTGGTCGCTGAGCAGCCCGTTGTGGTGCCCGCCGATGGTCGGCGAGACGAACAGCCGGTACACGACGATAAACACCGGGATCTGCACCAGCCCGAGCCCGATGCCGGGCGCCAGCTTCACACCGTTGGCCCGGTACAACTCGACGGTCTCGCGCTGGGCGCGCAGCGGGTCGTTCTTGTACTTGCGCTGGAGCTTCTGCACGGCCGGGGCGAGCGCGGCGCGGGCCTTCTGTGCGGACAGTTGCGCCGTCATCTGGGCCCGGTTCAGCGGGTGCAGACAGAGCCGGACGGCAGCGGTGAACACGACGATCGCGACGGCCGGGCCGAGGCCGCCGAGCACCGGGACCAGCACGACGGACAGGCCGGTGACGGCGTGGTAGGCGGCGACGATGGCCGGGGTGAGCAGGGAGTAGAACGGCATGGCGAACCCCTTCGGGCATCTTGCGGATGGATGAGATCGGCGAGATGGACCGTGCCGGCATGGCCGCGGGTCGGCGGTGGCAGATCAGCGATATCGGATCAGCGATAGCAGATGACCAGTAGCGGATCAGCGATATCGGATCAGCTATTGCGGATCACCAGTAGCGGATCAGCGATTGCAGATCCCCCGTAGGAGATCAGCGATTGCGGATCTGCGCGGCGGCCGGTCAGACGGTCGCGGGGTTCGATCCCGGCGGTCGGGGATGGGGCTTGCCGGCCGCATCGGGGTCGCGTTGCGGCAGGAACGCCGTGTCGCGCAACGAGGATCGCGCGGCGGCGGCAGTCTGCGCGGCCACCGCGGTCCCGGCCATCAGCACCGAGAACGCGCTGCGCCGCAGTGCGGCGGCGAGCAACGCCAGGGCGGAGGCCGACGCGACCAAGACGGCGGTGTTCTGCCCGCCGAACAGCACCAGGAGCGTGGCGAAGGCGGCGAGCAGGCTCGCGGCGGTCGCTCCTCGGTTCGTCACAGGGGTCAGCGTACAACCGCCGCCGCGACTGTGAAGAAGTCGGTCCACGCGATGCAACCCACAGCACGGGCCCACGCATTAGTGATCTGGCAGTGTGCATCCATGCTGTGATCGAGAGGGGGATGGCTGTGGGGGAACTGGTGCGGGACGCCGAGTTCACCGAATTCGCCAGGGCACGCGCTCCGTGGCTGCGCAAGGTCGCGTATCTGCTGTGCGGGGACTGGCACCGCGCGGACGACCTCGTCCAGGCCAGCATGCTCAAGCTCTATACCGGCTGGCACCGGGCCGGACAGGTCGAGAACGTCGACGGCTACGCGCGCCGCACGCTGATCAACGTGTTCCTGGCCGAACAACGCGGGCCCTGGTGGCAGCGCGTCATCAACCACGAGCGGGAGCCGGACCCGGAGGTGCTGGCCGACGCCCGGTCGGTGACGGCGCTGGACCTGGACGCGGCGCTGGACCTGCGGGCCGCGCTCGCGGCGCTGCCGCCGAAGCAGCGTGCGGCCGTGGTGCTGCGTTACTACTGCGACCTGTCGGTGGATCAGACCGCTGAGATCTTGCAGTGCTCGACGGGCAACGTCAAAAGCCAGACCTGGCACGGCCTGAGGACGCTACGGGTCCGTTTGGAATCCGCGGCCGGTGACACTACGGAAGGGCAAGGACTGTGAACGACGAACTGCACGCAGGCGACTTCACCGGAAACGACCTTCACGCTCTGAGCTCCCGGCTGACAGACCTGGCCGACGCCCCGGCACCGCCGAGCCCGTTCGATCCGGCTCGGGTGGCGGCCGTGGGCCGACGGCGGGTGCTGGCGACTCGGGCCTCGGCGGTCGGGGGCAGCGGCGTACTCGCGGTGGCGGCGGTTTTCGGGATCGTGGCGGCGTTCGCTCCGTCGGCGCCATCGGCGATCGCGGCCGCCGCGGCGCCCAGATCCGGAATCGGCGCCGATCCGCTGGTCAAGTACGCCGACTTCGGATGGCTGCCCGACTCGCTGCCGAACGTGAGCTACGAGGCCCCGATCAAGCGCGAGGACAGTGATGTCGTCGCGCAGGGGAACAAGTCGCCTGAGGGCGCGCCCCGCGTCGATCTCCAGCCGCTTCCCGGCGACGGCCCCGGCGGACCGAACGCCCACGAGCGCATGATCCCGGTGACTCTCGACGATGGGCGCAAGGCGTACTGGGTCACGCAATCCGGGAATCAGGGTCAGTTCGCGGGGTTCTTCCAGTTGCGCTTCCCCTCGAAGGAAGGCCGGTGGTTCGCGCTGGCTTGGGATGTCAACTGGAACGAGTCCCCCGCCAGCGTTGCCAAGATCAGCGGAGTACCGCTGAACTCGGCGGCCTCTGCCGACAACGCTCCGCCGACCTCCGTCCCGGTCTCGGCGCAATGGCAGGCGACGCTGCTGCGCATAGCAACGCAGGTGAATGACACTCCAGTGCCGGTTCCCATGCCGTTCTCCGTGGCCGGACTTCCGGCGAACTTCCAGCCGGACAAGGCTTTCCTGTGGCGCCCGGCCGCATTCGGCGACGGGGCGCCGGGAACCTGGAGCGCCCTGCTCACCTTCGATTCAGACGTGGGGACAGTCACCATCGAGGTCGGCCCGCACGGCTCGGTGAGCAAAACGAAGGATGACAAGTGCAAGACCTCGGCGGGTCTGGACGCCTGCGTGGAGCTGGCGGGCAAGGTCGCGGGGCTCAACGAGGTCGGCGGGCCGAAGGGACTGCTCAAACTCCTCACTTTGCTCGGTCTCGATGAGAAGCAGTGGACGACGAACGTCATCGTCCCCTGATTCAGGAGGCGACCTCCTCCAGCTCCGCGACCGTAGCGGTCACCATCGCCAGCACCTCGTCCTGGGTCGGCGCGGCATCGCGGTCCACCCAGCGCAGGGTGGCGGCGATGGTGTCGAACAGGAACACGATGGCGCGGACCACGGGGTCGTCGACGTCGGCCCCGGCCAGGACGGAGAACGTCATCAGGCCCCAGACGCCGGGGCGGTCCGGGTGTGGCAGGTAGTACGACACCCGGACTCCGACGGTGTCCCTGCCGTACATCTCCTGGTGGATGACGGCTGAGATCCGGGCGGCGGTGGCGCCGCCGATGTCGACGCACGAGCCGTCCGGCCCGGCGTCGTCCAGGATCGAGGCCAGCAGTTGCTCAGGGTCCTGCGGGTCCTGGTCTTCCAGGATGGTGATCAGCATCGAGCCCGGGATGCGGGTGCTGTTGAACTCGCGCAGGGGCAGGACGACCCAGCGCGCGCCTTGGCGGCTGGCCTCGTCGGTGCTGGCGGTGAGTTGCTTGCGCAGTTCGCGGCGCCAGGGTTCGGCGCGGTCGCGGGGCAGGGTGGGCGGCAGGGCGCGCCCGATGATGCGGTCGATGGCCCACTTGCGCACGCGTTCGGTGTCCGGGGCGGTCGGCAGGACGGCCCAGCCGGCCGGCAGCACCAGTTCGACGTCGATCATCGGTTCACCTCCTGGCGGGCTCCGCCCGCGGGCTCCAGATCCGGCGCGATCGGCCTGGGATGCTCGGCGATCTGCTGCATCAGCTTGTCCACCCCCGGACCGATCAGTCCCATCAGTTGGAGATCCATCACCCGGGTCGTGAGCAGCACGTCCACCCGCGCCGCCGGCCGGTCATCCGCGGCGGGCCAGTCCAGCCGCATCGCCGCGTCCAAGCGGCCGTAGGCGAGGTGGTCGTTGGTGCGCTGCACACTGAGCACGCGGAGTCCGTCGCCGTACGGGGTGCTGACGTACTCGATCTGCCGGCCCAGGCCCAGGCCGCCGTCGGACGACGCCGGCTCGCCGCCGCCGGAGTCGGCCCCGACGAGTTCCATCAGGTAGATCGGGTCGTCGGCGACCGGTGCCCGGTACTCGACCACCACCGGCACCGGCGACCAGCGCGGCCAGCCCTGGATGAAGGCGGTGCCCCAGGCCATGCGCTGCCAGACCGGGAGGGTGGCGGCGCGGGCGGTCAGCCAGCGGGCGATGCCGCGGCCGACGTTGTCGGCGGTGAAGGGGTAGTCCTCGGGGAGGTTCTCCTCGGCGATCCAGCTCTGGCGGAACTCCTCGCCCCAGCCCTCGCGGGTCCACTCGGTGAACATCTCGACCACACCGTCGGCCCAGGCGCTCTGTTCGTCCTCGGTGGCGCCGGGGTCGGGGACCCGGCCCCAGAACCAGGGCACTGTGATCTCGGCCGAATCATCGTCCGCTGTCATGGCTGTCATCTCCTTACCGCCATCAGGGGTTCACTGCGGGGATCAGGCCGGACTCGCGTCCGCCGGTGTAGGAGATGCCGATGCCCAGGCCGAAGATCGCGTTGAAACCGCCCCAGACGTACCAGGCCGGGTTGATCTTGCCGCCGACGGCGCCCATGATCCCGGCCAGGCCCTTGTAGCCGCTCCAGCCGCCGAGCACGCCGGCCCAGTCGGCGATGCTCTTCAGGGGGTTGGTGCCCAGGCCCTTCCACATGTTCCAGGCGTCGCCGATCTGCTTGCCGGCCGACCCCCAGAACCCGATCTCGGGCACGGCGCCCATCTTGCCGCCGTAGAACCCCAGCATGCCGGGCAGGTTGCCGGCCTTGCCGCCGAGCCAGCTCAGGGCACTGTTGGTGACGGGGTTGTTGTACCAGTCGGACATGTGGTCCCACTTGGTGGCCGCGTTGGTCACCGGGTCGATCATGAACTGGTCGTTCATATTGGACGGGGCCGGGCCGATGGGGCGCAGCGGGATGTTGTTCAGATCCCCGCCGAAGGTGTTGTCGGCGAAGCCGAGCTGCGGCGCGCCCGGCCGCCCGGTGAGGCCGGCGAGCGCCTTGGCGTCGTTGGCCAGCCCCTTGGCCAGCTGGGCCGCCCCGATTCCGATGAAGCCCAGGCCCAGGCCCACCGCGCCGAAGATGACGTCCAGCACGCTGCCTTTGCCGTCGGCGTAGAGGATCGAGTTGACGATCAGCGACGCCGCGCCGACCACCACGCCGGCCAAGACGACCACGTCCAGCCCGGGGACCAGCAGCGCCAGCGCGCCGAGCGCCATGCCGATGTAGCCCAGGATCTTGCTGAACCAGCCCAGGATCTCGTCGAGCTTGTCCTTCCAGGTGTCGGTCAGGCCGTCGTGGTAGTTCTTGCTGTTGACGGCGTCGCCGAACCGTTTGCCGGCCACGTTCAGCTGGTCCAGGGCGTTGTTGAGCCGGTTCTTGGCGGCGGACAGCGCGTCGTTGGCCTGGTTCTCGGCGTTGGTCTTGTCAGTGCCCTTCTGCTGTTCCTGCGGCGTGACGGTGCCGTCCGTGCCCTTCTGCGGGTCGGGCATCGACGTCGCCTGTTTCTGCTGGCCCGCGGCGTTGTTCGCGTCGTTCAGCGCCGCGGCCGTCTCGTCCAGGCCGGTCTGGAGCTCGGGCTCGTAGATCTTGATCTGGTCGGTGACGTCGTGGTAGCGGACGCCGGCCTTCTGCAGCTCGTCGTGCAGCGAGCCCGCGCTCTTGCGGAGCCCGTCGATGTACTGGCCGACCAGGCCGTCGGAGTTGTCGTCCATCACCTTCTGTAGCCGGGACACGGCATCGTCGATGGTGGAGGCGATGTTCTGGTAGCGCTGCTGGGCCGAGGCGATCTCGTCCGGGTCGGCGTGGACCGGGTCGGAGCCCAGGCCCAGCGCCTCCCAGCTCCCCAGATTGCGGATGCTCACGGTTCCTCCCGCCGGGTCACGACTGCTGGTTCAGGCTGTCGGCGAGCTGCTGGTCGCCCTGCTGCCAAGCCTGGTTGATCTTGTCGACCGAGTCCCGCAGCGACTTCATGTCCTTGACCATGGAGTCGCGGTGGATCCGCCAATTGGCGGCGAAGTCGCCCATCGAGGAGTTGGCGTTCTGCTGGCCCCACAGGCCCTTGTCCTCGTTCTGGAAGTCCAGCGCGCCCTCGAACTCGCCGATCAGCGAATTGAGATCGTTGAGCAGGCTCACCAGGTCGTCTCGGACGATGAGGTCGGCCATCAGGACTCCTTGTTCGGGTTCTGGTTCCGGTTCTGGTTGGGACTCATGGTCGGGATCTGCGCGGTGGTCAGGACGCCGTCGCCGAGGTGCACCAGACAGGCGCCGGGCACCACCCGCGGCGCCAGTTGGGAGCGGGCCAGCCGGATGCCGACCAGGTCGCCGTTGCTCAGCTCGGGCGGGGACAGCAGCGCGCCGCGGCGGTTCTTCTTCACCTCGGCCTGCCAGCCGGAGAAGCCCATCGCCACCGAGCCGATCTCGCCGCCGAGGATCAGGCCTCTGTTGCGGCCCGAACCGGAACGGACGTAGGCCCGCAGCCATTCCCGGGCCCGGCACTCGCGCCAGGCCTCGCCGTCGTCGATGATCAGCACCACCGGGCCCTCGCCCGGGTCGAGCAGCGCGGACAGTTCCTCCTCGACGGGGTCCGAAGCGTTTACCAGGCCGCGGACGCCCGGGCGGCCGACCAGCGCGCTCAGCGGCGTCGCGCTCGGCGCGCCGATCACGATCTCGGCGCCGGTGCGCAGCAGCGATTCGGCCATCACCCCGAGCGCGGTGCTGCGTCCGGATCCGGAGGGGCCGGCGATCAGGAACGTCGGCCGGTCGCCGAACAGGGTCGCGCCCACCGGCTCCAACTCGTCGCCGCCGACGCCGAGCAGCGCCCAGGGCTGTTTGCGTTCCTCTTCGAGATAGCCCCACGCCTCCTGGAACGTCAGCTGCGCCGGCAGCACCGCGATCCGGCCGGGCCGCTGGTTCTTGGGGACGTCGGCCTCGCGGTCGGTCAGCCGGGAAGCCAGTGCCCGCAGCGCGGCGACCTGTGCCGGCCCGGAGGGATCGGCGGCGACCAGGGCGACCTGTGTCTCGGTGGCGCCCATCGAGCGGTACCCCCGGCCGGGCGCCATGTTCTCCGGGATCGTGCGCGGGTTCAGGCCGACCAGCGAGTAGTCGGACTTGTCCGGCAGTCGCAGTACCAGCTTGTCCTCGGTCAGGGAGCTGATACGTCCGGACATCAGGGTCCGGTCACCGGCGATCACCACGTGCACGCCGACGCTGGCGCCCTCGCGCATCAGGGTGTGGATGATCTCGGTCAGCGAGCCGTTGTCGTGCTCGCTGAGCGTTCCCATGAACCCTTCCCAGCGGTCCAGCAGCAGCATGATGTGCGGCAGCCGTTCCTCCGGCGCACCGGCCCGACGCTGCTCGGTGAGGTCGGCGAACCCGCCCTCGCCGAGGATCCGCTGCCGGTTCATCACCTCGGCGTGCAGCCGCTTGAGCAGCCGGGAGGCGCGTTCGGTCTCCGAGCGCTGCACGATCGCGCCGCAGTGCGGGAACTTGCTCAGCGGCAGCAGCGCGCCGTTGCCGCAGTCCAGGCCGTACAGGTGCAGGTCCGGTACCGAGGCGGCGCTGGCCGCGGCGGCCGCGATGGTGCGCAGCGTCTGGGACCGGCCCGAGCGCGGCGCGCCGATGATGTGGAAGTGGCCGAACGTGGCCAGATCGATGGCGACCGGCTCCTGCGCCTGCGCCGCCGGAAGGTCCTGGATCGCCCAGGAGAACACCGGCTCGCCGGACTCCGCCGGCGTCGGCTCGGTGGCGAGTTCCACCACCGGGGCCGTCGGCAGCGGCGGCAGCCAAGGGCGGCGCTGCTCGGGCAGGCCGAGCAGATCAGTGGTCTGACGCAGGGCGGAGACCAGCACCGACAGGTCGGTGACCACGTCGGTCTCGGTGACCGCGGCCGGCCGCTCCGGCGCCGGCCGGCCCAGATCCAGCCAGTCCACCGGACGCAGGAACGGCGCGGGGGCGGAGACCGAGCGGTCCTTGGACGGCCGCCGGCCGCCGACCCGGCCGGTCTGGAACGGCAGCAGGGAGCTGTGGCCCAGACGCGCGTAGCCGCGGCCGGGGTGGGTGGGCGAGATGTTCGCCGCGTCCCGGGCGTCGATGACGTCGGTGCTCTCCGCCGCGTCGGTGACCCGCAGCGCCACCCGCAGGTTGGTGTTGGCCCGGATCTCGGCGGACACCACGCCGGACGGCCGCTGGGTGGCCAGGATCAGGTGGATGCCCAGGGACCGGCCGCGCTGGGCGACGTTCACCAGACCGGTGACGAAGTCCGGCAGTTCGCGGACCATCGAGGCGAACTCGTCGATGACGATCAGCAGCCGCGGGATCGGCGCCAGGTCCGGCCGCCGGGTGGCGTAGTCGAGGTAGTCCTCCAGGTCCTTGGCCCCGGCGGCGGCCAGCAGCCGCTCGCGGTGCGTCAGCTCCGCGCCCAGCGAGGTGAGCGCGCGCTCGACCAGATGGGTGTCCAGGTCGGTGACCATGCCGACGGTGTGCGGGAGGTCGACACAGTCCTTGAAAGCCGCGCCGCCCTTGTAGTCCACGAGGACGAAGGTCATCGCGTCCGGCCGGTTGGCCACCGCGAGCGAGGCGACCAGACTCTGCAAGAACTCTGACTTGCCCGAGCCGGTCGTCCCGGCGACCAGGCCGTGCGGGCCGTGCGCGACCAGGTCCAGGGCGAACGGGCCGTCGAGCGAGGCGCCGATGACCGCCTTGGTGCTGCGGCCTGCGGCATGCCAGCGTCCGCTGAGCACCGCCGGGCTCGGGTCGGCCAGGTCCAGCAGATCCAGCAGCCGGGCCGCGTCCGGCAGCGCCATACCGCCGGCCACCTCGCTGACGTCGCGCAGCGGCGCCAGGCGGCGGCCGACCACCGGATACCACTCGGCGCTCACGTCGTCGGCCAGGATCGCGTCGATCCGCGCGGCCCGCTGCTGGCGCAGGCTCACCGGCTGGCCGGGGATGCCGCCGGCCAGGATCGTCGTGCACTCCTCGGGCAGCGTGCGCTCGTCGGCGTCGACGCAGATGCTGTACACGCCGACCGCCGGGCCCTCGCGCAGGACCGTGACGACGCCGGGCAGCGCGCGCAGCCGCAGCGCGCCGTCCAGGACGACGACCAGGTCCGGGTCCACCCGGCCCGCGCCGGAGCCGGAATCGAGCCGGGCCCGCTGGCGCGCGGCGATCAGATCTCCGAGTTCTGCGACGCGATGGCCGAGCGTCTCGGCGTCCGCGCCGACCAGAGTCAGGGCTCGTTGTCCCAGGCTGGGGCGGGCGTGCGGCAGCCACGTGGCCCAGTCCCACAGGCTGTCGCCGGCGGGGTCGGTGAGGACGTAGAGCTGGAGGTCGCGCGGGCTTTGCAGAACCGCGATCTGGCCGACCAGCCAGCGGGCCATGCGCCGCGGCCATTCCCCGCGCCCGGCCACGCCGACCACACCGGCCTGCGCGATGGAGAACGCCGCGGGGGCGTCGTGGGCCGTGCGGTGTTGCGAGGTGCGCTGCGCGCCGTCGACCTGTTCGACCACCACCGAACTGTCCAGATCGGCCAGGCCGACCCGGACCAGGAGGTGGTCGGGATCGCTACGACGCCGCTCCCACAGACGACTTCGCGGACCGGTCGCGATCAGCAGCAGTTCGGCGGCGTCCGGACTCCAGGACCGCAGCCGCAACCGCTCCAGATCCATCGCGCGGTCGACCTCCTGTTCGGCCGAGGCCAGCTGCTCGACGAACTCGGCCTGCATCCGGCGGTGCCCGACCTTGCCGGTGCGGCGGCCGTTGAGCCAGTTGCCGACCATCATCACCGGCGAGAACCCGGCCATCAGCAGATAGCTGGTGTTGTGCAGGATGGCCGTCATCACCACGCCCAGGCCGACCGGCATGAGGGCGGTGATCCACGGCAGCGGGCTCTGACGGGCCGGCGGCGGCTCGGCGGGGAGCCGGAAAGCGTTGCGGGCCTCCGGCGGCAGCAGCCGCGGCGGCCGGTTGTAGTCCAGCCACTCGCCTTCCGGCGAGACCTCGATCATCGCGTCGGGCTGGCGGACCGCGCCTTGTTCGTAACGGCTCTCGCCGATCCGCACCTGCACGGTCTCGGGCCAGTCGGTCTCGGTCTCGGCGTCGGCGAGCGGCACCCGGTCCAGTTCCGGCGGCTCGCGCAGGAAGACGGGCCGGATCCGGACCGAGGCGTCGAGGCTGACCCGGACCGTGGCCACGACGCCGGGCTGGCCCGAACCGAGCCGGACCGCGCACGAGGGGTCCGAGCCGATCTGGTGCACGCCGGCGCCCAGATGCCAGACCCGGCCGCTGTCCACGCCGGCGACGGCGCGGATGGTGACCAGACCGGAACCGGACGCCGCCGGACGGCCGGGCTCCCCGGCCTCGCCGGGGGCACCCAGCCACAGGACCGCGCCGTCGTGGATCCCGGCGGTGCCCAGCGGGCCGGACAGGTCCACGCGGACGCCGTCGAGGAACACGGCCTCGGCAGCGTCGGCCGCGGCGTCCGCGCCGACCACGTCCAGCAGCCCCTTGACGACGTCCCGGACCGGGGTCGTGGGATCGGCGTCCACCACGACGTCATGCGACCGGCCCGCCGGCCGGGCCACGGTGATCAGCATGCGCATGGCGGTCGCCTCTCCCAGATCCGCTGATTGAGCCAGAGTGCTGATTCAGATCCCGGTCACTTCTGCGGCAGGGACTGCGCCATCTGCGTGTCCATGTCCTGCATCGCCGAGACCGCCTTGTCCAGCCACTGCGAGAGCTGGTCCAGCGAGTCCATCAGCTGGTTCGCGGAGGTCACGAACTCGTTGTGGACGTCGTCGAACCGGCCGGAGGCCTGGTCGGTGACGAAGCCGGAGGCGGTCAGGGTGTCGACGATGCTCTTGCACTCGGCGATCTTGGAGTCGATGTCGGCCTTGTCGTTGCGCATCCGGGTCGCGGCATCCGACATCTCCCCGTAGGTGACGTTGAGGTTCGGCATCGGTGGATGCTCCCTTCGAAACGGTGCCGGGCGCTGGTGCGTCGACACATGTGTGCGGCGGACACCGGACACGCTAGGCGCGGGCCCGGCCCCCGGGCCAGGCTCTGATCTGCGCGTATGGGTCCAGGGACCCAGGGTCCTGCGTTGACACCCAGGCCCGGCCGGGCCAACGATTCAAACGAAGTGAACCGCCCGTGAGGCAGGAGGCCCCGATGTCGGTGACCGTGCTGCGCCGCGCCCTGACGTCCGTCGTCGCGGCCGCGCTATTCCTGCTGGCCGGAGCGTGGTCGGCGCCGGCCCGGGCGGCCCAGGCGCCGCCCCCCGTGAAGTACTACGTCGTGAGCAGCAGCTACCAGGGGCAACCGGAGTTCCTGTTCGAGATCGCGCAGCGGTTCCTGGGCAACGGGAACCGCTCGACCGACATCTTCGACCTGAACAAGGGGCATCTGGAGCCGGACGGCACCACGGTGGCCGATCCGACGAAGATCTCCCCCGGCTGGCTTCTGCAACTGCCGAACGACGCCAAGGGGGAAGGCGTCATCACCGGTGTGCTCCCGACGTTGCACTTCGACCCGAGCGGCACGCCGGTGAAGTACTACTGGATCGCGAACGGCTACAAGGGCAAGCCGGAGTTCCTGGCCGAGATCGCACAGCGGTTCCTGGGCAACGGGGCCCGCTCGACCGACATCTTCGCGCTCAACAAGAACCGTCAGGAGCCTGATGGCCAGCTGCTGACCGACCCGGCGAAGCTCACCCCCGGCTGGTTCGTCAAGCTGCCCGACGACGCCAAGGGCGACGGGCTCATCGCCGGTCCGCTGCCGTTCCTAGGACCGGCACCGCCCGGACAGCCGGCACCTTCTCAGGGCTCAGCCGTGGCGCCGACCACGACCGGCTCGGCGAGTACCGGCGCCGGCGCCTCGCACAGCGCGCCGGCCTCGGCCCCCGCCTCTGCCCCGGCTTCGTCGAAGTCCAATAGCTCGTCGAGCAGTCCTGTGGTGTTGATACTGGCCATCGCGGTGCCGGTGCTGGTGATCGCGGCCCTGGTGTGGTGGGCGCTGCGGGCCGGGCTGTTCGCCAAGCTGGGCGCGGGGATGCGCGGGCGCCGGTCCCGCAAGCCGAGTCCGGCCGCGCCCCGGGACGACGCGGCGGCGTGGACCATCGACCGGGTGCTGCGCACCCTGGCCACCGCCTGCGTGCAGGCCGGGCGTCCGCTGCCGGGCGTCGCGGCGGTCGTGGTCGGCACCGACACCCTCACGCTGCGGCTGGCCCGCCCGGACGAGCAGCCGCCGGACGGCTGGAGCGCCGAGCACCAGGGCCGGTCGTGGGCCGCGCCGCTGCGGCTGCTCCAGAGCGCGCCGGTCGACGACGCGTTGCCCGCGCCGTATCCGCGGCTGGTCTCCACCGGCGATTCCGACCAAGGCAGGGTTCTGTTGAACCTGGCCGAGGCACACGGCGTGATCAGCCTGGAGGGCGACGCGCGCCTGGCCCGGACACTGGTCGCGGACTGGGTCCGCGAGCTGTCCGGCAGTCCTTGGTCGCGCGGGACCGTGGTGCTGCGGATCGGGTTCGGTTCTGGTGCTAGTGCTGCCGGTTCCGGTTCCGGTTCCAGTTCTGGCTCTGCCTCCGGGGAGATGCCCGGGGTCGAGGACGCGCCGAACATCGAGGCCGCGGCGGCGATTCTGGACGAGGCCGACGGCGGCGTGCTGGTGTTGGCGCGCGCGCCGGGCGGCCGGGAGCCGGAGCGGATCAGCACCCTGGCCGGCACGGCGGACGGCCGGTGGTCGGTGGTGGTGCTGGGCAGCCTGAAGAACGCCAGTTGGCGACTGGTCGCCGATGCCACCGGGACGCTGGACACCGGGCTGCTGGGTGAGCCGGTGCGGCTGCACGGGAAGCGGCCGTTGGAACACGCCTGAGGTGCCGCCAGGGCCGCGTTCTCCGGGATCGACCCGGAGCGCGCGGCCTTGGCGCGTCTGGCGCAAACCTGCTCGAACACGGCCTCCGTGGCCACGTCAGACCACTGACACCTTGACCTGACACCGATCCAAGCGTAAACAATGCGAATACCACTCCGAATCACAGGCGAAGCAACATTCGCCGGCGGGAAGCGGATCGGCAGGGAGGGACGCGCGCATGGAAGACGGCGGTCGACGGCTCCGCGTCGAGGTCCTGGGTCCGCTGCGGGCGTACGCCGGGAACCGGGAGATCAGCCTGGGCGCGCCGAAGCAGCGGGCGGCGTTCGCCGTGCTGGCGATGGCCGCGAACACGGTGGTGGCGCGCGGGGAGCTGATCGACCGGATCTGGGGCGAGGACGCCCCGATGACCGCCGCGGGCAACCTGCACACTTACGTCTCCGGGCTGCGACGGGCTTTGTCAGGACTCGGCGATGTCCTGGCCGGCGGCAGCTCCGGCTATCTGCTGCGGCTGTCGCCCGAAGCGCTGGACCTGAACCGCGCCGAGCAGTCGGCGGCCCGGGCCCGGACGACTCGCGACGGCGGCGACCGGCCGAGCGCCATCGCCGCTTTGGATTCGGCGTTGGCGTTGTGGCGTAGCGACCGACCACTCGAAGCACTGCCGGGGCCGTTCGCCGCCGAGCAGCGGGCCCGGTTGGCGAACATGCGGCTGCGGCTGCTGGTGGACCGGACCGAGCTGATGGTCGACGCCGGGGACGCACGGTCCGCGGATTTCGCGGCGGCGGCCGACGAGTTGGAGCGGCACGCGCGGGCGCATCCGTTCGACGAACGGCTGCGGTCGGCACTGATGATGGCGTTGCATCGCAGCGGCCGGACCGCTGACGCGTTGGCGCAGTATCAGATGCTGCACCGGGTGCTGGCCGACGAGCTGGGGATCGAGCCGGAGGCTTCGACGCGGGCGGTGCAGATGGCGATCCTGGCTCAGGACGCGCCCGGTCGGCGTGGTCGGGCGACGGATTTGCTGCGTCCGCTCGGGGCTGTGGCTGTTGGGGCTACAGCTGTCGGGTCTGTGGCGCCGCCGGTGCTCCCGGACCTCGCGGACCTCGCGGACCTCCCGAAGCTACCCGAGCTGCCCAAGCTGCCCGATCTACCAAGCCTGCGGAGCCTCCCGGCCGCCGAGCCGTCGCCGACGTTGCCGGCACAGCTACCCCGGGACAGCGCGTCGTTCATCGGCCGGGCGGACGAGGTACAGCAGGTCCTGGAGCACGCGGGCCCCGACGATGCCTCGTCGCCGCGGGTGGTGATGGTGGTCGGGGTCGGCGGCATCGGCAAGACCACCCTGGCCGTGCGCTGCGGGCATCTGTTGCGCTCGGCGTACCCGGACGGCCAGATCTACATCAACCTGCGCGGTTTCGACCCGACGCATCCGGCACTGACCCCTTCGGCCGCACTGCACCAGCTGCTGGCGTCATTGGGCGTCTCGACTGTCCCGGCCGAACACGAGCAGCGGGTGGCGTTGTGGCGGAGCATGGTGGCCGGACGCCGGATGGTGGTGCTGCTGGACAACGCACGGTCGGCCGAACAGGTCGAGGATCTGTTGCCGGGCACCGGTTCCAGCTTCGTGATGGTCACCAGCCGGGAACGCCTCGGCCGGCTGGCCGTGAAGTACGCCGCCCGCCGGGTCACACTGGCCCCGCTGCCGGTGGCCGAGGCGCTGGGACTGCTGGCCGACGCGGTCGGCGCGGAGCGCGTCAACGCCGAGGTCGGGGCGGCACGGCGGCTGGCGGAGCTGTGCGACCACCTGCCCTTCGCGTTGCGGATCGCGGCCGAGCAGCTGGTGACGGTCACCGACGGGCGGATCGCGGATCTGGTCGGAAACCTGGAGGACGCGCATCAGCGGCTGGACACGCTGCGGTTGGAGAACGACGACCTGTGCTCGGTGCGCAGCGTCATGGCGTGCTCGTTCGACGCGCTGGACGCGGACACGGCGCGCGCCTGCCGGATGCTCGGGGCGTTCCCGGGCGTGAGCATCGGGCGCTATTGCGCGGCTGCGTTGTTGGATGTGTCGGTCGCCGAGGCCACGGAGGTGTTGCAGAAGCTCAGTGCGCAGCACCTGCTGGAGCAGCACGGCGATCGCTATACGATGCACGACTTGACCCGGACGTATATCAGGGAGCTGGCACGCGGCCTGCGCGACGGCGAGGTCCGGGCGGCGCGGGATCGGGTGAGCGCTTGGTACGCGGCGACGCTTTCGCAGGTGGTGGGTGCGGGACGGCAGCGGATCGTGGAGGTTGGTCCTGACTTCGAGCCGGAGGGCTTCCAGCACGAGCCGCGACCGTTTGGCAGCCAGGGCGAATTCCTGCGCTGGTGTGCACAGGAGTGGCCGAATATCAGCGCACTCATCCGAAGCACCGCACGGTCGGCCGATCACCTGTCCACATGGCGCCTGACGTACCTGATGTTCGACTACTTCTATGCGAGCGGATCGGCGGCGGACTGGCTGGAACTGCTGCGGATCGCGATGCGGTCGGCCGAGGCATCGGGCGATCGGCGGGCACGTGCGGTGCTGTTGAACCACATGGGCGTCGCGCATTGCCGCACCGGGCAGACGGATGCGGCGGTAGCGGATCTGTGCGCGGGACTGGACTTGCTGAACGCCTCCGACGAGCCGTTGCTGCGGGTCAGCCTGCTGAGCACGCTTGCTTCGGTGCTGCGGGTGTCGAAGTCCTACGAGGAGGGGCTGGCTGCCGCGCTGGAAGCAGTGGCGCTGGCCGGGGAACGCGAAGACGGCTATCACCGCGCGGCAGCCGAGGACGTGCTCTGCGAGCTCTACGCCGAGACCGGCCGCTGGCCCGAGGCAGTCGCACACGCCGAGACCGGCCTCATCGACGCACACGCCTGCGGCAGCCCGCTACTGAAGGCGAACCTCCTGATCAACCTGGGCCTGGCCCACACCGGACTCGGCGACGCGGGCGCCGCCCAAGGCTGCCTGGTACGAGCGTTGCAGATCACACAGGCCGCCGGCGACCGCTACCACGAGGGCCTGGCGCTGCTGGCACTGGCGCGGGCGCGGGCTGCGGAGCGGGGTGCCGCAGCGGCGATGGCGAAGCGGGCGCTGGCGCAGTTCCAGGAGCTGGCGGCCGAGGAGGCGAAGGACGTGCTGGCTTTCTTGGGGGATCTACAGCTGGCTGGGAGTGTTGCGGTCGTTTGAGTGGCGGCTTGCGTTGCGGTCGCCTGAGCGGCGGCTTCCGTTGCGGTACGGGGCGGTGCTTTTGGGGCAGGCTGGAGTTTGCTGGCCGGGTTGCTGTTGAGCTGTGGATTTCAAAGCTTTTTACGGCCTTCGGTTATGGTTGTGCCGGTTCGGGGTTCGGGTTGGTGGGTGTGTTTGTCGGCTGCCGGTTTGCGCGTTCACGAACCCGCCTCACCTCAGGCCTCTTCGACTCCAGCAGGTCTGAACCAGGGGCTAGATCAAGATCAAGAACTCAAGCAAGATCAACAGCAAGAGCCCAAGCAAGATCAAGATCAAAAACTGTGATGAAGAGCCCGGCGCCTCCGGCGGGGGCTCTCGGCTCCCTCGGGGAACTGGCGCTGCTCCATAGGGTGGTCCGGCTAGGGCCCTGCGGCGGCGGTTTGTGAGGTGGTTGCGGTCCGTTCCCCACGGTCGCGTCGTCAGCCCCAAGGGGTACAGCGCCGAACCCCGGGAGTAAAGTCCGCGCGCTGCGGTCGGGCGTGGAGGCGGCGGCTGCGTACAGCGCGAACTTGACTCCCGAGAACCGGCACTGTAGGCAAAGCCCTGCCGACGCGACCGAGGGGAACGAACCGAAAACCGACCGGAAGAATAGCAACCGCAGGGCCCGTAGACGCAGCTCAGCGATGCGGCCGTCGGTGAGGTTGTGGCGACGGGCCGGTGGGCAGCTGGTCGACGGCGTGCCCGGGTGCGGTATGCGGCAACGGACCAGCTGCGCTCGCAGCAGCCAGCCGCCGACTGTCGACTGTCGGGTGTCGACTGTCGGGTGTCGACTGTCGACATCCCCGGCAGATGTTGCTGTCCGCGCCCGCACTCGCCAGCCCAAGATGCGCATTCTCGGGACTGCCGCGTTGTCAGCACCTGGACCGGCAGCCGAACTCGCCGAGTCGCCGGTACCGCACCACCAGTCTTGTACTTATCCGGTCGGTTTTCGGTTCGTTCCCCTCGGTCGCGTCGGCAGGGCTTCGCCTACAGCGCCGGTGGCCGGGAGTCAAGTTCGCGCTATACAAACCGCAGCTTGCAGGCCCGACCGCAAGCGCGCGGACTTTACTCCCGGACACCGGTGCTGTACCCCTTGGGGCTGACGACGCGACCGAGGGGAACGGACCGCAACCACCTCACAAACCGCAGGCGCAGGGCCCTGACCCAGCCACCCTATGGAACCGCGCCAGTTCCCCGAGGGAGCCAAGAGCCCCCGCCGGAGGCGCCGGGCCCTTCATCACAGTTTTTGACCTTGATCTGGCTCTTGATCTTGCTTGTGCAGTTGATCTTGCCTGTGACCTGGCTGTTGATCTTGCTGTTGACCTGGCTCTTGATCCAACTTGCCGGAGTTGAAGAGGCCTGAGGTGCGGCGGGGTCGTGAACGCGGAAACCGGCAGCCGACAAACACACCCACCGACCCGAACCCCGAACCGGCACAACCATAACCGAAGGCCGTAAAAAGCTTTGAAACCCACACCAACAGCAACCCGGCCCGCAAACTCCAGCACCCGGAAAGGGATCCGAACCCCGAACACCCCGCAGTTCCTCCGCGTAGCGCCGAGCAACAGGCGATGATCGATCGCCGACCCCACACGGCGATCGATCATTCCCCACCTACCACCCGCCTCCTACCACCCCCGGCGGCGGCTACGACCTCAGCTACAGCTACGGCCTCCGCCCCGACACCGCCAGCGCCTTGTCCAGCGCCGTCGCGTCCGCACCGACCGGCGCCTCGGCGGCGAAGCCGTCGTACTGCCGGTACATCTCCGCGGAGGCCTCGACCGCCTTGCCGACGGTGGCGGCGACCTGGTCGGAGACCGCGTAGGGCTGGCCGGTCGCGGTGGCCAGGTCCCAGGCGTGCAGGACCATCTCCATCAGGATCATCTCGGCGATCTGCGGGGCCGGGGTCTTGCCGCTGCCGGTGTCGATCTCGCTGTGCCACACCTCGGCGGGGGTCCAGGCGGTCAGGGCACGGTCCAGTTGGGCTCGGTAGCGGGCGGCGTAGTCGGGGTCGGCGGTGAAGTCGCGTTCCATCAGGTCGGGGCCGACCTGCTCGCTGCGGGCGCGGCGCTCGAAGGAGTACGACGTCCACAGCATCAGGTGGTTCAGCAGCTCCTTGACATCCCACTGTGTGCAGGGGGTCTTGTCGCCGAACTGATCGGGCTTGGTATTGGCGACGATGCGCGCGGCCTCGTCGGCGGCCTCGGTCAACTGCTCGTGAATGGTGCTCATACCCCGACGCTATGGCGGGCGGCGCGGTGCGTCTTGAAGAAACGCGTCAGTGGCCGGCGCTCATCGTCACTGGCAGTCATCAGTAGCGGTCAGTAGCACCGATGGTTCAGCAGCACCGATCGTCAGTGTCGGACCCGTGCCATAGCCTGGCCTCATGCCCGAACTCCAGGTCAAGCCGGTGCAGGAAGACAGCCGCGGCATCGTGCACCCGGCGGCCGCGCACACCGTCTTCAGCCTGGACCGCTTCCCGCCGACCGACGGCCCGGCGCGCTTTGTGGACCGGTACTGGATCTCCACGTGGCGGCTGCCGCCGGGGGTGCGGCACGAGCAGCAGGTGTTGGTCCATCCGGTGGTCAATGTGGTGTTCGAGGCGGACCGGGCGATCGTCAGCGGGGTGGACACCGGGCGGTTCTCGATCACGTTGGAGGGTCAGGGACGCGGGTTGGGCGTCATGTTCCGTCCCGCCGCCTTCGCCCCCTTCTTCGACGGCCCGCTGACCAAGCTCACCGACACCGAGCTCCCGCTGGCGCAGGTCCCGGCCCTGGCCGAGCTGGAGGCGCTGCTGGTACCGCTGGTCGGCGAGCTGGACGTGCCGGCCGAACACCTCGCCACGACGGCCGACGCCGCCCTCGCCGAGCGCGTCCCGGCCGAGCGGCAGGACTGCGAGGCCACCACCGAGTGGGCCGAACTGGCCGTGCGCGACCGCGACCTGACCCGGGTGGAGGACCTGGCGCGCGCCGCCGGCGTCGGCGTCCGCACCCTCCAGCGGGCCTTCACCGAACACGTCGGCATCGGCCCGAAGTGGTTCCTGCGCCGCTACCGGCTCTACGAGGCCGGGGAGCGGATCGCACACCGCGAACGGATCGACTGGGCCGAACTCGCCACCGACCTCGGGTATGCCGACCAGGCGCATCTGACCCGGGACTTCACGGCGGCGTTCGGGGTGCCGCCGGCGCAGTACGCCGCGGCGGCCCGGGACCGCGGCGACCATACTGATCAACACTGATCAACCAGAACATGCCGCCGAATCCAGGAGCTGATATGACCGTTTCCGACCCTGTCACCCGCGACCTGCTGGCGGTCTTCGAGGACGTGCGATACCGGCTGTTCGCGCGGCTGGAAGGCCTGACCGACGCCGAGTACCTGTGGGAGCCGGTCCCCGACAGCCTCACCATCAGCCCCGGAGCCGACGGCGTCTTCCGCGTGGACACCCTGATCCCGGAACCGACTCCTGGCATACCCGAGCCGGTCACCACCATCGCCTGGCGCGTCTGGCACATCGGAAACCTCTGCCTGCGCGGCTACCTGATCCACTTCTTCGAGGACGTCCCCGCCCTCGGCGACCGCCACGAGTGGCCGGGCACCGCGAAGGAGGGCCTGCAGGAACTCGCCGAGGACTGGGAGCGGTTCACCACCCGCATCGCAGCCCTCGGCGACAAGCGCCTGCTCGAACCCATGGGGCTCGGCGGCGAGTTCGGCAAGGAGAGCTACCTGAAGCTCGCGCTGCACGCCCTGGACGAAGTCGCGCACCACGGCGGCGAGATCGGCCTGCTCCGCGACCTCTACCTACGCGAAGACGCCTGACCTGGACTGATCTGGACTGATCTGGATGACCTGGCCTTCGCGCCCGATCAGCACGTTCATTTCTACGGCCCCGAGACACGGCAACCGCGTCCCGGGGCCGCAATAAGCACAGCCCGCCGCCTCACTCCTCCTCAGCGTGCGGCAGCTTCGCCGAAATCAGCTCCATCACCGTGGAGTCGGCCAGCGTCGTGGTGTCGCCGACCGCGCGGTCCTCGGCGACGTCGCGCAGCAGGCGCCGCATGATCTTGCCCGAGCGGGTCTTGGGCAGCTCCGGGACCACGATGATCTGCCGCGGCTTGGCGATCGGGCCGATCGCCTTGCTGACGTGCTCGCGCAGCGTCTCGGCCAGTTCGGCGTACTCCTCGTTGCCGCCGCGCAGGATGACGAAGGCGACGATGCGCTGGCCGGTGGTCTCGTCCTTGGCGCCGACCACCGCGGCCTCGGCCACCATCGGGTTGGAGACCAGCGCGGATTCCACCTCGGTGGTCGAGATGTTGTGGCCGGAGACCAGCATGATGTCGTCGACCCGGCCGAGCAGCCACAGGTCGCCGTCCTCGTCCTTCTTCGCGCCGTCGCCGGCGAAGTAGTAGCCCTGCTCGGCGAACCGGGCCCAGTAGGTGTCGACGAACCGCTGCGGGTCGCCCCAGATCCCGCGCAGCATCGAGGGCCACGGCTTGTCCAGCACCAGGTACCCGCCGCCGCCGTTCGGCACCGGCGTGCCGCTCTTGTCCACGACGTTCGCCGAGATGCCCGGCAGCGGTCGCATGGCCGAGCCCGGCTTGGCCTCGGTGACGCCGGGCAGCGGGGAGATCATGATCGCCCCGGTCTCGGTCTGCCACCACGTGTCCACCACCGGGGTCCGGCCCCCGCCGATCGTCTCGCGGTACCAGATCCAGGCCTCGGGGTTGATCGGTTCGCCGACCGAGCCCAGCAGCCGCAGGGAGCTGAGATCGAACTTCGCCGGGATCGCCGCGCCCCACTTCATGAAGGTCCTGATGGCCGTCGGCGCGGTGTAGAGGAGCGTGACCTTGTACTTCTGGACGATCTCCCAGAACCGGCCCTGGTGCGGGGTGTCCGGCGTGCCCTCGTACATGACCTCGGTCGCGCCGTTGGAGAGCGGCCCGTAGACGATGTAGGAGTGGCCGGTGACCCAGCCGACGTCCGCGGTGCACCAGTACACATCGGTCTCCGGCTTCAGGTCGAACACCGCGTGGTGGGTGTACGAGGCCTGCGTCAGGTACCCGCCGGTGGTGTGCAGGATGCCCTTCGGCTTACCGGTGGTGCCGGACGTGTAGAGGATGAACAGCGGGTGCTCGGCGTCGAAGCCGACCGGCGTGTGCTGGGTGGACTGCCGGTCCACCGACTCGTGCCACCACACGTCGCGCGAGTCGTCCCACGCCACGTTGTGGCCGGTGCGCTTGACGACCAGCACCTTCTCGATCGTCGGGGACGCCGCGGCCGCCTCGTCGGCGTTGGCCTTGAGGTTCACGACCGAACCGCGCCGGTGGTAGCCGTCGGCGGTGATCAGCAGCTTGGCCCCGGCGTCCTCGATCCGGCCGCGCAGCGCCTCCGGGGAGAACGCGGCGAAGCAGACCGAGTGCACCGCGCCGATCCGGGCGCAGGCCAGCATCGCGACCGCGGCCTCCGGGATCATGGGCATGTAGATCGCCACCCGGTCGCCATCGACGACGCCGAGTTCGGCCAGCGCGTTGGCGGCCTTGCACACCTCGTCCTTGAGCTGGGCGTAGGTCAGCGAACGGGAGTCGCCGGGCTCGCCCTCGAAGTGGATCGCGACGCGGTCGCCGTTGCCGGCCTCGACGTGCCGGTCCACGCAGTTGTAGGCGGCGTTCAGCTTCCCGCCGACGAACCACTTGGCGAACGGCCGCCCGGACCAGTCCAGGACCTGCGTCCACGGCTGCTCCCAGTGCAGCCGCTCGGCCTGCGTGGCCCAGAATGCCTCGCGGTCGGCGTCGGCGGCGGCGTAGGCCAGCGCGGTGACGTTGGCGTGGTCGCGCACGTCCTGCGACGGGGCGAACCGCCGGTTCTCGCTGAGCAGATTGGCCAGAGTCTCTTGGCTGCCAGTCGCTTGGGTGTCAGTCTCTTGGCTGTCGGCCGACGCCTCTTGCTTATCAGTCATGTCTCCCAGCCCCAGTCGTCACGACGGAAGGGAATGAGGACCGCACACGGCGGCCCTCATTCCACGCTATTCCTGTTGGTTCATCGCGGCCAGTGGTTCATCGCGGGCCGGTGGCTCAGCGGGGCCAGTGGCTCAGCGCGGCCAGGTCGGGAGGATCTGCTTCTTGTGCGTCTCGTTGGCCACCGCGGCGAACGAGGCGTACCAGGCCGCCAGCGCGGTGACCAGGCCGACCCAACCGCCGATCTCGGTGAACGTGGCCGGCGGGGTGGCGGCGTTCTGCCAGGCCCCGATGGCCAGCAACAGGAACGTCAGGGTCAGCAACGCGAAGACGGCGAGCACGGCGCCGTTGGTGCGCAGCGCGGCGACGGTCATGTAGCCGGTGAAGATGAACCACGCGAACAGGTACAGCCCGAGCGTCTTGTGCGCGTCGGCGCCGGTGCTCCAGTGCACGATGCCCCAGTAGCTGAGCCAGAAGGCACCGAAGGAGGAGAACGCGGTGGCCCCGAAGGTGTTGCCGCGCCGGTACTCCCACATGCCGGCCAGGAACTGCGCGATCCCGCCGTAGAACAGGGCCAGGCCGAGGACGACGTCCCCGCTGCCCTTCTCAGAGATCATGTTGGTGTTGACGACGCTGAGGATGAAGGTGGTCATGGCGAATCCGGCCAGGCCCAGCGGGGCCGGATCGGCGGTGCCCGAGGACGGGGCGGGGGTGTTGGGGGTCTCACTCACGGCAGGTGCGTCCCTTCCGTTGACGGACGCCGCCGGCCGACACCGGCCGCGTCTTGTTCACCGTAGGAAGCCGTGCGGGAAGTGGACATGGCCCCGGGCCCGCGGAGTGGACCATCGGTGCGTGGCGTGCGGTGAACGGTTGGTGGGATGCGGTGAATGGGGCCGATGGGGCGGTTGAGTGGTCGCCGCCCCGACGGCCCCGGCGTGGGAGCCGGCCCCGGCCCCAGCCCCGGTGCCGGCCCCGACGCCGATCGGGCTGATCGGGCCGATCAGACCAATCAGGCCGATCGGTCAGTGCGAGCCCTGCCGGCCCAGGGTCGTCTCCGGGGTGGCGCCGGGACGCGTCCACTGCGGCGCCGGACGCCCGGTCCCCTCCCACGTGCCGTTCCCGTCCACGTCGGTGCGCCAGTACCAGCACGCGTGCTTGCCCGCGGGCCAGCCCTCGGGCATGTCCTGCCACGACTCGCCACGGCCGTAAGGGGTCATGTCGAGCAGCGCGAACGACCCGCTCATCGCCTCGGTGCCGCGACCGGTGGTGGAGTAGTTCATGAAGACCCGGTCGCCGTCGCGCAGGTAGCTGGTGACGTAGCCCATGTCCCCGCCGACCGGCCCGTCGACCCCGAGCACCGAGTACCAGGGGCTGGTGTAGCCCATGAACTCGACGAACGGGGCCACCTCGTCCCACGCGCCGACGGTCACCAGCGCCAGCGACACGCCGCGGGCGTTGAGATAGGCCTCGGTGGCCTGGAGATGCCAGGCCGCGACGGTGCAGCCCTCGCACTGGCCCTGGTGCGGCGTGCCGTCCCACCACATGTGCTTGTAGGTGATGAGCTCGTCGCGGCCCTGGAACAGGTCCAGGAACGACACCGGGCCGTCCGGGCCGACCACCTTGACGCTGCCGTCGAACTCCACCATCGGCAGCCGGCGCCGGGCCGCGGCGATGGCGTCGCCCTCGCGGGTGTGCGCCTTCTCCCGGATCAGCAGTTCGTCCCGCGCGGCCTGCCAGGCGGCCAGGTCGACGATGGGCGGACGGCCGGCCTGTGTGGTGCTCTGGCCGGCGTCTGATGTGCCAGCCTCTGATGTGCCAGCCTCTGATGTGTTCGTCATGCTGTTCCTCCACGGTGTCTCGTACCGGGGCAGCGTCGAACGCCGCTCCGCTCAGGAGAACAGACGATCGGCGCGGGCGAAACTAATCGCTCGCGGGCAGACTTTCTGTGGTGCAGCTATTCCTGCACCTCAGCCGCCGCGCGCCGCAGCTCCGCCAGCACGGTCCGCACCGCCCGCCGCGCCGAGCGCTCGGGCCGGTGCAGCACGTCGATGTGCCGCCGGGCCCGCACCCCGGCCAGCGGCCGCAGCACGACGCCGGGGTGCGGCCGGGTGGTCCAGCGCGGCAGCAACGCGATGCCGCCGCCGGCCGCGACCAGTTCGGCGACCACCGCGAACTCGTTGACCCGGTGCACCAGTTCCGGACGCCGGCCGGCGGCGGTGGCGATCGCCTCGACCAGCGGCAGCACCGGGAAGCCGTCGTGCACGCAGACCCACGGCTCGGCGGCCACCTCGCGGGCCGTCAGCCGGGCCTTGGCGGTCAGCGGATGCCCGGTCGGCAGCGCGATGTCCAGCGGCTCGTGCAGCAGCGGGGTGACCGCGACGGTGCGCGGCCAGGGCGGCGCGTGGTCGAAGCGGTGGGCCAGGACCAGGTCGTAGTCGCGGGTCAGCTTCGGGAACCGCTCCTGCGCGACGTCCTCGTCGGCCAGCGCCAGCCGCGGCGCGTCCGGGCCGGTGAGCGCGCGCAGCAGCCTCGGGAAGAACACCAGCGCCGCGCTGTGGAACGCCGCGACCGAGACCGTCCCGGCCGGCTCGGCCACGAACTCCTCGACCGTCTGCCGGGCCCGGGCCAGCGCCGCCTCGACCTCGATCGCGGCCTCGGCGAGCGCCTGCCCTGCCGCGGTGAGGACCAGGCGGCGCCCGGCGCGCTCGGTGAGCGGGACCGGGATGGTGCGTTGCAGGAGCCGGAGTTGCTGCGACACCGCCGAGGGCGTCACCAGCAGTGCCTCAGCCACGGCGGCGACGCTGCCCAGCTCGCCGAGTTCTCGCAGGATGCGTAGCTGGCGTTCGTCCATGACGGGACAGTGTAGGGCGGGACAGTGTAGGAGAACTTCATGGTTGGTTGACAATGACGCCCTCGACTACACCGAGCGCGGGCCCGGACCATGGCCGGGTGACCACCGCGAACCGCGCCGACCGCAGCACCGACCGCTCGAACCGCACCAACCACCCCGACCGCTCCGACCACCCCGACCGCTCCACAGATCTGGCCCTGTTCCTCGTCGCCTTCGTCTGGGGCTCCAGCTACCTCGCCGCGAAGTCGGCCGCAGCAGCGACGTCGGTCCTCGCCGTCCTGCTGGCCCGCTACGCCCTGTCGGCGATCTCCGGCTCCGCGCTGCTGGCCGCACGCGGCCGACTCCGCCCGACCCGCGCCGAACTGCGCACCGGCACGATCCTCGGCCTCACCCAAGCCAGTGTCCTGATCATCGAGACCTACGGTGTGGCCCACACCTCCGCGGCCAACGCCGGCCTCATCATCAGCCTGACGATCATCCTCACCCCGCTGCTCGACCGCCGCGGGGCCGCTCTGCCCGCGCGCTACTTCGCCGCCTCGGGCGTGTGCGTCGTCGCGGTCGGCCTGCTGATGAGCGGCAGCGGCGGTCTGCACGCGCCCAGCGCCGGCGACCTGCTGATGCTGGCCGCCGCGGTGGTGCGGGCCGGGCACGTGGCGCTGGTCGGCCGGCTCACCTCGGGCGGGGGCGGGGGCACAGGCTTCGGCGAAAGTGCGGCCGCCGGCGGGAACGTGGATCTGGAGCGGGTGGAGCTCGATCCGGCGCGCGCAGAGGAGTACGCCGTGGCGATCATGCGGCGGGCGGCGGTGGACCCGGAAACGGCACGCGAGGTGGCAGACCTCCTCGCGACGGCGCGCGAGGCCGGCGACATCCCGCGGCTCCCAGTGGTGCCGCCGGTGATCGCGCCGCCGCGGGTATTCGTGAACCGGGTCGCGGAACAGGCGGACCTGACGGACGCGGCCGCGGCCGGTGTGATCGTGGTCGCGGGGCGGCCGGGGATCGGGAAGACGGCGCTGGTGGGGAAGTGGCTGGCGGATCTGGTGGCTGCGAAGGCTTTCGAGGTCTGTGTCTACCTCGAACTGCCGGACCGGGGGCGCGATGTCGGGGTCGGCGACGTCGCGCGGGAGCTGTTGCGGCGGGTCGGGGTGGATACGTCGGTGGCGCGGTCGGATGCGGAGTGGGTCGCGCTGTGGCACTCGGTGATGCGGGGGAAGCGGTACTGCGTGGTGGTTGATGAGGTGGCGCAGCCGGGGCAGGTGCGGGCTTTGATTCCGGAGAGCGGCGAGGGCCTGCCGGGCGGCGGAAGCCTACTGGTCGCCGTCGGCGCCGAGCCGCTGGCCGAGCTGGCAGGCCAGGGCGCGGAGTTCGTCGAGGTCGGACCGTTCGACGCGGACGCCGGCGTGGCTCTGATGCGGCGGCTGATCGGCGACGCGCGCGTGGACGCCGAGCCGGAGGCCGTGGACCAGGTCGTCGAGGCCTGCGACGGGATTCCGGCGGTGCTGGCGCTGGCCGCGGGCATCCTGGGGCAGAAGCGGGACTGGCCGGTCGCGCAGCTGGCCGCGCTGCTGGCCGACGGCGAGCGGCAGCTGGACGTGCTGCGCAAGCGAGGCGGCGGGCGGCACGTCGTGGACCTGGTCTTCGACGCCGGCTATGCCGAACTGGACTCCGACGCCGCCCAGGCCTACCGGGCGATGGGCCACCTGGAGCGTGCCGACTTCCAGCCCGGCGTCCTCGCGGCGCTCGCCGGCCTGTCCGAGCCGGCGACCGTCGCCGCGCTGGAGACGCTGCTCGCCAAGTACATGGTCACCGAGCACGAGTGGCCCTCGACCGGCTACCGCGTCGGCGACATGCAGCGGAACCACACACGGGAGGCCGCTCAGCGGGCCGGGGAGTTCGGCGTCCAGGCCCGTACCGCAGCGCTGAGGCGCGTGCGGGACATGCTGGTCGCGACGGTTCAGGAGGCTGACGTGGCTGCCTCGCCCGACCGGCCGCTGCGCGTCCCGGAGGTCGCGGCGGGCAGCGGACGGTTCGCGACGGGAGCCGAGGGGTTGCAATGGGTAGACGCGCACCTCCCGGACCTCTTGGCGTGCGCGCGATCGGGTGACGACGACGCCGCCCTGCGGATCGCCGGAAGCGTGTGGCCGTACGTCACTAACTACCGCCGCTGGGACGACGGGGCATGGCTCTACCGGCACGCCGCAGACATGGCGCGCCGGACGGGATTCGCCGAGGCCGAGGCACGCAAATTTCACACCGGCACCAGGGCTTTAACCCGACACCGTGGCGACCCGCGCCGCACTTCTGCTTCACTCGCCCAATGGGTCTGCGCTCCTTGTTCACCTGGCTGGCCGCGCCGCCGGAGACCAAATACCGGATGACACAGCAGAACCTCGACTTACAAGCAGCGAAGAAGACCGCGCGAGTGCTGTCGACGCCGGGATTGTCGGTGACCTCGCGCAAGGCGGTCGACGGGAAAGAGCCCGGGCCGCCGTCGCGGATCAAGGCGTCGGCGAACGGGTCGTACTCTCCGCCGAAGGGCGCGGGCTTCACCTATCCCAATGGGCGATCAGAGCTGCGGAGTTGGTATCTGAGCGCGGAGATCGTGTGGGACGGCAAGGCTCTGACCGCGACCGGCAACTTCGGGCGGCCGCGCACGTGGGAGCCGGCCCCCAAGGGGCTCCGGCCGGGCACCGACGCGGCCGAGATCTTCCGGCACCGATCGCGCCCGATGACCTCCGGCGAGTGTCCGACCCAGATCGCGGCGATCGCGACGGTCGGGCTGAGCGGGTACGAGCTGAACCGGGTCGTCTTCCTGGACGAGGATGCCCGCGAACTGTCACGGTTCTCCATGGTCGGCTTCACCGAGGACGACATGATGCGGATAGCCGCCGCCGCGGGTATCGCCTACCGCAGCTACATCCTCGCGATAGGCGGATACAGCACAATGAAGCTCGGTCTGAGCGACTTCTGCGAAGCGCTGTTCCCGCACAACGCCGCGCACTCCCTGCTGCTCTCCTACGATCTCCAGGAATCCGGTTGGTGGCGGCGCCCCATCAAGCGTTCGTGACGTCACCGCTCCGGTGACCGGTGACCGCCGCCGCCGTGAAGGAGGCGCGCGGCGGCCCGCTCGGCGAGCACGAACCCGGCCGCCGACGCACCGCCGACTATCCAGGCTAGGACCGAGCCCGGCGCGCTCCAGCCGGATTCTCCCAGAGCGGCTGGCACCTCCACTACCGCCCCGCCGAGGCTTCCCTGGGCGAGATCCTGACCGCCTCGACCACCGTCGCGATCGCCCAGCACCTCACCGGGCACGGCATGCACCGGCTCGGCCGCTGCTCACTGCCCGAATGCGGCGACGCCTTCGTCGACCACAGCCGCCCCGGACGCCAGCGCTACTGCTCACACGCGTGCGCCAACCGCGACGCAGTTCGGCGGCATCGCAAGGCGGCTCGCGGCTGACGGCTGGCGGCTGGCGGCTGGCGGCAGCTGACGCAGGCCACTGCGAGCCGTCGCCGATGCGACTCGGCGCGACTCGATGAGTTACGACTCGGCGCGGTACGACTCAACGCGGTACGACTAGGCTCGGCTCTGCGCGGCTGGTCATCACGCCGGCAAGCCGACATCCTCCGCCAGTGCCTCGGGCCGCACCGTGTTGTCCGACCTCCCACCGCGCAGCGCCGCGACCGTGACGACCGCGGCCGCCAGCGCCGCGACACCACAGACCACGTACCCGAGCGCATAGCCGTGCCCGAGTGCGTCGAAGGCGATCTGGTGCGCCGCCGACCCCGGCTGCCCGGGCTCGATCCCGTTCACCGCGAGCGGACCACCGGCCTGGCTCACTGCCCGAGCAGCACCCTCCTGACCGGCGGGCAGACCGGCCGCGGGCAACGCCGCACCGAAGCGCGCGGCCGCCCGTCCCAAAGCCACCGCCCCGATGACGGCGGGCCCGAGGGTGAAGCCGAAGTCGCGCAGCAGACTGGTGGTGGCGCTGGCCATGCCCGCGTAGTGGATGGGAACCGTGTTGACCGCGGTCGCGGTGATCGACGCCACCGCCAGCGCGAACCCGACGCCGACCAACCCGATCGGCACGACCAGCGAAGTCAGGGTGCTGTCGGCGATCGGCATCCGGGCGGCGAGGAACTGCCCGCCCGCCATGACGACGAGCCCGGAACCCAGCAGCCAGCGTGGATTGACGCGTTCCAACAGCCGGGATGTGAGGGGGATCAGGACGAACGCAGGACCCTGCAACAACAGGAACGGCACCGACGTCCGCAGCGGGCTCTGGTGCTGGATCGGCCCGAGACGGATGCTCGTGGCGTAAGCGGTGCCGAGGAAGCTGAACATCCCGATCACCGCGACCACCGAGGCCATCGCGAATCCCCGGTTGCGGAACAGATCCAGCCGCAGCAACGGGGAAGCGGCCCGGGCCTCGGCCAGCACGAAGAGCGCCAGGAACACCGCCGCCACCACGAACCCGGCCACGACCGCGGGCGCGCTCCACCCGTCAGTCGGGCCCTGGATCACCGCGTACAGCAACGCGATCAGACCGACCGCCAACGTCGCCTGGCCGACCCAGTCCAACGACCGGCCCTCCGGCGCCTTGGAGTCCCCGGCGAGCACCAGGCTCAGCCCGACCGACACCGCACCGAGGATCCCGACCACGACCAGCGACCACCGCCAGGACCCGTAGTTGCCGGTGACGCCGCCGAGCACCGGCGCCAGGAACCCGCCCGCGGAAAGGAATCCCGCCCACAGCGCGATGGCGCGCGCCCGCTGTCGCGGCGTGTGGGTGGCGGCGGCGAGCATCGCCAGCGACGTCGGGAACAGCGCGGCCGCGCCGAGGCCCGCGACGGCCTGACCGACCCAGAGCTGGTAGACGCCGGAGGAGGCGGCGCCGACGAACTCGCCGACGGCCAGCAGGACCGCGCCGGCCAGCAGCAGGCGCTTACGGCCGAACAGGTCGCCGAGCACTCCGAAGCTGAGCTCCAAAGCGGCCACCGGCAACAGGAACGCGTCCGATATCCAGGTCAGCTGGGACCCGATCGGGCGCAGATCCTGCTGGAACAGACCGTTCAGGGTGGCCGGGATGGCGACCCCGATCTGGGCCAGGGCCACGGCGAAACAGGCCGCGACCAGTGTTCCGAGGGTCAGGGCCGGGCCGCGGGAGGCCACCGCCGACGTCTTCGGCCCCGGCTCTGCTGCTTCCTGTGGTGCCTTCATCGACAACTCCTCGCGAGCCGCGTCCGGAATCACCCTGCTGTGCCTGTTCGTTCGGCCTGTTCGCCCAGTGAACAAAGCTTCATGAAGTAGGCGGGGCAGAACGTACTCGCCAGTGCGCGGCGCCGCAAGGGGTCACGAGACGGTCGCGCCCAGAGCGCCCAGAGCCCAAGAGCCCAAGAGTCCTAGATCTACGCCTAGAGTGCCGAGATGGACGCCGGCGCGCGTTCGGCGCGACTCAGGGCCCGGAGAACGTTGGTCGCGCCGTGCCGCCGCAACGCGATGCGCGACAACACATCCACGACCGTCTCAACAGCCTGTGACGGGAACTCCGGCGTCGGCAGCCCGACGCTGTAGGCGAGGTCGTCGGAATGCACGACGAGCTCCAGCATCCGGCTGGTGACGAAGTCGTCCAGGGTGATCGACCACGGCCCCCACGTGGGCCGGCGCACCAGGCGCTGCGGCGCGGCGGGCAGCGTCCGCCGGAGTTCCGCGACGCAGGCGGCGACCCTGGCGGCCAGCGCGCCGGGGCCGTCGGCCGCCTCCTGCTCGCCGCCGGACCGGATGGCCTGGTTGAACGGCGTGTCCAGATCCGAGCCGATCCAGCTGACCCGCGCGTAGTACTCGTGCAGCGGGATCCCGGGCTCGGACGGGACCGCCTCGGCCAGGACCGCGGGGATGAAGAAGACCTGTCCGGCCAGGTGGCCCGCCAGCCCCTGGACGCTGAGCTCGGCCAGCGCCGAAGGCCTGTCCCAGTGCTCTGCGACTTCCGGCGCGGCCAGCAACCGGGCCGCCGCGTCCGCCACGCTGAGGTAGAGCTCCCTGGCCTGCGTCATCTTGCTGCTCCCTGTGGTCGGCGAGTCATGTCAGCGCGATCAACTTCGCCGGGGTGGGAGGCATTCCCGGCGCTTCGACTCTCCCTCGCTTCCGCGCTGCTTCCGGGCTGGCCGTTGTGTCAGTGTGCTGCGACGGTAAGCCCGGCGCTGTGCACACGGGTGTGCTCGGCGACGCGTCGGCCGAGGTGGCGGGCGGTGCTCAGGTCCGCGTCGTGGACGGCGGCGGTGTCGTTGAAGCTCTGCGCGCCGGCACCGAGGTAGAAGCCGAGGCGGTTGTCGTCCTCGATGCTGGACGTGGTGGTGTTCCAGCCCGGCAGCAGGCCCAGGCTGACCCAAAGCATCCCGTGCTGGGCCGCCAGCAGCGCCAGGTACTGGAGGGTGTGCATCTTGTCGCCGCTCATCGAGCCGGAGTTGGTGAAGCCCGCCGCGAGCTTGTCGCTCCAGGCCCGGGTCATCCACCGCTTGCTGGTGGCCTCGGCGAAGGCGTGGAACGCCCCGGACGCGGTGCCCATGTAGGTGGGGGTCCCGAAGATGATGGCGTCCGCGGCGTCCAGCAATGCCCAGTCGGCGTCGCCGAGGGCGGCGACGTCCACGCGGTGGACGTGCGTCCCGGCGACGGAGGCCGCGCCGTCGGCCACGGCTATGGCGATCTGCGCGGTGTGGCCGTAGCCGGAATGCGACGCGATGACGATCGAGATGTCGGACACGGTGTTCCTCTCCTGCCGCGAATGGCGGCGTGTTCCGCGACCAGCGCGGATCATCGTTACGCCTTTGAGCGTAGCATCGATATTACGGCGCTACGCAAGATGCGATATCGTTGTTCCGTGAACGAGGAACGCCGCGCCGCCCGACGCCAGGTACTCCAGGTCGCCGCCGAGCTCCTGGAGGAGGGCGGCAGCGAGGCGGTCTCCACGCGCGCCGTCGCCGCCGCCGCGGGCATCACCGCTCCCGTGCTGTACCGCATGTTCGACGACAAGGACGGACTGCTGGCCGAGCTGGCCGCGTACGGCTTCGAGATGTACCTGGCCGAGAAGCAGGAGGCGCTGGCGCTGACCCCCGACGACCCGGTGGCAGACCTCTACCGCGGCTGGGACCTGCACGTCGACTTCGGCGTGAAGCACCCCGCGTTCTACGTGCTCATGTACGGCACCGCGCAGCCCGGCCAACGTCCCCCGGCCGCGGACGAGGCGCACGCCCTGCTGGTGAGGCTGCTGACCCGGGCCGCCGAGGCCGGCCGCCTCCGGATCCCGGTGGAACAGGCGACGCGCGTCATGCACGCGGCGACGACCGGCGCCACGCTGGCCCTGATCGGCGAGGAACCCGCGGCCCGGGACCTGACCACCTCGGCCCGGCTCCGGGACACCGTCATCGCCTCGGTCACCACGGACGCCCCGGCGCCCACCGGATCGGATCTGGCCTCCCGCGCACTCGCCCTCGACGCGGCACTGAGCGCCGAGCCCGCGGGCGCTGGCATGGGCACAGGCATGGGCACAGGCATGGGCACAGGCATGGGCACAGGCATGGGCACAGGCACGGGCACAGGCATGGGCACAGGCATGGGCACAGGCACGGGCTCGCCGCTGCGGGAAACAGAGACGGCGCTGCTGCGCGAATGGCTGCTACGGCTGGCGGGCTGAGACGAAGTCTTCGGCCAGCTTCCGGTTCCCCGCCATCTCCGGTTCACAGAAGAGCCTTGATCACCGCGCCTACTAGAGGGCGAAGTTGTACAGCCAACTTTGCCGACCATTGCTCACCATCGATCAGCGGGAGCTCCAACGGGGCCGGCATCCCCTGCTTCCATAAGCAGATCGGGCCGCCGCGGCACCCGCTTTCCGAGCATCGACGCCCCTGCTAGGAGATTCCATGACCCGCAATCCGAACCTCCCCGAACCTGAGTCGAGTGCAGAGTCAGAGCACGGCGACAACCCGGAGACGACCGCCGGCGCGTCGCGTCGCCGCTTCCTCCAGAGCTCCGGGGTCATCGCCGGCGGCCTCGCGCTCAGCGGGTTCGCCGAAGCGAGCAGCGCCCACGCCGCCGATAGCACCGCCGCCGACGCCGCGAACACCAACACGACCGCGACCGCCAACGCGGCCACCTCGCACCGCGGCCTGCCCCGCGGCTTCAACGGCGACATATCCGACCTCAAGCACGTCGTCATCCTGATGCAGGAGAACCGGTCCCTCGACCACTACTTCGGCGCGCTGCCCGGCGTCCGCGGCTTCAACGACAAGCAGGCGCTGAAGTTCCAGGACGGCACCAACGTCTTCCAGCAGCGGGACGGCAGCGGCAAGATCGTGACCCCGCAGGTCGACGACGGCGCGTGGGGCAACGACCACGGCGCCTGGGGCGACGTGAACCACCGCAAGTGGGACCTGTGGGTGCAGCACAACGGCACCAGCTGCATGAACTACCACAGCAGCGCCTATATGGGCTTCTACCACTCGGTCGCCGCCCAGTACACGATCGCCGACCAGAACTTCTGCTCCGAGTTCGGGCCGACCGACCCGAACCGCAAGTACCTGTGGAGCGGCACCGCCAACAGCGAGACCGGCAACACCGACGAGTCCAACTACTCCCGGCCCTGGGTCACGGTCGCCGAACAGCTCCAGCAGGTCGGCATCGATTGGCGGCTCTACTCCGACAACAGCGGCGACGGGCGCCAGGGCTACGTCAGCAGCTGGATCGGCGACTACGGCGACAACGAGCTGAAGTATTTCAAGGGCTTCGAACCGGCGGGGCTGAGCGCTGATGACCCCAAGCTGCGGCCCGGCACCGGGCTGATCTGGCGCGGCAACGCCGCCTACTACGCCGGCTCGACCACCCCCGACGACGACTCCGACACGAACCTCGACGCCGTCCTGAAGAACCTCCACGACGCCTGCCAGCCCGGCGCCGAAAACCCGCTGCCGGCGGTCTCGTGGATCGTCGCGCCCTACGGCTGGTCCGAGCACCCCGGCGCGGACACGATGCACGGCGAGCGCTACGTCGAGAAGGTCCTGGACATCCTGCAGGGCAACCCCGACATCTGGAACCACACCCTGTTCATCCTCAACTACGACGAGAACGACGGAAAGTTCGACCACGTCCTGCCGCCGTGGCCGGAGCCGGGCACGCCCCGCGAGTACGCCGGCGACTACCCCCTCGGCTTCGGCGCCCGGGTGCCGATGCTCCTGGTCTCGCCCTGGACCCGCGGCGGCCACGTCGCCACCGAAGTCTTCGACCACACCTCCACGATCCGCTTCCTCGAAGTCTGGGCCAAGTCCCTGGGCAAGCCCTTCACCTGCCCCAACATCAGCGACTGGCGCCGCTCCATCGCCGGCGACCTCACCAGCGCCATCGACTTCGCCCACCCGCAGCCGGGCCCGGCGACCTTCCCCAGCCCGCTCGCCGAGCAGCCGGTGGCGATCACCGCCGACCACATGGCACCGCGCGCGCTGAGCTTCCACCCGCACGCCACGATCTCCGAAGACCGCAAGGCCGGCACCGTCACCGCCACCATGACCCTGTCCGGCGGCCCGACCGGCAAGGCCCTGAGTTTCCAGGTCTTCCCCGACAAGTACCAGCCGTTCTCCAGCACTCCCTTCACGGTCACCGAGAAGAAGGAGCGCACGTACACCTGGAACGCCAAGGCCAACGACGGCAAGTACGCCTTCTCGATCTACTCCAACGACGGCTTCGTCCGCTCCTTCGCCGGCCAACTCGCACCCGCCGGACACCACGACGGCGCCCTCCCCCGCGTAAAGGTCGACCTGCACAAGGGCCACGGCACCCGCCACCAGGCCCAGGTCGAACTCACCCTGCACAACGACGGCACCAAGTCGGTCACCTACACCCTCACGGCCAACGACTACGCCGGCGGAACCCGCCGCGTCTCGGTGGCCCCGGGCCACACGAAATCCGTGACGTGGCCGACGCAGCAGGGCTACTACGACGTGGTCCTCACGGTCGACAGCGACAGCACCTGGACCCAGCGGTACGCCGGCCGGGTCGCCACCCACGAGCGGCACTCGCACTAGGCTGCGCAGCCGGTACCCCTGGCCAGCCATCACCGCTGACCAGCGGGCACCTCTGAGCAGGCAGTATCAAGGGCGGCCGTCGGCGAACGATGCCGGCGGCCGCTTGGCCGGCCCGGACCGCGACCCAGTCCGCTCCGCACCAACTCCAGCCACGACAACGAAGACAATCCCAGCGACCGCACCCATCCCAGGAACCTGATTCAGCCCGACCAGACCAACGACCATCGCGATCGCCGGCTCGACACTCATCAGCACACCGAACGAGGCGGCGTCGAGGCGGCGCAGGGCGATCAGTTCGAGCGCGTAGGGAATCACCGGCGACAGCACGGCGAGCCCCAGCCCCGCCGCCACGATCGGCCACGTCAGCTGTGCGAACGTATGCGGTCCGGCCACGTCCAGCCCAGGCACCACATCCAGCCCCGCCACGCCGATCGCAGCCGTGGCAACCAGCCCGGCCACCGGCATCGCCACCGAAAGCCCTCGCAGCCCGGTGACCTGATCGCCAACCCGTTGAGCCAGCAGGATGTAGCCAGCCCAACAGACACCAGAGGCCAAGCCGCAAGCGACCCCGACCGGATCAACCGCACCGCGCCAAGGCTCAGTCAGCCACAGGACACCGAGCGCGGCGGGCAGCGCCCACATCCGCGTCACGCCGCGCCCCCGCGCCACCGCCACGCCGAGCGGGCCGAGGAAGTCCAGCGCGCTCACGGTCCCGAGCGGAAGACGGCCGAGCGCGGCGAGGAACGCGATGGTCTGACCCGCGGTCACCACGCCGAGTGCGAGGCACGCCACCAGGCTGGAGCGGCTGAAGTCGGACGGCCGCGGCCGGACCACGACCAGCAACAGCGCGCCGGCCCACGCCAGCCGCAGCCACGCCACCCCGAGCGGGCCGATCTGGTGCAGCAACGAGGTGGACGCCGCCATACCGAGCTGGATGCACGTCATCGACGACAGCACCATGGCCGCGCCGGCCCTGGTGCCCGTTCGCTGCCCAGCGTGCGGATTCTGCCCGGCGTGCGGATTCTGCCCGGCGTGCGGATTCTGCCCGGGGTGCGATCGCTCCCCGGCGTGCGGCGCGGGTCCGAGGGCAATGCCGCGCTCCGACGCGGTGCTTTGCGAGGCCATGCGCCCAGTAGACGCAACCGCAACCGTTCGCGTCCACGTGCCCACAGTAGACATACCGTTCGGGAACCGTGAACAATAATCCTGTGGACCCGCGCCGCCTGGAACTACTGCTCCTGTTGTCCCGCCTCGGTTCCATGCGCGAAGTCGCCGACGAGACCGGCCTGGCGACGTCCACCGTCTCCCAGCAGATCTCCGCCCTGGCCCGGCAGGTGGGAACCCCGCTGATCGAGCAGCAGGGCCGCGGCGTGCGGCTGACCTCCGCCGGACGGCGCCTGGCCGAGCACGCCGTGACGATCCTGGCGACGATGGAGGCCGCGCGCCGCGACCTGGATCCGGAGGGCGAGCCGGCCGGGCTGCTCCGGGTCGCGGGATTCACCACCGGCGTGCGCCGCGCGCTGCTGCCGGTCGCCGCGGAGCTCAGGGCGAACCATCCGAAAGTGCGGCTCCGGATCTACGAGCACGACCCGCCCGAAGCCCTCGCCCTGCTCACCGCGGACAAGATCGATCTGGCCCTGACCTACGACTACAACCTCGCGCCCGCGACCGTCGACGACGCGCTGGAAGCCAGGCCGCTGTGGCCGGTGAGCTGGGGCCTGGCCGTCCCCGACGGTGACGCGCGGCCGCTGCGTCCCGCGAGCGACAGCGAAATCGACATCGACAGTCTGACCGTCTTCCGCCACTTCCGCGATCACGACTGGATCGTCAACTCCAGGAACACCGCTGACGAGCAAGTCGTGCGCGTCCTCGCCGCGATGGCCGGCCACCAGCCACGCATCGCGCACCACGCCGACAGCCTCGATCTCGTCCAGCACCTGATCGTGGCCGGGTTCGGGATCGGGCTGTTGCCGGTCGACCACCGCGTTCTGCCCGGCGTGTGTTTGCTACCGCTCAACAACCCCGACGTGACATTGCGGGCGTTCGCGGTCACGCGTCGGGACGGCGAGCGCTGGCCACCGCTGGCTCTGGTACTCAGCCTGCTGGCCGCGCAGCGCGCGTAGAGCGCGCCGGTCGGACCAGGCGCGGAATGCTGACGCGCAGCGTCTCGACCGCCTCGCCCGACGTCATGCGCCCGGCCCGCACCTCCTCCCCGGCGGCGTGGCCGAGGGCCAGCACCGCGGCCAGGATCCAGTCGGTCGACAGGTCCGCGGCGATGTCGCCGGCACGCCGGCCGCGTTCGACCACTGATCGCAGACGTTCCAGGATCGGGGCGTGCCGGTCGCGGTCCTGGTCGGGGCTGACCGGCGGCGTGGCCAGGTGCAGGAGGAACGGGTCGGCGTCCAGGCTCGACCAGCCGGCTTCCAGCAGCCGCACCAAGGCCGCGTCCGCGGGGCCGATATCCAGATCCGCCGCGTCTATGGCCGCCACCACGCGGGCCGAGGCCCGCTCAATTAGGGCATTGATAAGGATGTCGCGGGATGCGAAGTGCGCGTAGAGCGTCTTGCGGCTGATGCCCGCGGTCTCGGCGATCACGGCCAGGCCCGCCTCCGGCCGCTCCGCGAGCACGGCGGAGGCCGCGTCGAGGATCGCCTGCGTGTTGTGGATGGCGTCGGCACGGCGGCGCCGAGGGCTGGGGCCAGAGCCGGGTTCCACAGATAAAGGTGACACGCTTGCCAAGCTTACCCGGTCGGGCTTACCGTGACACTGCTGTCACCTTTACGCCGCGGATCACGATCCGCCGCCATGCCTCGCGAGGGGATCACCGTTCATGAATCCACCATCCGACCTGGCTATTCACGCCACCGGCCTGACCAAGCACTTCGGCGGCACGCACGCCGTGGACAACCTGGAACTCGCCATCCCGAAGGGATGCGTCTACGGCTTCCTCGGACCGAACGGCGCCGGCAAGACCACCACCGTGCGCATGCTCGCCACCCTGCTGCGGCCGGACGCCGGGACCGCGAGCGTGCTGGGCCTGGACACCGTCCGCCAAGCCGAATCAGTGCGCGAACGTATCGCGCTGACCGGCCAGTTCGCCGCGCTCGACCAGGACCTGACCGGCGCCGAGAACCTGACCGTCGCCGCCCGGCTGCTCGGCTACCGGCCCCGCGCCGCGCGGATCCGCGCCGCGGAACTGCTGTCCGGGTTCGGGCTGGACGATGCCGCGCCCCGGCAGGTCAAGACATACTCCGGCGGGATGCGGCGGCGCCTGGACATCGCCGCCAGTCTGGTCGCCACTCCGGAGGTGCTGTTTCTGGACGAGCCGACGACCGGGTTGGATCCGGCCAGCCGCAACCAGGTTTGGGCGACAATCAGAGCCCTGGCCAACGCTGGCACCACAGTCCTGTTGACGACGCAATACCTTGCCGAGGCCGACGAGTTGGCGTCCCGCGTCGCCGTCATCGACCACGGCCACCTGATCGCCGAGGGCTCCCCGGGCGAACTGCGTGCCGCCGGCGGAACCGGTCGGCTGCGGCTGCGCTTGGCCGATGCCGAGCGGCGCCCGGATGCCGCCGAACTGCTGCACCGTTTGCTGGGCGGCTCCGGGTCAGGCTCCGGATCCGGATCGGTCGAAGCAGCCGGCTCCGATCCCGCCGACGTCACGGTCGCCGTCGCCGACGCGGCACGCGCCACCGAGGCGATCGCCGAACTCAGCCGCGGCGGCATCGCTCTCACGGGCTTCAGCCTGGACCAACCCAGCCTGGAAGAAGTGTTCCTGGCCCTGACTACGACTGCCGCACCCGCCGCGGCGGCGTCCTAACCAAGGCGAGCACCGGAGGTTCGCATGACCCTGACACCTACCGCCGACACGCCGAACGCGACCCAACCGGCGCCACGGCCACTAGCCACGATTCTCGCCGCGCAGCGCCCACCTCGCCCCACCGCATGGGCCGCCTGCCGCGTCTTCGCCTGGCGGGCACTGCTGAAGATCCGGCACGTCCCGGAACAGCTCTCTGACGTGATCGCCGTACCGATCATCTTCACCTTGCTGTTCACGTACCTGTTCGGCGGCGCGCTGGCCGGCTCCACGCACCGCTACCTGCAAACCCTGCTGCCCGGAACCCTCGTCATGGCCGTGCTGCTGGCCACCATGTACACCGGCATCAACCTCAACACCGACCACGCGGCCGGCGTCTACGACCGCTTCCGCACCCTGCCGATCTGGCGTCCCGCCCCGATCATCGGCGCGCTCCTCGGCGACACCGCGCGCTATCTGCTCGCCTCCGCGCTCGTCGTCGGGCTCGGCCTGGCGCTCGGGTTCCGGCCGCACGGCGGGGCCGTCGGCGTCGGTATCGGCGTGGCGCTGGTGGTCGCGTTCGCCCTGGCGCTGTCGTGGGTGTTCTGTTGGCTCGGCCTGGTCCTGCGCACGCCGAACGCCGTGACGAACCTGGCGTTCCTGGTGCTGTTCCCGCTGACCATGGCCAGCAACACCTTCGTCGACCCGCACACCCTGCCCGGTTGGCTGCGCGCCGTCGTCGACGCCAACCCCGTCTCCCACTTGGTCGCCGCCACCCGCGACGCCATGGCCGGGACGGCGAGCGGCACGCAGGTGGGCGCGGTACTGCTTACGGCACTCGCGACGATCGCGGTGTTCGCACCACTGACCATGCACGCCTACAACCGCAAGAGCTGAGATCGAAGCCAAGACCTAGCAGGCGCCGGGACCCCCGAGACTGAACGACGTCCCGGTCACCGAGCCGTAGTTGTACGAGTTCGGGTCGGTCGCCGAAACCTGGAACTCCGGCTGATCGGTCGCCCCGAAGAGCTTGTAGCCGGATATCGACGACGCCCCGTTCTTACTGCCGAAGACGCCGTTCCCCATCTGCGTGCAACTGGGTTCCTTGTCCGCGGACACTTCACCGAACGCCGATATGACCTGAGCGCTGGTGAAGGCCCCGCTCCATGCGGACTCGGGGAAGTAGCCGAAGGCGACGTCGTTGTAGTAGGCCCACCAGTTCCCCTGGTTGAAGCGAAGCCCGAACGTGCCCGTCCTACCCGGGGCCAGCGCCATACCGGCGGTCACCGAAGTCGACACCTGGACGAAGCCGCAGCCGTTGTAGCAGGTCTGATGGCCGTTGATCCAGTGGTAGACGAACAGGTGGGGCTGATAGTCGCCGTTGGCACCCGGGTCGACGGTCCACCCGATCTCTATGGTGTTCGCGGTGGTGGTGTCATCAGAGTTCTGCAATGAGAGTTCTTGGAGCGAGTGACCGTCAGCTGCGACATTCGCCGGCGAGGCCTGCTCCATGTTCACCGATGCCCCGGTTGTGTCGGTGTACTGCCGGCCGGTGACGTAGCTGTAGCAGGCCCCGTACCAACACTTCCCGGTCTCGCTGCCGCTCGGCGGCGCCGCGGTCGGGCTTGAGGAGTCCGCAGTGCTGGGCGGGGTGGAGGAGTCCGTGTCGCTAGGCAGGCTGGAGGAGTCCGTATCGCTGGGCGGGGTCGCGGACACACTCCTGGACGCACTCGGGGACGCGCTCGGGGACGGCGTGCTAGTCGACGGGGAAACAGACGCACTCGATGACGTCACAGACCCCGCCGGCGGCACCGCCGCACCCGGCACGGTGGCCGACGACGCGCAAGCACTGAGCCCGACCGTCGACACCACAAGGACGGCCAGGGCGACAGATGCCTTGACGTTCATGTGTTTCCTCCCCAAGAACGAACGTGGCGCTCACCCACTATGACGCCCGACGTCCCGGCAGGTTGCCCCGCCCCCAGCGCACCGACCGCAGGCTACCCAAAGCGACCGACCGCTCACCACGACTCACACCACGCGACTCACATCACGATCAAGACCTTGCCGTGCACGTGCCGCCCGGCCTGCAACTCCACGGCGGCGCGCACCTGCTCCATCGGGAACGTGGCGGCGATCGGCACGGTGATCGTACCGTCGATGATCGCCCCGGTGATCCGCCCCAGGGCCTCCGGACCGGCCTCGGCGCCGCCGGTCGCGCGCACCCCGCCGGGCGGGTTCGGGCCCGCGGCGATCGTGGAGATCCGCTCGGCCGGCACGCCGAGTTCGAGCGCGGCCTCGGCGGCCTCGGTGCCGAACAGGTCGGTCGCCGCCGCGATCCCGCCGGGCGCCGACGCGCGCACCCGATCGGCCAGGCCCGGTCCGTACGCCACCGGCTCGGCGCCGAGCTCGCGCAGGAAGTCGAACGTACTGGGCGAGGCGGTGCCGATCACCCGGGCGCCGGCGAGCTTCGCGAGCTGCACCGCGAACACGCCGACGCCGCCGGACGCGCCGCCGATCAGAACGGTCTGGCCGGCGCGCACGTCGATCGCCTCCAACGCGGCCGCGGCCGTCATGCCGGGCGTGGGCACCGCGCTCGCCAACTGGTCGCTGAGCCCTTGGGGCGTGTGGAACAGCGCGTCCACCGACGTGGAGGGAACGCTCACGATCGCGAAGTCGGCGACGGCCTTCGCCATCGCGCCGCCGAAGACGCGGTCGCCGGCGGCGAAGCCCTCGACGCCGGGCCCGACCTCGTCGACGACCCCGGCGAAGTCATACCCGAAACCGGCCGGCACGCTGACCCCGAACATGCCCGCCACCTGCGGCGTCGAGGAGATCAGCCAGTCCATCGGGTTCAGTCCGGCGGCCTTCACCGCGATCCGGACCTGACCCGGCCCGGCGTGCGGCTCGGCGACCTCGCGCAGCTCCAGAACGTCGGGGCCGCCGAACTTCTCGTAAATGACAGCACGGCTCATGACGACCTCCAAAGGGTGGGAAGCCCCGTGACGGGACTTTGTCCCATCACTGTAGCACCGGCGATGGGACCAAGTCCCGTAGGTCCCGTAGACTGTCGCCATGACCCGGTGGAAACCGAACGCCGCAGACCGCCTCGCCGCCGCCGCCCTGGACCTGTTCGAGGAGCACGGCTACGAGAACACGACTGTGATCGAGATCGCACAGCGCGCCGGCCTGACCAAAAGCACCTTCTTCCGGCACTTCCAGGACAAACGGGAAGTCCTGTTCGGCGGCGACACGATGGCCCGGCTCCTCATCGACGGGATCACCGCGGCCCCGGCCACAGCCACCCCGCTCCAAGCCGTCGCCCACGCCTTCGACAGCGTCGGCGAGCTCGTCTTCACCCCCGAACGCCGCGGGTTCAGCACCCGCAGGCGCGCGGTGATCGCCGCCAACCCGGAGCTGCGCGAGCGCGAAGCGCGCAAGGGGCGCGACCTGACCACGTCGATCGCCGACGCGCTCGTTCAACGCGGCATACCCGACCTCACCGCACGCGTGACAGCGGAGCTGGGGGCACTGGCCATGGCCATCGCCTACGAGCAGTGGAGCGACACGGCCGAGGTCGAGCAGTTCGGGGACGCCGCGCGGCAGGCGCTCGACGAGGTGCGCGCGGCCGCGAACCAGGGCTGAGCCACGTCGCGTCACTCTGTGCCACGGCGCGCGCCGTCACACCGTCCCACCCTCACACCGTCACTCAGTGCGGCTCACGATCGCACCCTCGATGCCTTCGTCGAGAAACTCGATCAAATCCCGGGCCTCGGCGTGGACGGCTTCTTGTTCAGAGGCGGTGAGCATTCGCAAAGGGCTGATATCGAGTCGGTGATCTCGGACAGCCCAGGTCGCGGCAACGCGTCCGTCGACCAGAACGACCCGGTGCCCCGCGACGGACAAGCCGAGATGCGCGTCGTCGATGATGCGACTGCGATCGTGGTAGCCGAGGATCGCGTTGTCGAAGGCCGGCAGGAACCTGACAGGGGCAGGCGTATCGGGGTCGGGGCGCGGTGCGTCGGGCAGGTCGAGCAGTTCGCGACCGTTCTCGTCCCGGAACGCGACGAGCTCGTCCCGGACCGCTTTCACCGCCGCGGGCAGCCCGGCCAGGCCGCACCAGGCACGGAGATCCGAGGTGCTGGCCGGACCGTAGGCGGCGAGGTAGCGGCGGAGCAGTTGCTGCCCGACGGGATCGGCATCGTCCGCGGGCAGCGGCGCGACGTCCCGCTCCAGCCACGCGGCCAACGGCAGGTTGCGCACGCCGGCACGCTGATGCCACAGACCGCGAGGCGGCAGCTGTGCCATGGGGATGAGGGCCACGACGAGCAGTTCGCCGAGTGCCCGGCGCGGTGAGCCCGACCGGCCGTCATCAACGGCTTGCACGAGCTCGCTCATAGTGCGAGGCCTTCCGTCAGCCATAACCGCACGGCCCACAGCGGCGACCTCCTCCACGTCGATGGCGGCCAGTTCGCTCCGGTAGGTGCCCAGCACCCGCTGGCGCAGCATGGCGTCGTGGCGAGCCCGCCAGGCGAGCGCGTCATCGGCGGTGACCAGGTGGACGGTGCGGCGCATCAGGTGAGTACGCACCACCGCGCGCCCGGTCAGCGCGTCATCAAGGTACTGAGACCGGAAGCCCGCCACCCGCGACCACAGCCCGACGAACGGTTCCTGCGGCTCCTGCGCCTGAAGTCCGCACAGGTGGGACACGGCCTCGACCGCGGAGGCCGCGCCGCGCTCCAGCAGGTGTTGGCGAGCGAGCGTGGCGCGATTGAGCGCGCGGTTGTCGAGGACGCTCACAATCCTTCTCCGCCCAATGCTTCTCCGCCGCTGCTCATGGTGACCGCCTCTTTCCGTTGCCGGCGGTCCCACTATGGCCGCAGTAGAGGTCAGCTTCTGGCCTCTACTGCGGCGGCTCGTCAGAGCAACGCCCCGCCGGTGGCGTCGATCGTCTGGCCGGTCACCCACCCCGCGTCGGCGGAGACCAGGAACGCGACGATCCCCGCCACGTCATCGGGAACCCCGAGCCGGTTCAGCGGCGAGCGGGCAGCGACGGCGGCTTGCGCGGCCTCGTCGGTACGGAGCCACGAGGCTCGTGCGAACCGTCCAACGTCACCTACGTCGTCGACCGGCTGGCGCGCCTCGGTCTGGTGGAGCGCCAGCCCCATCCCAACGACCGCCGTGCCAAGCAGCTGGTGCTCACCGACAGCGGGAGCAAGGTCCGCGACGACCTGCTCGCGAGTCTGGTCGTGGACTCGCCGCTGGAAGGGCTGAGCGCGAGTCAGCAACGGCAGCTGAACGACCTGCTCCTGCTGGCCATCAACGACGCGCCCAATCCCAAGACGCGCGCCAGGCGATGACTACGGAAGAGCCTTAGTCGGCTCTGCGCTGATCGACCCTGAGCTCGGCGAGCAAACCGTTCCCGGTGACAGTGACGCTGCCGGACGCATCCACCAGCACCGCGTCCAAGGCGTCCATCGCCACTCCCCCATCGAGCGCCAGCCCGCCGGTCAGCGCGACCAGAACCACCGCCTCGCCGCTGTCCCGCGCCGTCACCTGATGCGCCCCGGCCACCTCCGCCGTGCGTGAAGTCCCGACCGCATGCCCGCGTCCCATCATCAGGTTCAGTGCCCGGGCCGGGCCCGCGGGCAGGCGGCAGGTGGTGACGGCGTCGCCGGAGAAGGCGAGCGTGTCGGTTTTGGAGAGTCGGTGAGGCGTCCCGTCGACGTCGAGGAACAGCTCGGTCCCGCCGATCAGCATGATGACGCGGTCGATCCCGGGGAACGCGGAGAACGGCCCATCCGCTTCGATCTCGGCGATGCTCGCCGACCAGCCGAGGTCATCGTTCGTGGCGGCGGCCGGCACCCGGGCCAGAACGCGCATGACCCCGCCGCCGTTCTTCCACGGCACGGCTTTCAGCTCTGACCAGCGCACCAACGTCTGTGACATGGCGGCATGCTATCGAGCCCGCCGGATCTGTCGGCGTACATCTCGTAGGCCATACCTCCGATACCTCCCATACCTCCCGTGCGTCCCGCATCCCATCCGGGCGGCTCGCACGCACTGGGTCTAACAGCCCTGTTAGGGGTGTACCTATGTACACCGTCAACACACCATCTAGCCCTATGTCTCGCTGACCTGGTCTTTTCTACCGTTGAGGACGTACCGGTGACCGACACCGGTGATACCGAGGGGGTAGGAGTGACGATGGCTCGCGAACGCAGCGTCGCCGCCGCGCTGGGCGGCTGGAGCGCAAGACATCGGAAGACCGCCGTGTTCGGCTGGCTCCTGTTCGTGGTGCTGGCGACGATGGTCGGCGGGGCGGTCGGCCAGCACAGCCTGACCGACGCCCAGAACGGCGTCGGATCCTCGGCCCAGGCGCTACAGATCCTGCAGAACGCGGGTCTGTCCGACCCGGCTTCGGAGATGGTGCTGGTGCACAGCGCCTCCCAGAGCGCCGACGCGGCGCCGTTCCGGACGGCCGTCAACGCGGTCGTCTCCGGCGTGCAGGGCACCGGCCAGACCACATCGATACAGAACCCTTACAGCGCCGGCCTGATCTCCAAGGACGGGCACTACGCGCTGGTCACCTTCGACGTCGTCGGTGACCCGGACAAGGCGGCCGATCACGCGCAACCCATCCTCGACGCCGTCGCCAAGGCCCGGGCCCAGAACCCTGACATGCGGTTCGACGAGTTCGGCGACGCCTCCGGGCAGAAGTGGCTGAACGACTCGCTGGGCAACGACTTCAAACGCGCCGAGTGGACCGCGGTGCCGCTGGCCTTCGGCATCCTGCTGGCCACCTTCGGCGCGCTGCTCGCCGCCGTGCTGCCGGTGTTGCTGGCGGTGACCGCGTTCGTCGCCGCGCTCGGGCTGCTCGACCTCATCTCGCACGCGATCCCGGTGGCCTCGACGTCGACCTCGGTGATGCTCCTGATGGGCCTGGCCGTCGGCGTCGACTACTGCTTGTTCTACCTGCGCCGGGAACGCCAGGAGCGCGCGGCCGGCCGGGACCCGCAGGAGGCGCTGCGGATCGCCGCGGCCACCTCCGGGCACTCGGTACTGGTCTCCGGCATCACGGTGATGGTCGCGATGGCCGGGATGTTCCTGACCGGCATGCACATCTTCGACGGCTTCGCCCTGGCGACCATCCTGGTGGTGGCCATCGCGATGCTCGGTTCGGTCACCGTGCTCCCGGCGTTGCTGTCCATGCTCGGCGACAAGATCGACTGGGGGCGCCGCAAGAAGAACCGGCAGCACCGGACCGACCGTCAGGCCCGCCTGGCCCGGCAGTCCCAGGTGGCCGACCCGGCCGCCGCGAACGGCGGCCGGCTGTGGAACGCGACCATGGCCAAGGTGCTCAACCACCCCAAGCCCTTCGCCGCCCTGGCCGTCGGGGTGCTGGTCGTCCTGGCGATCCCGGCGCTCGGGATGAAGACCGAGTCGCTGAACGTCAACAAGCTGCTCCCGGCCACCAATCCGATCGTCCAGACCTACAACGAGATCAGCGCCGAGTTCCCGGCCAGCCCGGCGCCCGGCATGGTGGTCGTGCAGACCCCCGACGTGAACGCGCCCGCCGTCGCCCAGGCCGTGGCCGCCTTCAAGAGCCAGGCCGCCGCGGCCGGCGCGCTCGGTGCCGGCCCGGTCCAGGTGACGCCGTACCCCGCGCAGCACGTCCTCAAGGTCCTGTTCCCGATCGCCGGACGGGACGCCGACACCAAGGCCGTCGACGCGATCACGAAGATCAGCCACACGATCGTCCCGCACACCTTCGGCGCCCTGCCGAACACCACAGCCGCGACCGGCGGGTCGCTGGCCCTGAGCACCGACTTCAACCGCCAGCTGACCCACAGCCTGCTGCCGGTGTTCGTGTTCGTGGTCTCCGTCACCTTCCTGCTGATGCTCATCGCTTTCCGCAGCTGGGTGATCGCGGCCACCGCGATCGTGCTCAACCTGCTGTCCACGGCCGCGGCCTACGGGGTGATGGTCGCCGTCTTCCAACACGGCTGGGGCGCCAGCCTGGTCGGCACCACGGCCATCGGCACACTCGAAGCCTGGATCCCGCTGTTCGTGTTCGTGGTCCTGTTCGGCCTGAGCATGGACTACCACGTGTTCGTGGTCTCCAGGATCCGCGAGGCCCGGGAGCGCGGCCTGAGCACCAAGGACGCGGTCGCGCACGGACTGCGCGCCACCGCCGGCGCCATCACCAGCGCCGCGGCGATCATGGTGGCGGTGTTCGCGGTCTTCGGCACGCTCGACATGCAGGACTTCAAGCAACTCGGCGTGGGCCTGGGCGTCGCGATCCTGCTGGACGCCACGGTGATCCGCGTGGTGCTGCTGCCGACGGTGATGATCCTGCTCGGCGAGCGGAACTGGCGCCGGCGCGACCGCAGGCCGGCGGCGCCGGCGCCGGGACCGGCGGTGCCGTTCCGGCCGGAGGCTGCCGGTGGTTCGGCGCCGATCGAGGCCGGGCGTCTGCGGTAGGACGGCTGGGCACGACTGGATACCCGAAGTTGTGAAGGTCTGAAGGTGTGGAGCGCTCGGCCGGGTCATCCGGCCCGGGCGCTTCACGGCGTCGTGGTCTCCTGCTCCGGGACATCTGGGTGGGCCTGGGCCTGCTGGTCCTGGCCCGCGCCACCGTCACGCTGCGCGACGGACGCCTGATCACGAAGGGCGAAGCGCTGACGGAACTGCTGGCGCTCGGGGCACCTGCCGACGTGGTCCGCGACATCCGCGATCGGCGCTATTCGGATCCCGAGGCGATCGGCCGATTGCGGCGCATCCGGCGCGCGATGCGGGCCCGCGCTTTTGTGCGGCGCGGGATCAAGCGCGCGCTGGCGAAACCAGGCGATTGACTGCCGTCCGTCGGCGATACATTCAACCGGGCCGACAGAGATCCCCAACCCTGTCGACCCGGCTTCCTCAGCTGCTATCAGTTCCTATGCCGCTCCTAAGCCGCGATCACCTCCCGCCGCCGGGTCCGCCGGTACATGACGAACCACGCGCCGCCCGCGCCCGCGGCCGCCAGTGCGGCGGTGCCGGCGAGGATCGCGGTGGTGTCCGAGGCGGACCCCGATGTCTTGCCGAGGGCCGGGTTGCTGGGCTGGAAGCCGCCGGCGATGCCCGCGTGGTCGTAGGCGCTGCCGGGGAGTTTGTCGGCGTAGCGGGAGCGGACGAGCTTGTGGTAGTCGGCCAGGGGCATGCCCTGCGGGCCGACGGACTGGCGTGCGGTGGCGTCGAGGGGCAGGACCTTTCCGGCGATCAGTTGGTACCAGGCGCCTATCTGTGGCTCTTCGAATACCGTTCCGCCGGGGCGGGTTTGGGCGGCGTAGGAGGTTTCGTCAGAGCCCTGAGCTATGTTCACGACCTTCCAGGTGGTGCCGACCTTCGCCGCCCACACTGAGGCGTGCGTGCCGGAGGTGCCGACCGCGTCGGTGGCGAGGAAGGCCAGGGTCGCGACCGGGGAGGCGGTGCCGGCCCGGGACGGGTCGGCGACGAAGGCCGCGTCGAGGTAGTAGACCGGGAGGGTGGCGCTGTCCAGGCGTGGGGCCAGGGCTGCGGCGGCTGCTTCCTGTTGTTGCATGGTGCCCTGCGGCTTCTGGCCACCGGCGGCCAGGAAGCGGCCGACCGTGTCCAGGGTGGCGGTCGCGGCGGAGTGGGCGGCGGCGACGTCGACGCCGCTGGGGGCCGTCGGCGCCGGGGCGGTGGCTGCCAGCGTCGGCGCGACGGCCGTCGATGCCGAGGCCGTCGCGGCGGTCCCGGCGGTCAGCCCGGCGAGGCCGGACGCGACCGCGAACGTCATCAGAGTTCTGCGAAGATTTCTACGAAGAGTTCTGCGAAGCATGGTCCCGTTCCCCCTCACGCGCCGATGTAGTCGAGCGAGTGCGTCCACTCGAAGGAGTTGTTGCTGACGTAGTAGTTGTAATCGCCCCAGTTGTAGCGATTGTCCGACGGCCACGGGTCGCCCCAGTACACCCAGTTCTGGCTCTGGTCGTAGCCGTAGAGGACCTCCATGTGGCCGCCGCCGGACGACCACTGGATGCGGGCCATCACCGGACGTCCGGCGTCGATCTCCCGGATGACCGCCGAGTAGTACAGGTAGCCGGTGACGTAGTTCCCCGGCGAGATACCGATCGTCGAGAACGCGGTCTGGTCGTCGGACAGCGACGCCTCGTCGTTGGCGCAGGAGGCGTTGGTGTTGTTGCCGAACGCCATGTCGCAGAACTGGTTCTGCGAGTAGTCGTGGCCGTAGAAGGCCGCGACCGTGTCGCCGGAGGCGGCCCAGCACCAGTTCGACGCCTGCTGTGTCTGCATCGAGATGTTCAGCTGGTTCGCGGTGGACGCGGACGCGGCGGGTACCGCCACGAAGGCGAGGAGCGAGAGGATGGCGGCGAGCGCCGCCACGGCCCGGATGTGGCGGGTCCGCTTGGTGGGCGGAATACCGGGTGTGGGTGACACGCTGGACTCCTTTCGAGTCTGTCCGTGCGGGGTGGTGGCGTGAGCGTATGGGCAGGTGGCGAGGCTGCCCAGAACGCGATCGGCGGTGGCGGGGACATCGTGAAGGCTCTCGCCTTGACAGGATTCTTAAATCGGCGCTTGCCTGGATATCTGTGAATGTTCACACCGGCGCGGCCCGGGCCGCCGCCGCGAATCTGTCGGCGGTCCTGCGTACCGGGCCGTTCGAGGAAGCGCTGCGCGTGGCGATCGCGGCGCGCGGTCTTTCGCTGGAACGGCTCCGCAGCCACCTGTCGGCCCGAGGCATCCAGGTGGGTGCGGCGACGCTGAGCTACTGGCAGAACGGCCATCGGCGCCCGGAGCGGCCCGATTCGCTGCGCGCGGTCTCGGCGTTGGAGGAGATCCTGGGACTGCCCCCGGACGCCCTGCTCGTCCTGCTCGGCCCGCGCCGTCCGCGCGGCCCGGCGGTCGGTCTGCCGCAGGGCTCGCGCGGCTACCGGCAGCTGATGCCGGCGTGGCCGGCCGTCGAGGGGCTGATCGCGTCGCTGGACACGACCGCCGACGACAAGCTGCACATCGCGGCGCAGCACGAACTGGTGTGGATCGACGGCCACCGGTCGTGCGCGCGCCGCGAGGTCTTCCAGGTCCTGCGGGCCCACCAGGACGGCGTCGACCGCTACATCGCGATCGTGACCGCGGACCCGGGAGCCGACATCTCGCTGGTCAGCGTGCGGGCGCTGGAGAACTGCCGGGTAGGGCGGGTCCGCCGGGACGCGGACGCCGGGGTGCTGGTATGCGAGCTCTTATTCGACCTCGTCCTGCGCACCGGGCAGACGCACCTGATCCGCTACGAAGTGCTCGACGAGTCGGACGCGGAGTGCGACGACTATCACCGCGGCTTCCGGTTCCCGGCCGGGCAGTACGCGCTCCAGGTCCGGTTCGATCCGGAGCAGCTCCCGGTGGCGTGCTTCTCATATCAGGGGCATGAGATACGGGAGCTGACGATGACCGGGTACCGGTCGGTGCACGTGAACGTCGCGCCGGTGCCGTCGGGACGCGTCGGGATCCGCTGGGAGTGGGACGGGGCTGCGTGATCCGGCCGCTGCGCAGGGCGCGCGCGGGCTGAGTGATCGGAGACCACAACCGTTCTCTGGACGTAGGCTAGGCCGCCGCTATCAGGACTCTGGAGGCTGTCTCGTGAGGATCTTCCGTTTCGACCGCGCCGAGCGGCCCATAGCGGCCTACGACAGCGTCGGGCTGGTCGCGACGCGGATCGCCGCCGGGGAAGGGCGGATGCGGCTCACCTGCTTGACCGTCGAGGCGGGCGGGGTCATCGGCACCCATCAAGCGCCCAGTTCGCAGATGTTCCTCGTCACGGCCGGAGCAGGTTGGGTCGCGGGAGCCGACGGGGTCCGGACCGAGATCCGCACCGGTGAAGGCGTGGTCTGGGACGAGGGTGAGATCCACACCTCAGGTACCGATGGCGGCCTGACGGCGCTGGTCGTCGAAGGAGCGCCGCTCGCGCTGTTCGAGCCGGAGGCATAGGGCCCGGAGGGATAGGGCCTGGAGAGATGAGGCCCGGAGGCACAGGCCATAGTGCACGACGGCCGGTCGCAGGGACACCGCAGTCCCCATGACCGGCCGGAGTTCGTGCCTCAGGCCGCGCGCCGCGGCAGCTTCCAGTTCGCGCGCGGGTAGTGGCAGGTGTAGCCGTCCGGGTACCGCTGTAGGTAGTCCTGGTGCTCCGGCTCGGCGTCCCAGAAGTCCCCGGCCGGGGTGACCTCGGTGACGACCTTGCCCGGCCACAGCCCGGAGGCCTCGACGTCCGCGATGGTGTCCACGGCGACGCGCTTCTGCTCGTCGTTCAGGTAGTAGATCGCCGAGCGGTAGCTGCGGCCCAGGTCGTTGCCCTGGCGGTCCACCGTCGTCGGGTCGTGGATCTGGAAGAAGAACTCCAGCAGCGCCCGGTAGTCGGTCTCCTCCGGGTTGTAGACGATCTCGATCGACTCCGCGTGGTCACCGTGGTTACGGTAGGTCGCGTTCGGCGTGTCCCCGCCGGAGTACCCGACGCGGGTGGAAACGACACCAGGCTCGCGGCGGAGCAGTTCCTCCATGCCCCAGAAGCAGCCTCCGGCGAGAATCGCCTTCTCGGTGGCCATCGCTGTTCCTCTTCCTTCGCGGGTCAGTATGTGCTTTCGGTGGTCTCCACCTATAACAACAGGGTAGGCGCTCATGCTTCCCATGTCGTGACGTGCTGGCCGCGGGACCGGTGGCTTGCGGGCCGCACCGCGGTGGGCAGGTCGCGCTGGCGCGCGAGCGGCCCGATCAGCAGGACCGCGCAGGACGCGACCAGCAGCCCGGCCGTCGCCCACAAAGTGGCGCGCAATCCGATCACGGCGCCGAGGCCGCCGCCAAGCAGGCCCCCGACCGGAATGCTGCTGTGGTTGATGGTCATCGCGAACGTGATGACGCGGCTGACCATCTCCGGCGGCGCGTACCGCTGCCGGAAGCTGGCGAAGACCACGTTGCCCGCGACGGTCCCGGCCACCAAGGCCAGGGATCCGATGACGAACAGCGCCACACCCGGGCCCGGCGAGGCCAGGGGGATCAGGAAGGCGAACGGGGTGGCCACCAGCTGCACCGCGACCGTGCCGCGCGCGGTGCCGAAACGCCGGCACAGCGGGTGCACGAGCCAGGCGCCGAGAATCCCGCCGAGCGCCCCGGCCGCGGCCAGCGGGCCCACCAAACCGGCTCGGACGTGCAGGTCGCGGACGAGGTAGAGGACCACGATCGACTGATACGCGGCCAGGGCGAGGTTGGCGGCGGCGCCGAAGGCGGTGATCGCTCGGAGGTAGGGGTCCCGGACGACGAATCGGAAGCCGTCCGCGACCTCGGTGCGTAGTGAGCGTGAGCGTTGGGAGGCATCGGGCGAATCCAGCCCGATCTGAGGACTATCGCGCCGGGGCTTGATGAGGACCAAAGTGACCGCCGAGATCACGAACGTCGCCGCGTCGGCCATGAGCCCGGAGACCACCCCGAACACCTGGGCCGCCAAGCCACCCGCGCCGGGACCGACCACCTGCGCGACCGAAGCACTCCCCAGGAGTTTCGCGTTGGCCTCGATCAGGTCGCCGGCGCCGACCAGTTCCGGCAGATAGACCTGGTACGCCGACATGAAGAAGACCGAGCCGGTACCTGAGACCACTGCGACGACCAGAAGATAGGTCTCGGTGAGCGTGTGCGTCCACGCGGCTATCGGCACGCTGACGAAGACCACAGCCATCGCCACATCGCACGAGATCATCAGCGTGCGTCGGGGTATCCGTCCGACCCACACCCCGGCCGGAAGGCCGAGCACCAGCCACGGGAGCCATATCGCCGCCATCAACAAGCCCACCGCCAGCGGGCCAGCGTGCAGGTCGACCACGGCCACGAGAGGTAGCGCGACAGCCGTGATGCTGCTGCCCGCGCTGCTGATCGTCTGACCGCTCCACAGCAAGCGGAAGTCGTGGTCCGACAGCAGGCCCCAGCGTGGCCGGCCTGCGCCGTCGACGGCGGAGAGGTCGAGCGCTACGACTCTCGCGGTCACGGTGCGGTCGGCACGACGTGTCCGAAGACCAACACCGACTCACGGTCCTGCGAATCGTCCGGCACGGCCCGGTGTGACCAGGTGTCGAACAGGGCCATCAGCTGCGCCCCGAACTCGCGGGCCTCCTCGGGGCTCAACCGCAGCCACGCCTCGGTCGAGAGCGAACCGAGTTCCCGCCACGGCGCCGAATACCCCGCCCGGCGTGCGGGCCACGACCGCGCGGCCGCCAGCTGCCGATCCAGCAGGAGCGAGCCCGCGGCATCGGCGACGGCGGCATCGGCCGGACTCCCCTGGAAATCGGCACGCGCCCACAGCACGTCCGCGGAAGTGGCCCGCCACCAACGCTCCCGCCGATCCCGTGCCAACTCGGGGACGTCCTGGACCAGGCGGGCATCGGCGAGCACGCGCACGTGATGACTGACGTTGCCGGCCGCTTCACCGGTCCGCTCCGCGAGCATCCCCACCGTCGCCGGGCCGTCCGCTTCCAGCACGTCCAGGATCTGCCGGCGCAGCGGGTGGGTCAGCGCGGCCAGCACTCGGGTGTCGGAGATCTTGCGCGGGTCGGAGATCTTGCGCGGGGAGTCATCTGCCATGCCCGTATCGTACAAGAGCTCTTGTGCAATGGCTATTGTGCAAGAGCTCTTGTCTATATCGATGGCAAAAGGCCAGGTCAGAAGATCTCTGACCTGGCCGGTCAAGCACAACCGCGCTCAACCACTCACCGTGGCGAGCCCCGCCTCAGCAAGCGCCGTTGTCCGTCCACACCGCCCACGATCCCGGCGCGCCCGGGGTGGCCCCGGTCGAGTACCAGGTGGACGTGTACTTGTGGCCGCTGTAGGAGACCACGTCACCCGGCACATACGAGGTGCTCGCGCTCCACGCGGTCAGGCCGGTGCAGCCGCCGGAGCCGCCGCTGACGGTCCAGGTGAAGGCGGCGGTGCCGGTGGCCGTTCCGGAGGTCGCGGTGACGGTGACCGTGAAGGTGCCGGCCGCGGTCGGGGTTCCGGAGATCAGACCGCTGGTGCTGATCGACAGTCCGGCCGGGAGCCCAGTGCCGGTGTAGGTCAGTGCCTTGCCCGCCGAGTCGGTCGCCGAGATCTGCAACGACGCGGCGGTGCCGACGGTGCCGGACTGGCTGCCCGGGTTGGCCACCGAGACCGTCTCAGTACCCGAACCCGTGACGGTCCAGGTGAAGGTGGTCGAGCCGTGGGCGGTGGCGGAACTCGCGGTAACGGTCACCGAGTACGTGCCGGCGGTCGTCGCGGTTCCGGAGATCCGGCCGCTGGTGCTGATCGACAGTCCGGCGGGGAGCCCGGTGCCGGTGTAGGTCAGTGCCTTGCCGGCCGAGTCGGTGGCCGAGATCTGGAGTGAGGCCGAGGCCCCGACCGCGGTGCTCTGGTTCCCGGGGTTCGTCACCAACACGGTCTCGGCGGTCGAGCCCGCGCTGAAGCCGGAGGTGCCGTTGGGGGTGCCCCAGCCGGTCGGGCCGTCATAGCCGGCCTGCGCGGTGCAGAAGTAGGCCGGCGAGCAGGTGCCGTTGCTGCCGGTGGTGACGTCGTTGAAGCTGCCGGTGTGGTTGTACGGGTACTGAGCCGCGATGTCGCCGGAGTTCGGCGCGCCGGCCAGCGCCCAGACGGAGGCGACGATCGGCGAGGCCGCCGAGGTGCCGCCGTAGACGGACCAGCCGGACCCGCCGTAGGTCTGGTAGACCGCCACGCCGGTGGCCGGGTCGGCGACCGCGGAGACGTCGGCCTCCATGCGCGTGGAGCAGCCGGTGTCGTGCTGCCACGACGGCTTCGGGTCGTACGCGGAGCACCCTGAGCCGGTGCCCTCCGTGGAGCTGGTCTCCCAGACCGACTCGCTCCACCCGCGGCTGCCGCCGCCCCGGGTCAGCGAGGTGCCGCCGACCGCCGTCACGTACTGCGACGTCGCCGGGTACTCCGCGCCGTAGGCCGAGTCACCGGTGCTGGCGGTGATCGCCACGCCCGGGTGGTGGAAGTAGCTGGAGTCCGAGGAGGTGTCCGAGCCGTCCTCGGAACCGCCGTAGCTGTTGGACACGAACTTCGCACCCTGCGCCACCGCCTGGTTGACCCCAGTGCCCAGGTCGCTCATGTTCGCCGAGGTCGCCTCGACCAGCACGATGTGGCACTGCGGGCAGATCGCCGAGACCATGTCCAGGTCCAGGGATATCTCCCCGGCCCAGCCGGTGTCGGAGGTCGGGTAGTTGGTGCCGCCGTTCTCGTCGACCTTCTTGAAGCAGCCGTTGGCGGTGGTGCAGGCGGGCAGCCCGAAGTTGGAGCGGTACGCCGCCAGGTCGCTCTCGGCGTTCGGGTCGTCCTGCGCGTCCACGATGCCGACGGTCTGCCCCGCGCCGCCGCCGGCCGGCAGGTTGTAGGCGCTGGTCAGGTCCGACGGACCGTAGCCGGAGACCGCCGCGGGCACGGCGGTGGCGCGGTGGGCGGGCACGTCGGTGCGGCGCAGCGCCAGACATGCCATCTGGCCTTGCCGCGTCGGGGCGGCGCAGGAGCGGACGTAGTCCGTCGCCTGGTGCGCGGCGGCGGAGGTGGCTGTGGAACCGGTCGCCGTCGAACCCGTGGCGGAAGTGGCCGAACCGGCGACGAAAGTGGCGGTCGAACCGGTGGCGGAGGCGGCGGTCACGGTGGCCGCGGCGGCCGGACCGCCCAACCCGCCCCAGACCAGCACAGCCGCGGCGCCCAAGGCCGCCAACCGCGCGGTCCACCCGGATCGCGTGCGTGACGCCGAGCGAATCTTGTCCACTCGGACTCCTTTCCAAGGCAAGGGGACACCGGGCTCGCGGCATGCCGCGAGCCTTCCGTCCTGGACAGGGAATCGGCGGTCGGCCGCCAGAGGTGACCGGCCGCCCCGCTGAGCGCACCGTATTCGCCACCAATGGTCTAGACAACGTATCCGAACCCTGACTAGGTCCTTGACTTGGCTGAGCCTCAGGACACCGCTACGCCACCGGACCCTTGTCCGGGCGTACTCGACCCTTGCGATCGTGCGCGGGACCTGATCGCGAGGCCGTCAGGCCGTCAGGGCCGACTACGGCTTCGCGACGTAGGCCGGGAGCGCTTCGAGACTGAAGCGCACCGCTTCGGCGCCGTACTCGAGCATCTGCGTCTCGTAGTCGCCGACCGCGTCCAGCAGGCTCCGGGAACCCGCGGCGGCCGGGATCAGGCTGCGGCGGAGCAGGTCGGCGTCACGCAGGGCGGTGTTCGCGCCGTTGCCCCCGGTCGGGGAGGTGGCGTGGATGGCGTCGCCCAGGAGCGTGACCGGTCCGCGGGCCCAGCGCTCGCGCGGCTCGACGACCCGGATCGACAGCAGGGTGCTGTTATCGGTGTCGGCCTGCTCGATGAGCGCCCGCAGATCCGGGTGCCAGCCCTGGATCCGGGACAGGACGGCCTGCTGCGGGGTCTCCTCGCCCAGCGAGCTGTTCGGCGGCAGGATCATGGCCCAGCGCACGTAGTCGCCGGTGTCCGGGAGCCTCACCTCGGGCGCCAGCTCCTCGGCCGCCTGCTTCGGCGGGATGCCGAAGCGCATCGCGCCGAGCAGCAGGCTGACTCCGTCGCCGGCGATCTTCGCGCCCCAGGCGTGCGACAGGGCCGCGAACTGCTCGGTCATCGGGGTGCGGCCGATGACGAAGCGGACGCCGGTGTCGGTCGGGACGGTCTGCGGCGTCAGCAACGCGCGGACGGCGGAGTTGACGCCGTCCGCACCGACGAGCAGGTCGGCGGGGGCCGGGCTGGCGCCCTGCGCGAAGTGGGCCTGGACCTTGGCGGCTTCGCCGTCCTTGCCGTCCTTGCCGTCCAGCACGTCGTAGCCGGTCAGCGCGGCGCCGGTGTGCACGTCGAGCCCGGTGAGCAGCAGGTGCCGCAGCACGTGCCGGTCGACGACGAGGCCGGACCGGGCCGGGCCGAGTTCGCCGACCTTGTTCAGCTGGGTGTCCAGGATCAGCCGCTCGACGCGGGTGTCGTCCACGATCGCGTCCAGCAGCGGATGCCAGCGCGACGGCAGACAGCCGTGCAGCGCCTCGAAGCCGGTCGGGCTCAGCACCAGCCGGTAACCCTGGAACCGCGCGGTGATCGCCGGATCCCGCTCGTACACGTCGACGTCGATGCCGGCGCCTCGCAGGCCCTGCGCCAGGCACAGCCCACCCAGACCGGCCCCGATCACGGAAACTCGCATCACACACCTCCTGAAGAGCACGCTTGAACACTGCTCAAGTTACTTGGACACTGTTCAATTGGCAAGTCCAGGGCATGATTCACCGCGTGATTCATGACATGATCTGGGCATGCGGTTAACCCCGGCGGTGGTGTTGGACGCCACGATCACGCTCCTGGACGAGGCCGGACTCGACGCCTTCTCCACCCGCAAACTCGCCACCCGCCTCGGCGTCCGCGTGGGCGCGCTGTACTGGCACTACCCGAGCCGCCAGGCCCTGCTGGACGCGGTGGCCGAGCAGATCATCGCCGAGGCGTCCGCCGCCCCGATCCCCGACGGCGACTGGCCCCGGCAGGCCGGCGCGATGATCCACGCCCTGCGCGACGCGATGCTCGCGCACGCCGACGGGGCCCGGATCCTCGTCGAGATGGACACCCCCGGCCCGAACGCACAGGCCTACATCGAACGACTCCGAGGGCTCCTCACGGCCGCGGGTCTGGACCCCGCCACCGCCGAGAACGCCGCCGACGTGCTGACCAGCTATCTGAACGGCTACACGATCGAGGAACAGGCGCACAAGGCGGGCCAGCAGCGGGCCGCGGCCGATCGCGGGTTCGAATTCGGGTTGAACGTGGTGTTCGCCGGGCTGCGGACTATCGCCGCCGAGTAAGGCCACCGGTTCTAGGCGGCGAGTAAGACCGCCGGTTCTGGGCCGCGAGTCGTCACCCCAGGCGTCGTCGAGATGGCCCGCCCCATATGAGAGCACTGATTGAGTGCTCTGTTTCCATGCGCACGCCCTCGCCCTTGACAAGCAGGCCGTAACGAGCACACACTCTAGTTACAGCTTCTAACGAACACTACTAGCTCAAGCGCAAGGGGAAGCACCATGATCTACCACGGCAACCGCCTCACCATCAAGCCCGGCGTCGCCCCCGAAGACCTCGAAGCCGCGCTGGAGAGCCTGCGCAACCAGGGCCGCGTGATCCCGGCCGTGAAGTCCTTCGTCGTCGGGCCCGACTTCGGGGGCGACTTCGAGTGGGGCGCGGTGTTCGTCATCGAAGACCTCGACGGCTACTGGGAATACCTGATGCACCCGGCGCACGCGCACACCGACGAGATCGGGCTTCCGCTCGTGGAACGCTTCGAGTCCTTCGACGTGACCGACGACCCGGACCCCGAGATCGGCGAGAAGATCGCCGAGCTGCACCGGAAGCGCTACGCGGCCCGTCCCGAACTCACCAAGCTCGTCACGGATCTGCCCTCCTACCAGGGCAGCGGTGCACCGGCCAAGTCCGGCCGCGAATAGCACCGCACGCCGAACACCGAGGCCGGCACCCCGCCGGCGTGATCGGACCTGGAGCATCGGACCTGGAGCACACATGATCTGCCCCACCGATGCAACCTGAAGGCCCCCGGCTCAGTCACAGTTCTTCAGACAAGGGCGCGATCGGTAGCCGGTAGCGCCGGGGGTCGGGGAAACCGGGTAGGAGCTGCGGACGTAGATGGACGGCTTGGACGAGTTCACCACTTTCGCGCACGCCCAGCAGGGGCGCCTGCGACGTCTGGCCTTCCTGCTGTGCGGGGATTGGAACGACGCGCAGGACCTCGCGCAGACCACGCTCCTCAATCTCTGCCTGCATTGGAACCGCGTCCGTCGCGCCGATGCGCTCGACGCGTACGCCCACAAGGCGCTCATCCACGCCTACCTGAGTGATCGCAAGAAGTACCAACGGGATCGGGCGCGCGCCACGGACTTCAGTGTGAAGGCCGAGCGCGACTTCTCCTCCCGTCCGCCGGAGCTGCCGGAGCTCCGGTTGGCGTTGTTGTCCGCCCTGGACAAGCTCGCTCCACGCGGCCGTGCCGTGCTGGTGCTGCGCTTCTGGGAGGACCTGAGCGTGGAGGCGACGGCCGCCGCGCTCAGCTGCTCGACCGGCAACGTCAAGAGCCAGACCTCGCGCGCCCTGGCCAGGCTGCGCGAGATCCTCGGCGACTCCTTGCTGGACGCCGACGACCTGACACCGATCCGGCCCGCACGACCGGCCGCCCAGAACGGATGACCAGAGATGACCGAGCGCATTCGCCAGATCTTCGAAGCCACCCTGCACGACGAACCGCCCCTGGTCGACATCGTGGCCGGGGCGGTCCAGGGGGCGCAGCTCAAGCGGCGCAAGCAGCGCCGCGACCGGATCGCCATGGCCGTCTCGCCGCTGGCCCTGCTCGCGCTCGGCGTGGGGGCGTACGCCGTCCTGCCCGGCTTCGGTTCCTCGACCGGCGGCGACAAAAACGCTTCCACTTCCGCATCGGCGCCGAGCACCACCGCGGTCTTCCCGCCGGTGGCCACTGACCAGCCGCTGAACGCGACGCCGGCGGTCCACCAGGCCGCCGTCCGGCTGTGCGGCAAGGACTGGTCCAAGTCGCTGGCCCCGATCAGCACGAACATGATGCCCAACACCCAGCAGCAAGCCGTCGACATGTGCGTGATGACCGGCGAGACGCTGATGACGCTGATGCCGCAGGCGACGGTGACGCTCCCGGACGCCCCGGACCTCAGCATGACGGGCGGCCCCGGGGAACAGTGGGTGGTGAAGACCGCCGCCGGACGGACCCAGCTCGGCATCCGTTACCTGTGGCCCGACAGCGCCTACGAGAAGAAGCACTACGGCCCCTTCGACCAGTGCCAGCCGAACCCGGTCGACAACCCGCCGGCGACCACCGTCCCCGGACCGAACGGCTCGCCGTTCCCGATGCGGGACCTGAACGCCGGGCACAACCAGTACTGCCTCCAGACCCGACCGGCCCAGCAGTTCTACGGCGCCCTCACGATCGACGAGACAGCCGGCACCGTCGGGTACAGCGTCCAGAACCCCGACTACGGCCGCTACCTGATCAGCACCGCGACCGTCTCCGTCCCGGTGTCCAGCAAGCCAACCAGCGGCTCGTATGGGGAGGAGGGCGGGATGTACATCATCCAGGACTCCAGCGTGCCGGCCGCGATGTCCCCGGAGCAGTTCGCGAAGGTGTTCCTGGACCCCCGTTTCAACGACTACCTGAGCCGCTTCGAGAACTACGTCCTCACGCACGCGACGGCCGATTCGTTCGCGGTGTCAGGGTCGAAACCCGTGGGGTAGTCGTTGAATCCGTCGGCCATACTGTGCGCATGCCAGACGACGACGGTGGGGCCGAGCCCGCGCTGCTGGCGTTCGGGGTCGCGGCCAACGTGCGGCGGGAACTCGGGCGGGGCGACGGCGGCCTGGACATCCAGCGCGGGACCAAGCATTTCGCGGCCGGGGCGAAGGTGTGGGTTCTGCCGCCGAGCTGGGGCGACGGCGGGGTGCAGGTCGGGGTGGTCGGGCGGCACCGGGGAAGCCGCGGGCCGTACATCCTGCTGGTGATGCCGCGTCGGCACCTGGAGAACTTCCGGGTGCAGGGCGTGTACAGCCCCACTCTGCTCACCGCGATGACCAAGCCGATGCGGCAACGGGAAAGGTCGTTCGGGACATGGGACGACCGCGAGAGCGCCGAGCAGGCTGTGGCGACGTGGAACCAGCCGACCATGCCGGCCCACTTCGATCAGCCGCCTGGTTGGGATTACGTCCCGGACCCGCCGCCGATGGAACTGGAACGCAAAGAAGTGTTGTTCTTCCTCGCGCACTTCAACGCCAACCGGGCCTGGTATTCCTCGCAGCCGCCTCCGCACGAGCCCGGAGCCGCGGCATTTGATTGACCGTCTGACTCCATCACGACATGGTGAGATGAGTCAGCGTCTCGAATTGCCTGGCCCCGAACGATTCGAACAGCGGCCGGGACATCGGGCTGTTCTCGCTGATGGCGTAGCGGGCCCCGTCGGCGACAGCGTCCCTGAGCCGCGAGGCGACCAGGGCGCGGTAGTAGCCACTGCGCCGGCTCCGTTCCGGAACCGAGCCGCCGAGCAGCACCACGTGATCGCCGATCCTGATGTTGTGGCCGGTCGCGACGCCCTCGCCGTTCAGCTCCAGCACATAGCCGGTGACGCCGGGCGCGTCGAGCAGCGGGGGCTGAACGAGCAGCTCCGCCATCTCTCTCGGCACCCCGAACCCGGCCGCCATGGCCGCCGCGAGTACGTCGTACTCCGCACCGTGCACCACACGCACCTTGGCGCCCGGCGGGAGGGCGGTGGGAAGCGTCGGCAGGAGCTCGGCGTCCCACAGCAGCAGCGGGGTCTCTTCCGGAACGGTCATCCCGTAGCGGGCGGCCAGATCCCGCAGGTCCGGGTCGACCTCCCCGCGTACCTGGATGCTCCAGCGCACGTCTTTCGCGGCCAGTTCGCTGGCGAACTCGTCCACTTCGGCCAGCACTCGTTTCGGCTGCACGTAGACCATGTTGAGGTTCGGCGAGGGTATACCTGTGAAGACCAACCTCGTGCCCGAGTTACCTTGCCGCGTATAGCCACCGGGCAAAGTATCTCCGTACGTCGACATCGCCGCGTAGAACGCGTCCATTGTCGTTTCCGGTACGGCCGCATCGTTTTCCCGCGTCATGATTGATCCTCTCATGATGCGAGATACGCACCGGTTGAACCTCAACGCATGAGCCTCAACGCAATACCGGGTCGCCTGCCTACCGCCGCAGCAGCAGCCAGCTCGCCATCCAGCCCGCGGTAACGACCGTGGCCCCGCCCGCCACCGCCATCGCCGGGCCGGTGCCGACCAGACCGGCGACGGCACCGACCAGAACCGGCCCGATCCCTTGCAGGGTCATGAGGCCGGAGCTGACCAGCCCGAAAGCCTGGCCCTGGTTGTCGGCCGGCAGCGCGTCGAGGAACGGGCGCTGCAAGCCGATCGCGTAAGAGAAGCCGGTGCTGGAGGCCAGGAGAAGCAGGGCACAGACAGGTGCCGACGGATCGGCGGCGAGGCCGAGCAACGGCAGTCCCAGCCACACGGCCAGCGGCACCACCAGCGCCTCGCGCAGCGCGGGCCGCAACAGGCGGCCCACCACCAGATCGCCGAGCAGCATGCCGCTCGGGCCGCAGGCCAGGAGCAGGCTGTAGGTGCCGGCGGCGAAGCCTCGCTGGCCCGCGTAGGAGACGACCAGGCCTTCAGCCCCCGCCATGAATCCGCTGGGCAGCCACTGCGCCAGGATCAGACGGCGCACGGTACGATCGCGCGCCAGCCGGCGCGCGCCGGACCAGCTGGCTGCCAGCACCGCGCGATCTGTCCCGGTGTCCGGCTCGCTATCCATCTCGCCGCCCGGCCGGCACCACCCACCTGGCGCGCACCGTGGGCATGACGACCGGCGCTGTCGGCGACCACCTGGCGGTCATGCGGCGCGCCGGGCTCGTCGCCCGCGCCCGCGACGGTCGGGTCGTGCTCTACGCGCGGACGGCGCTCGGGGACGCCTTGGCCGTCTCGGCGAATGACTGAGTACACCGTGTACACCGTCGGTCCAGGTAGACTGCGAGGGTAGCGGACGCCAGCGTCCACTTAGTGGAAGCGAGAACGCGAGAACCATGCCCGGAGAAGCGACTCACAAGGAACCCGAGCCCCGCCTTCGCGCCGACGCCCGGGAGAACCGCGACCGCATCCTGGACGCCGCCCGCTCCCTGTTCGCCGAGCGCGGCCTGGAAGCCTCGATGCGCGAGGTGGCACGCTACGCCGAAGTGGGTCCGGCGACCCTCTACCGGCGCTTCCCGACAAAGCAGGCACTCATCGACGACGTGTTCGCCGACGAGGTACGCGCCTGCCGCCAGATCGTCGTCGACGGCTGCGCCGACCCGGATCCCTGGCACGGGTTCGCGTCCGTCATCGAGCAGCTGACCATCCTGAACGTGCAGAACCAGGGCTTCGTCGACGCCTTCATGTCGGCCAACCCGCACTCCCCGGCGTTCGCCCACCACCGCGCGGCACTCGTAAGCCGCCTCCGCACGCTCGTCACCCGAGCCAAGCGCACCGGGCAGCTACGCCACGACTTCGTCCTCGACGATCTGAACCTGATCCTGCTGGCCTGCCGTGGACTGTCGGCGACCGCCCCCGCCAACCGAACACTCGCCGCCCGCCGCTTCGCCGCCCTGGCGCTGGACGGCTTCCGGGCTAGCGAGACGAACGGCACTTTGCCGCGAACGCCTCGGCTGGTTGAGGAGGCGATTCGCGGGGCTGGCTGAGCGGGCGGCTGGGGGCTGGCGTGCTGGGG
>NZ_JAAFZA010000210.1 GCF_015356865.1 Catenulispora pinisilvae
GCCACCGACACCGCCGCCGCCACCGCCACCGCCACCGCCACGCCCAAGACCGTCGTCGCCTTCCACGCGCACCCCGACGACGAGGTGCTGCTCACCGGCGGCACGCTGGCGCGGCTGGCCGCCGAGGGCCACCGGACCGTGATCGTCGTGGCCTGCGACGGGGCGATGGGCGACGCCACCGAACCGGGCGCGCTGGTCCGGCTCGACGAGCTGCGGGCCAGTGCGCGGGTGCTCGGCGTGGCGCGTGTGCACCACCTCGGCTATGCCGACAGCGGCCACGGCGCGTTGCTCTTCCCGGACCCGCCGGACCGGACGCGGTTCGTGCGGGCGTCGGTCGACGAGGCGGCGAAGCTGCTGGCCGCGGTCCTGGAAGAGGAGCACGCCGACCTGCTGCTCAGCTACGATGCCGCCGGCGGCTACGGGCACCGCGACCACGTGCACGTCCACGACGTCGGGGCGCGCGCCGCCGAGCTGACCGGGGTGCGGGTGCTGGAGGCGACCGTGCCGCGGGAGCCGTTGGTGCGGCTCGGCAAGGCGTTGCAGACGCTCCACATCCTGCGCCGCTACGACTTCTCCGACGCGAGCTGGTTCGGCAGTCCCGCCGCCGAGATCACGCACCGATACAACGTCCGGCGCTACGCCGCGGCGAAGCAGGCCGCGCTGGCCCAACACGGTACCCAGCTCGACAAGAACCGCGGCGGCCGGTTCTTCCGGATCCTGGTCCGCACGCCCACGCCGTTGTTCGCCGCGCTCGTCGGCCGCCGTGAGTGGTACGTCGAGCCGCGCCGGCCTCGTCCCAGCCCAGGTACTAGCGCTGGTACCAGTCCCAATACCAGTCCCAATGCCAGCCCCAATACCAGTCCTGATTCCAGCCCCGGTACCAGCTCTCACTGAAGGAGAACGCATGTATCCCGGCCTGCCCGAACCGCCGGCGCCCGGCACCGCGATGCTGCCGCCGGGCACGTTCGCCGGCGTCACGGTGTTCATCACCGGCGGCGGCACCGGTCTGGGCCGGGCGATGGCCGCGGAGTTCGCCCGCTGCGGCGCCGCCGTCGGGATCGCCAGCCGCGACGCCGGGCACCGGGAGCGGGGCGTGGCCGAGGTTCGCGCGGTCGGCGGCGGGGGGATCGGCGTGCCCTGCGACGTGCGCGACCCCGAGGCGATCCGCGCGGCCTTCGACACCGTCGAGGAGGCGCTGGGCCCGGTGACGGTGCTGGTCAACAACGCCGCGGCCAACTTCCCCGTGGCCGCGGCCGACCTGTCGCCGAACGGCTGGCGCGCCGTCACCGGCATCGTCCTGGACGGCACCTTCCTGTGCTCCAGCGAGCTCCACCGCCGCTGCACCGACCGCACCAGCCCCGGCGCGATCCTCAACATCCTGGCCACCCAGGCCTTCACCGGCGGCCCCGGCATGGCGCACGCCGCCGCGGCCAAGGCCGGCGTCGGCAACCTGACCAAGTCACTGGCCGTGGAATGGGCCCCCGACGGCATCCGGGTCAACGCCCTGGCGCCGGGCCTGTTCCCGCACGACGAGATGCGCGAGGACCTCAAAGCCCTACGCGGCGAGGACCCGGAAGCCGTCGACGCCCGCCGCCAACCCGCCCTGCGCACCGGCCGCCGCCACGAAGTGGGCTGGGCGGCCACCTACCTCTGCTCCCCGTTCGCCTCCTTCCTCACCGGCCACACCCTGGTCATCGACGGCGGCAACCACCTGCGGCGGGACTTCGTGATGCCGCCGGTGACGCCGATCGGGGAGCAGGTGGCGCGGCGGGGATAGCGGCCTGCGGGGGGTGGCAGCCGGTAGCAGCCTCCACCTGCCGACGCGCGGCCGCGACCGCCCACCGGTAGGTTGCCGATGTGCACCCACCGAGTGAGCTGGCACCGGCCGCCCCGACCCTCGCCGCGCTGGACCGCGTCCTGTGCGACTGCCGTGCCTGCCCGCGCCTGGTGGCGTGGCGGGAGGAGGTCGGGCGGGTCAAGCGCAAGTCCTTCGCCGACCAGACGTACTGGGCACGTCCCATCCCCGGCTTCGGCCCGCCCGACGCGCGCCTGCTGATCGTCGGCCTGGCCCCGGCCGCGCACGGTGGCAACCGCACCGGCCGCATGTTCACGGGCGACCGCTCGGGCGACATTCTCGTCTCGGCCCTGCACAGCCTCGGCCTGGCCAACCAGCCCACCTCGGTCTCCGCCGACGACGGCCTCCAGCTGCGCGGCGTCCGCTTCACGGCGCCCGTCCACTGCGCGCCGCCCGACAACAAGCCGACCCCGGCCGAACGCGACACCTGCCGATCGTGGCTCGTCCGCGAACTGCGACTGACCCGCCCGACAGTCCGCGCGATGGTGGTCCTCGGCGCCTTCGGCTGGCAGGCGCTGTTCCCCGCGATCGCCGCCGCCGGCACCTGGACCGTCCCGAAGCCCCGCCCGACCTTCGGCCACGGCGTCCGCGTCGAGCTCCCGGCCGCCGACGACGGCCCCGCCCTCGCGATCCACGGCTGCTACCACGTGAGCCAGCAGAACACCTTCACCGGGAAGCTCACCCCGGAGATGCTGCGCGAGGTGATCGGCGCCGCCGCGACCGAGGCCGGTTTGCGCTGATTCTGTAGTTCTCTATTTCTCTATGAATCGTGAACTACGGTGCGCCGCTTAAGGATCAGCCAGATCTCGTAACCGCGGTCGTTCGTGCGTGAGCGCGACAAGGCCAGAATGCGGTGCCGCCGGCCGTCGTTCGTCGTCAGAAGCAGCCCCGGGAAGACCGGCACGATCGAGGCGATGGAGTCGTACGGGATCCGCTTCACCCGGCGGATGTTGCGGATGGCCAGGCAATCCGGATCCATCCGCAAGAACGGTGCGAAAGAAAAGACCATCAGCGCCACGCCCATGGCCAGCAGGATCATCGCCGAGGTCAACCTCATCGCCAACGGATCGCTGCCCGTCGTCGGCGCGGGCTTGAAGATGCAGTACATGGCGTAGCCGAAGTTGAGGACCATCGCGAACGAGCTGATGGCTTTCTGCCCGAGATCCGGCCGCCAGATGAAACGCTGCTCGGCCTCTGCTGTTGTCATGTGGAACCAGGCCCCCAGGCTCGACGAGGTCCGAGAGCATCCCGGCGGCCGCGGATCGAAACAGACCCGCAGCCTACCCTCCCGGACCTCGCTGACGTTGGGAAACGTCGGTCGCCTGGTGCTCCTGAGCCGGCTGGTGGCTACTGCGGCGCCTGGGGTTCAGCGGCCCCTACGGCGCCGCGTCCAAAGCCTCCAACCCACTGGCCTGCGTCCGCCAATCGCTCACATTCGGGTTCGTACTCGAACTCTGCCCGGACCACCGTTCCCCGATCTGGTTCAGCGAGTCGCGGTCCGCGTTCCAGATCGAGTTGGTCTGCGTCTGGATGAATCCGTTGTACGCGCCGCCGACCGTGTTGTTCAGCTGGCCGAGGAATCGCATGAAGATGCCCTTGAACTGCTTCTGGTTGTCGTCGCATGTCGCGTTCAGTGCGTCGCACGACTCCGTCAGCAGGCCGTTGGACACCAGCGTGGGGGAGTTGACCGCCGAGTTGGCCAGGTACTGGGCCTCGGTCAGGTCGTTGCCGTTCCCGGTGGCGCGGTACATCTCCTGCGCCGCGCCGATCGCCAGGCCCTGGTTGTAGGTCCAGACGGTCTGGCCGTTGTTGGTGCACGAGGACGTCAGTCCGTCGTTGACCAGCCCCGAGCTGTTGATCAGTCCGCTGCCCTGGAACCAGTTCCACGCGGTGGTGGCCTGCGCCAGCCACTTGGTGTCGCCGGGGATGCGGTTGTGGAGGTCGGCGGTGAGGTCCACGTAGAGGGCGTTGGTCACCGAGTTCTTGTACGTCTTCTGCGTGTTCCACCAGACGCCGCCCCCGCAGGAGCTCGTGTCCCACAGGGTGTTGACGTAGTTCATGATGGTGACGGCCTCGTTGAGGTACGTCTGGTTCCCGGTCAGGTCGTAGGCGTCGATCCAGGCCAGGGCCCACCACTCGGTGTCGTCGGTGGCCTGGCTGATGAAGTCGCCCTGGATCGGGTCCGAGCTGCGGGTGCCGGCCGGGAAGGGGGCCTTGTTGACCTGGAAGGTGCGGTCGATGATCCACTCCTGGGAGGTGTCGCCCGAGGCGCGCATGTAGTCGATCATCGATGTCAGGGCCACGGCCGAGTTCCACCAGCTCGACGGCCACCACGCGTTGTAGGGGTCGTAGGACCACATCAGCGCGTCGGCTGCGGCGCGGTTGGGGACGGCGTCGGCGCGGGCCCAGGCCGTGCAGCTGCCGTTCTCGCCGGTCACGGCCCGGCCGCAGGCGCGGACGGCGCCGCCGGCCAGCCGGCCGAGCGGGTCGTCGATGTTGATCTCGGCGGTCTGGGTGCCGGTGGCGCCGTTCGGGACGCTCAGCCGGCCCTGGCTGGAACCGTCGGGCCAGGTCGCGCCGCCGTCCCAGGACCGGTCCAGCCAGACCTCGTCGCCCGCCGCGCCGCCGGCGATCGAGGCCCACGCCATGCCGCCGGAGTCGACGTGCAGCGCGATGTCGCGGCCGTCCAGGCTGGTGTCCGGGACCGGCGAGGTGTTGCCGGTCGAACCGCTGGAGGAGACGCCGTCGCACGCGGCCGCGCACACCTGGAGATGGACCCAGTTGGTGCACTCCACCCCGTTCGCGTCACCGCACGCACGCACGACGGCCCGGCGGTGGTCGGACGGGTCGTACATGTTGTACATCAGGGTTCTGGTACCGGTCCACGTGCTCGGGATCGAGGCCTGGCCGAGCAGCCCGTCCCAGGTGCCGCCGCCGTCCCAGGACCGGTCGATCCAGGTCGAGTCGTTGGTCTGGCCGTTGTCGATGCTCGCCCAGGCCATCCCGGAGATGTCGTCCACGTGCAGTTCGACGGTACGGCCGTTGGGATAGACGTTCGGCGTCGGGAACGTCTCCTGCTGGGCCAGGGAGGGATCGCGCGTGTCGCAGTAGAGCGCGCACACAGTGGTGCTGGTCGAAGCGGCGCGTGTCGAAGCGGCGCGCGCGGGCACGCTGAGCAGCGGCGCGAGCACGGTGACCAGTGCCGTGAGGAGAATCAGGATCCTGCGCACGGCGATCAGCCCTGGCCGGAGCCGGCCGTGCCGCCGCCGACCGCGACGGTCAGCAGCGTCGGATTGCCGTCGGCGACCGCGCCGGACTGGTCGGTGCCGCCGTTCGGGGCCACGTCGTCGTAGGGGAAGCCGTAGCCGCGGCCGTCCGCGCTGGCCGCGTGTGCGATCCGCGAGTAGTGGTTCGTGATCGTGTTCTGATAGTAGTTCGCGGGGTTCTCGCCGTCCGGCTGGTTGGCGTCGATCAGCAGGGTGCTGCGATTGAAGGCGGCGCTGATCCGGGCGATCAGCGTGCCCATCTCGCCCGCGGCGTTGGCGAACGGACCGGTGCTACAGCTGAAGATGTCGGCGGCCGAGGGCTGCGCGAAGCTGCCCACGCCGGGGAAGGTCAGCTGCCCGCCGGAGACCTGGCCGGTCACCGTGCCCCACTGGGCCTGGGTGTCCACGGTCAGGGTCTGGCCGGAGTACTGCGACCACACCTGGTCCACGTAGGGCTGGTAGTACCCGGAGAACAGCGAGCCGTTGATGACGATGCCGTTGTTCGGGCTCAGGGCGCGCAGGTTGGCCCCGTTGGAAGTGACGACCAGCTGGTCCCAGCCGGCGCCGTCGGCGTTGTGCTGGGCGATCAGGCCCGAGCAGACCGTGTCCAGGCCGCCTGCCGCCAGGCCGGCGGCGCTCTGGGTGCCGCCGGAGCCGGTCAGGGTCAGCGAGATCGGCAGCGAGACGAAGTCGACGAAGCTGATGTTGGCGTACATCTGCGCGTCGTTGTAGGTGAACTCGCAGAAGTCCCACATGATGTCGATGTTGGGGTCCGAGGAGTTGCTCACGGACGGCTCGACCAGGCCCGGCCCCGGGTTGAGCAGGAAGGTCAGCGGGGCGCCGACCGAGAACCAGATCCGGCCGCCGGCGATGTGCGGGATGGTCACCGTGGTGGTGCTGCCCGGGGCGCCCAGCGCGATCGCGCAGTCGGCGCCGAGCGGGGTGCCGGGCGACCCCGGCGAGCTCGGGTAGTAGACGCTCTGCCCGTCGGACTCCAGCAGCATCAGGGCGTTGTTGTTGTCGATCGCCTGCCCGGTGACGTAGGCGTAGACCTGGCTGGAGCTGGTGGTGTTCTGCAAGGCGATCTGCAAGGTGGGGGTGGTCGCCGATGCCCGCCAGGCGAGCGCGCCGGTACCGAGACCCAGCGCGGAGCCGCCGAGAGCGACGGCGGAGGACAGCAGCTTTCTGCGATTCATCATGTGGCGCTCCTCGGGAGCGGTGTTGCACCGATTGTGGGGGAGGTGCGGGGGTACAGCCGGAAACGTTTACGAAACGAGTGCCGACACCGAGTATGGAAAGGTCTTGGCCGTCCGTCAACGACTTCGGCCCTTGAGATTCGAATCGATCCGAACATCGATCTACAAAACAGAGCACTTATTGACGGAAAGCAACGCCGGTCGTACCGTCCCTCGGTTGTAAGGCAACGTGTATCCCCACCCACCGGGAGCATCGCCATGCGCTCATCCCCACCCGCAAGTGCCCGCGACCCGCGCCGTCTGCTGTGGCAGCGCGCCGCGATGTCCGTCGGCGCCGTCCTGGTCCTCATCCTCGGCGTCCTGACCACCGCCTCCGGCTCGGCCCGAGCCGCCGGCACACAAGAACCCTGCGACATCTACGGTGCCGCCGGGACCCCGTGCGTGGCGGCGCACAGCACCGTCCGCGCGTTGTACGAGTCCTACAACGGACCGCTCTACCAGGTCCGGCGCGCCTCCGACGGCGCCACCCTGGACATCGGCCTGACCGCGGCCGGCGGTTATGCGAACTCCGACGCGCAGGACGTGTTCTGCGTCCAGACCGCCTGCACCATCACCAAGGTCTACGACCAGTCGCCGCAGCACAACGACCTGACCATCGAGGGCGGCGGCGGCGCCGCCCCGAATCCGGACGTCGCGGCGAACGCCAACGCCATGCACGTCGACGTCAACGGATCCAAGGCCTACGGCCTGTACGTCGGGCCCGGCGTCGGCTACCGGGACGACAACACCAGCGCGGTACCCACCGGCAGCCAACCTCAGGGTGCGTACATGGTCGCCAGCGGCACGCACGTCAACAACGGCTGCTGCTTCGACTACGGCAACGCCGAGTCCAACAACCAGGACACCGGCAACGGCCGCATGGAATCGGTCTACATCGGCACCGGCTGCGGCCAGAGCCCGTGCGCGGGCACCGGTCCGTGGGTCCAGGCCGACCTGGAGAACGGGCTCTACTCCGGGGCCGGCAGCAACCTCGGGAACACCGGCAACAACAGCGAGTTCGTCACCGGGATGGTGAAGAGCAACAACACCTCCACCTTCGAGATCGAGGGCGGTAACTCCCAATCCGGGGGTCTGAGTACCTGGTACAACGGCGCCCTCCCGCCGAACGGCTATACCCCGATGTCCCTGGAAGGCGCCATCGTGCTCGGCACCGGCGGGGACAACAGCAACCGCGACATGGGCACGTTCTTCGAAGGCGTGATGACCGCCGGGGTGCCCAGTGACGCCGCCGACGCCGCGGTCCAGGCGAACATCGTCGCCCAGAACTACAGCGGCAACAGCGGCGGCAGCCCGCAGGCCTCCGGCGGCACGATCACCCTGCCCGGCGGCCAGTGCGTGGACGTCATCGGCGACGACGCCGGCGCCGACGGCACCGCGGTCGACCTGTGGGGCTGCCAGTCCTACGCCATCGACCAGCACTGGACCCACAACTCCGACGGTTCGCTGGAGACCCTGGGCCGGTGCCTGGACATCGACGGCGACGGCACCGCGGTCGGGACCAAGGTCGAGCTGTGGGACTGCAACGGCGTCGGCGGCCAGAAGTGGATCCAGCAGTCCGACGGCGCCCTGCTCAACCCGCAATCAGGGCTCTGCCTCGACGACCCGAGCGCCAACACCGCCAACGGCACGCAGTTGCAGATCTACACCTGCAACCAGACCCCGGCCCAGCAGTTCGCGGCCAACGGCGGCGGCATGATCAACGGTCCCGGCAAGCAGTGCGTGGACGTCGCCGGCGACGACGTGGGCGTCAACCTCACCTACGTCCAACTCTGGAGCTGCCAGCCCTTCGCGGTCGACCAGCACTGGTACCACAACTCGAACGGTTCGCTGGAGACGCTGGGCCGCTGCCTGGACATCGACGGCAACGGTACAGCGGTCGGTACCAAGGTCGAGCTGTACGACTGCAACGGCGTCGGCGGCCAGGTCTGGCAGCAGCAGGCCGACGGCGCGCTGCTCAACCCGCAGTCCGGGCTGTGCCTGGACGACCCGAGCGACAACTTCGCCGACGGGACGCAGTTGCAGATCTACACCTGCAACCAGTCCCCGGCGCAGCAGTTCACGCTGGAGTAGCACCTCTAGCACCTCGCCCCGGCCGACCGGGTCCCGTGCCCGCGGTGTGTTGTCAGGCGACAGCTGATGACACGCCGCGGGCGCTGTTGTCTGCGTGCGTCAGTCTGCGTACGGCCGTCTTCCCACGGCGAACCATGGCGATCCGACCTGAATACTGGACCGTCGGACAAACCCGCAGCAACATGGACATGGGTAAGGGGTCGGGCGATATCGAGGGGCTGGGAAGCGCATGGCCGATCTCAAAGGGCTTATCCGGAACCATGCGATCGTCGTCGGCGGCGCCCATGCCGGCCTGCTGGCGGCGCGGGTCCTGGCCGAGCACTTCGACCGGGTCACGATCGTCGAGCGCGGCCGGCTCGGTCCGGACACGACCTACCGGGCCGGGGTTCCGCAGGGATACCACCCGCATTTCCTGCTGGCCAGGGGAGCCCAGATCATCGCGGAGCTGTTTCCCGGGCTGCTTGAGGAGATCGCCGAGTCCGGATCCCCGTTCTACGACTACGGCGACAACTTCCGCCTGAGGTTCCCCTCGGGGTGGACGCCGAAGACCGTCACCGGCATCCGGATCCAGGGGTTCTCTCGTCCGTTCCTGGAGCAGCGCATCCGCCGACGGGTGCTGGATCTGGACAACGTGGCGCTGATCGACGGGTTCACCGCCGACCGGTTGCTGTTCTGGCACGTCCATGGCCCTGGCCATGGGCATCGGCGAGGAGGGCTGCCCGCCGGAGGAGAAACAGTTCTCTGAGTTCGCCGAATCACTGCCCTTCTCCGCCATGGCCGACTACATCGCCGGCCATGAGCCGATGAGCGATCTGCACCGGTTCGTGGACCACGGCGATTGGTGGTCGCAGGTCCACCGGATGCGGCGCTGGCCGGAGGGCTTGCTGGTGGCCGGGGACGCCCTGTGCCGCTTCAACCCGATCTACGCGCAGGGACTGACGGTGGGCGCCCTGCACGCCCGGGCGCTGGCGACGACCCTCGGCCGGGGTGGCGGCGCCCGTGACTACCACCGGTGCGCCGCCCGGGCCGGCATGACCCCGTGGCTGATGGCGTCCTCCTCGGACCTGATGTGGGACGGCGGCAAGGGGGCCGGGCTGCCGGCCCGGCTGTCGCACTGGCACTTGGGCCGCGTCATCACCCGGATGTCTGAGGACGCCGACTTGTTCCGCAGGTTCGCGCTCGTCCAGCACATGCTGTCCGGGCCGGCCACGCTGTCCACTCCGAGGGTGTTGTGGCGCTTGGCCCGGCGCCCCGGCTCGCCGGTCCAGCGACAGCGGTGATCGTCAGCGTTCGGCGAGCTCGGCGAGCCCGGTGAGCTCAGCGATGATCTTCGCGATCCGGCGCTCGCGGGTGGCCTCCTGTTTGGCGGAGGTGACGGCCTGGGCGTGTTCGCGCTGCCTGGTGAACGACAGTGCCTCGAACGCGGCCTTGGTGCCGGGGTGGGCATCGAACGCGGTGGCGAGTTCGGCGGGGATCTCGACGCGGCGTTCCTCGGTGTCGGGTGCGAGGGTGACCTGCACGGTGTCCCCGGCCTCGACCCCGGCGGCCCGGCGGCCCGGCGGTTGTCGGCGTTCAGCGGCAGCATGAACGCGCTGGAGTAGACGGCGACCGTGCTGCGGTAGGTGTGCGGGCCGATGGTCACCAGGACCTTCGGCCGTTTGCCGGTGCCCATCGCCTCGACCACGTCGGCCGGGACCTGGAAGCCGGTGGCGGTCTTGCCGCCCAGCTCGATCCGGGTGGTGAAGGTCTGGCTCGGGTTCTGGCTCGGGTTCTGGCTCGGGTTCTGGCTCGGGGTTTGACTCGAGGTCTGGCTCATCCCGGGTGCTCCTTGCCGTCAGTCGGTCAGTCAGCCGATCGCCGCTCGGTCGCGGCCTCCTCGACCAGGCTATGCACGATCCGGGCCGTGGCGGGATACAGGTTCCGGTATTGGGCGTACAGCCTCGTGTAGGTGCGGTGCCGCGCGGGATCGGGCTCCACGACATGGTCGACCGGGTTCCAGGCCGCGATGTCGTCCAGCCCGGCGTTCCCGGCGGCCACCGCGGCCAGGAACGCGTTGCCATACGCCGCGCCGATCGTGTGCCGTGGGATCTGCTGCGGGCGTCCGATCACGTTGGAGACGATCTGCGTCCAGAGCCCGCCGGTGGTGCCGCCGCCGACCGCGACGTAGCGGTCCGGCTCCTCCCCGGACAAGGCGATGGCCTCCAGGTTGTGCCGCACCCCGAACGCGGTGGCCTCCAGGGCCGCGCGGTAGAGGTGGCCGCGGGTGTGGTGCAGGGTGAGGCCCGCGAGGACGCCCCGAGCGTCCGGGTCGAACAGGGGAGTGCGCTCGCCGGCGAAGTACGGCAGCATCAGCAGGCCGTCCGCGCCCGGCGGGAGTGCGGCGGCCTCGGTGGTCAAGGTGGTGTAGTCGGTGGCGGTGAGGTCGGCCAGCCAGCTGGTGATGGCGCCAGAGGTGGCCATGCCGGCGGCCAGGCAGTTGGTGCCGGGCAGCAGGCCGGTGGGCCCCCACAGGTTGGCCAGCGCGTAGGCGGTCCTGGTGACGTGCACCAGGAACATCGTGGTCCCGTACATCAGCATGCTGTCGCCGGGCTGGAGTACGCCGACCCCCGCCGCCTCGGACCAGGCGTCGATGGTGCCGGCCAGGACCGGGGTGCCCGGTCGGAGCCCGGTCTCGGCGGCGGCCTCGGCAGTGATCTCGCCGATGATCTCGGTCGGCCAGGCCAGGCGCGGGAATTCGACGCCGGGGGCGATCTGCTGGCACCAGTCCTGGATCCAGGCGTTCTCGCGCTGCGAGTACAGCGGGACGGACTGGCTGGCCGAGTGGTGGTCGAGGACGTATTCGCCGGTGAGCCGGAACGTGAGGTAGGAGGAGGCCATGAACCAGCGCCGGGTGGCCGCGGCCACCTTCGGCTCGTGCTCGGCCAGCCAGCCGAACTTCGGGCCGATCGCCTGGCTGGTCAGCGGCGAGCCGCAGCGGGCCAGGACGATGCCGCCGCCGAGCCGCTCGCTCTGCTCCGCGATCTGCGCGGTGGCGCGGGTGTCGATGCCGTACAGGATCGCCGGGCGCAGCGGCCGGCCTTCGGCGTCGGCGGGCAGCAGACACGGCCCGATGCCGCTGACCGCGACCGCGTCGATGGGCTGCGGGCCGCCGGGGACGGCCGGCAGCGCCGCCAGCAGTTCGGCGACGATGTGCCGGAAGTCGGCCCACCAGATGAGGTCGGGATCGTGCTCGAACCACTCCGGCCGCGGCGAGGAGACGGCGTGCGGCCGCGTGGCCTGGGCCAGCACGGTGCCGTCGGCGGCGACCAGGACGCCTTTGCTGCTGGCGGTGCCGATGTCGACGCCGAGTGTCAGGCCCATGCCGGGCTCCTTCCGCCGTGACGGATCGATGGTCGGTAGCGGCCCGGCCCCCGGCGGCATGAGGCGCGCTGCCGGGGAGCCGGGCCGGTCTGGCGGTCCGGTCCGGTGCGTCCGGTCCGGTGCGTCCGGTCAGGACTTGGTCGTCATGTCGTACTGCTTGTACACGGCGTCGGCGTTGTCCTTGGTGATCTGGATGGTCGGCAGCGTCTGCTTCTTGGCCACGCTCTGGCCGTGCACGATCGCCTCGGCCGTCGCCGCCGCCTGCTCGGCCCCGGTCGGGTACACGAACGTCGTGTACATCGACCCCTGCTGCACCGCTCGGATGCCGCCGGTCGGGATGGCCAGGCCGTCGGTGCCGATGAACTTGATCTGGCTTGCCTTGTTCGCGCCCTGGGCGGCCAGCACCGCGCCCAGCGCCATGTCGTCGTTCTCGCCGTACACCAGGTCTATCTTCGTCCCCTGCGACAGCCACTGCTGCATGATGGTCGTGGCGTTCGCCTTCAGCCACTTGGCTTCCTGGTGGTAGGCGATGGTGATGTCGTGTCCGGCGATCGCGTCGCGGAAGCCCTTGTCCCGGTCGATCTGCGGCTGGTCGGACAAGATGCCCTGAAGCTCGGCGACGTTGCCGCCGCCGGGCAGCGCGGCCACCGCGGCCTGGCCGGCCAGCTTGCCGATGGCGTAGTTGTCGCCGCCGATGAACGCGGTGTAGCAGTCGGTGTTGACGCTGCGGTCCAGGATGATCACCGGGATGTGCGCCTGGCAGGCCTGGAGGACCGCGGCGGTCAGCGGGGCGGGCTCGTTCGGGGAGACGATCAGCACGTCCACCTTCTGCTGCACGAAGTTCTGGACCTGCGAGACCTGTGTCGCGCTGTCCTGGTGGGCGTCGGTGATCGGCAGCAGCTTCAAGTCCGGGTACTTCTTCACGTAGTAGGCCAGCTGCGCGTTGAGCTGGGCCCGGTAGGGCTCGGCGTTGTTGGACTGGGAGTATCCGATCACGAAGGTCTTGCCGGAGCCGGCCGACGCGCCGGAGGAGCTGGACTTGGGCGCGTTGGAGGCGCAGGCTCCCAGTGCCGCCGCGATCATCGCGGCGAGCAGTGCTGTTGCGGTCTTGCGATGCGAGAACACAATGTCCCCCTCCGAGGGAAGAAGGTTGCTAGCCGCGCCCCGAGCGGATCCTGCGGGCCAGCGGATCGACGGCGCCGCGCAGGAAGCCCGGCCGTTGCAGGACGACCGCCACCACGACGATCAGTCCCTTGATGATGAGTTGCAGGTTGTCGCTGACCGCGTTCAGCCCCAGCACGTTGTCCAGCAGGGTCAGGATCAGCGCGCCGACGGCGGTCCCGGTGATGGACCCCTTGCCGCCGGCCAGACTGGTGCCGCCGATCACCGCCGCGGCGATGGCGTCCAGCTCGTATCCGGTGCCGGCCAGCGGGTCGGCGGAGGCGCTGTACGCGGCGTCGATCGGGCCGGCGAACCCGGCGAGCATCCCGGACAGCGTGAACACGGCGATCACCACCAGGGTGACGTTCACTCCGGACAGCCGGGCCGCCACCGGGTTCCCGCCGACCGCGTAGATGTGCCGCCCGAACCGGGTGCGGGACAGGATCAGCTGGAAGACGACGCAGACCGCGAAGAAGGCGACCAGCGGATACCCGACCCCGGCCCGGCCGAACAGCGGCAGCCAGGACCCGGAGACCAGTTGGTGGCCCGGGGTGCCGAGCTTCGCGAACGCGTCGGCTTTGCGTGTCGGCTGCCCGTTCGGGCCGATCAGCTGCACGCCGACCGCCACGTTGTCGGAGACCTGCCGGTCGATGCCGCGCACCACCGAGAGCATCGCCAGGGTCATCACGAACGACTGGATCTTCAACCAGGTGGTCCCGACCCCGTTGAGGAACCCGAACAACGCCCCGACCGCGGCGCACGCCGGGACGATGAGCAGCGGCGACAGGCCGTGGTGCACCAGCAGCATCGCGGCCGTCATCGAGCCGATCCCCAGGATCGAGCCGACCGACAGGTCGATGCCGGCGGTCAGGATGACCAGGGTGACGCCGACGGCGAGGATCCCGCGCGAGGCGAAGGCGGTGATGGCGTTGGTGAGGTTGGTCTGGTTCCAGAACACCGCGCCCTTGGTGGCGATGCCGACCGCGATCACCAGTACCAGCCCGATGTAGGACTGGAGCGAGCCCAGGGCCGGCAGCGCCCGGCGCAGTCGTTCGGCGGCGCCGGGCCGGTGCGGGCCCGGTGCCTCCGGCGACCCGGATCCGGCCCCAGCCCCGGATCCGGACCCGGGCGAATCGGCGAGGGTGTCAGTCATGGGTGCTCCCGAGGAGGGTTGAGCCGGAGGCCAGCACCGCCTGGCGCGCCATGGCCGCGGACAGGATCGCCTCCTGGGCGGCGACCGGGCCGTGCGCCGGGTCGCGGTGGAACTCGCCGGTGATCCGGCCTTCGCAGAGCACGATGATCCGGTCGCAGATCCCGAGCAGTTCGGGCAGTTCGCTGGAGACCGCGAGGATCGCCGAGCCCGCCTCGGCCAGCCGGTCCAGCAGGGCGTGGATCTCCGCCTTCGCCCCGACGTCGATCCCCCGCGTCGGCTCGTCGACCAACAGCAGCGTCGGCTTGGTGAGCAGGCACTTGGCCAGCACCACCTTCTGCTGGTTGCCGCCGGACAGCGTCCCGACGACGGTCTCCACGCTGGCGGTCTTGGTGCCCAAAGCGGCGTTCTGCTCGGCTGCCGCCGCCTTCTCGGCCCGTCGGTTCACCGTCCGCCACGGCCGCAGGAAGCGGTGCAACGCGGCCAGCGTCGTGTTGAACCGGACCGTGTTGTCCAGGACCAGGCTCTGTGCTTTACGGTCCTCGGCGACCAGGGCCAGACCCCGGCGGATCGCCTGCCGGGGGGAACGTGGTGCGTAGCGGCGGCCGTCGAGCTTGATGCTGCCGGTGACCGGACTCCTGGCGCCGTAAAGGGATTCCAGGACTTCCGAGCGTCCGGCGCCCATCAGCCCGGCCAGCCCCACGATCTCCCCGGCGCGCACCGTGAAGTCCAGATCGTGCAGTGCCGTCCCGGACTGGCCGGGCGTCGGGGTGAAGGTGAGTCCTGATACCTCCAGCCGGACCGGGCCCTCGGATCGCTGCTCCGTAGCGCGCGGATAGAGGTTGTCCAGCGGGCGGCCGACCATCAGGGCCACCAGTTCGTCCCGGTCCACGGTGTGCGCGTCGCGCGATCCCACGTTGCCGCCGTCGCGGAGCACGGTCACCGAGTCGGCGATCTCCTTCAGCTCTTCCAGACGGTGCGAGATGTAGACGATGCCGACCCCGCGCCGGGCCAGCGAGCGGATCACCGTGAACAGCCGTTCCACCTCCGCCGCGGCCAGCGCGGAGGTGGGCTCGTCCATCACCAGCACCTTCAGCCGGCCGTTGAGCGCCTTGGCGACCTCGACCAGCTGCCGCTCGGCGATCCGGCACTCGCGCACCGGCCGTTGCGGCGGCAGGGCCAGGCCCAGCTCGGCCAGCAGCTCGGCGGTGCGCCGGTGCATGGCCTTGCGGTCCAGGGTGCCGCGCCGGCTGCGCAGCTCCCGGCCCAGGAACACGTTGTCCGAGATGGACAGCTCCGGCACCAGGTTCAGCTCCTGATGGATCATGGTGATGCCGTGGTGCGCGGCCTGTCTCGGGCTGTGGATCCGGGCCGGCTCGCCGTCGAGTTCGATGACGCCGTCGTAGTCGGCGTGCACGCCGGCCAGGATGTTCATCAGCGTCGACTTGCCGGCCCCGTTCTCCCCGAGCAGCGCCACGACCTCGCCGCCGTGGACCGTCAGGTCCACCCCGGTCAGGGCTCTGACACCCGGGAACTGCTTGGCGATGTCGCGCATCCGCAGCAGCGGGGGAGCGGAGTCGGCGGCGACGTCCTCGTCAGGCCGCATCGCCGAACCCGTCGTAGTCGATGTCCAGCAGCCGGCAGATCGAGCGCAGTTCGGCGATGTACTCGCCGGGCACCGCGTGGATGTGGTTGGCGCCGAACCGCGACAGGAACGTCGCGGCGTCCGTATGCAGCCGGGCGAAGGCGTGCGGCCACTCGTAGGTGGACTGCCGCATCATCGCCTCGTTGGTGGCGTCGTCGTACTGCTCGAACTCGCCGCGCACGGCGTGCAGCCGATAGCGGCCGTCCCGTCGGGTGAGCCGGGCCAGGGTGAAATCCCCGGGGGCGGCCAGGTGCTGCACCGAGGCCCCGCCGGCCGGGAAGTAGAAGACCTCCGGATACAGGTGGGTCTTGGCCAGGTTCTCGCCGGGGTCCTCGGAGCGGGCGGCGAACCAGGTCGCGTGCTGACCGGAGTTGCACAGGTCCCAGACGTCCTTGTCCGCGTGGTAGTGGCGGACGTCCGCGAACAGCACCGGCGTGCCTGACAGCCCCTTGAGAAGCTGCATCGTCAGCGCGCCGTCCATGTCGGACTCGGTGGAGGTGACGACGGTCTCCTTCGGGCCTTCCCAGTCGTACGGGTCGTTCAGGAACGCCTCGGCGATGTCCATCGTCGCGAAGTGCGTCGTCAGCTCCGGCTGGCCCTTGATGCCGGCGAAGTCCAGATTCCACTCCCGGATCAGCTCCTGCATCGCGTGGTAGGAGCGGATCTGGCGCTCCAGCAGCTCCGGGGTCAGCTGCTTGCCGTCGTAGTGGACGCCCGCGGCGTGCTTCTCCAGCCAGGCCCGGCCCGCCGAGACCCGGGACTGCTCGACCAACTCCGAGCGGCGGACCACCTCCCACTGGTCGATCTCCTCGACGTCCACGCCGAAGGTCCGCATCCACTGGTCGGTGTTCGCGACCGCCGTGTACATGCCCATCGGCCGGCCTCCCACCCGGCCGAAGGTCGCGCCGCGCAGGCCCCGCACGGCCCGCGCCGCCCGGGCCTCGGCCTCGATCGCGGCGAGCACGTCCGGATCGGCGACGTCGCCCCAGGCCCGGGCGTGCACCCGGCCGATCTGGTCCAGCGCCCCGCCGCCGGCCAGCATGCCGACCATGCCCGGATATACGGGGTCGATGTTGGCCAGGAGCAGCAGCGGTCCCTCGGTGGCCTCGGCGGCGAGCATCGTGAAGTGCGGGAACGCCCAGACCGCGTAGTGGAAGACGGTCAGGTCCACGCGTTGGTCGGCCAGCCGCCGGGACTGCTCGACGGCGATCTGGTTCGTGGTCACGACCTCGTCGGCGAGGACCACCTCGTGGCCCGCGCCGCGCAGCGCGGCGGCCGCGCTCCGGGCCGAGTCGGCGATGAAGGACGCGATGTCCCGACTGACGAAGTCCCGGCCGTCCGACATCGACAGGATGCCTATCCGTGCCACTGGTTCCTCCTTGGAGCGGGGTCCGGCGAAGGCGTGCCGGCCCGCGCCGGGCGGGCCGAGCTGGGCGAGAAATCGATTTCAGAAATCGATTTCTCGGCACTGTAGAACCGGCCCGCAGGGCTGTCAACGGTGGCGTCTGCAAGGCTTGACAGTGCGGAAACGCTGCTTTAGCGTCGCCGCCAGCGGACCTCTACCGACGCTGAGAGATCGATTTCTCGATATCCTGGACGGCGCGAGCCGACCGGTTCGCTCCGTGGTACCGTTCACCGCCCGCACTGCTCCGGTCGCCGGGCTGCGCCGGGTGGTGTCTAGGAGGTCCAGTGGGCAGCAGAGTGACGATCCGTGATGTGGCGGCGGTCGCGGAGGTGTCACCGGCGACGGTGTCGCGGGTGCTGAACGCCGACCAGCGCGTCGCGCCGGAGTTGCGCGAGCGGGTGCTGGCCGCCGTCGAGCGCCTGGGCTACCGGCCCAACAGCCAGGCCCGGTCGCTGCGCACCCAGGCCACGCGAGTCATCGGCCTGATCATCTCCGACATCCAGAACCCGTTCTTCACCTCGCTGGTGCGCGGGGTCGAGGACACCGCGCAGGCCAGCGGCTACTCGGTGGTCCTGGCCAACTCCGATGAGGACCTCGGCAAGGAGCAGCAGTACCTGCGGGTCGCGGCCGCCGAGCAGATGGCCGGGGTGATCCTGTCGCCGGCCTCCAGCAGCCGCACCCGGATCGGCGAACTCGTCCACGAGGAGATCCCGGTCGTGACCATCGACCGCCGGATCGCCGCCGACGTGGACAGCGTCGCGGTCGACAACGTCGCCGGCGCGCGCCGGGCGGTCGAGCACCTGCTCCAGACCGGCGCCAGCCGAGTGGGCATCATCGCAGGCCCCGAAGACGTGTCCACCGCGGCCGACCGCCTGGAGGGCTACCGCGCGGCCTTACGCGCCGCGGGCCTGGCCGTGGACCCGGAGCTGACGGTCCGCGGCGACTTCCGCGTCGACGGCGGCCACCGGGCCGCGGCCCGGCTGCTGGACCGTCCCGACCGCCCCGACGCGCTGTTCGCCGCCAACAATCTGATGCTCATCGGCACCCTGGACGCGATGGCCGAGCGCGGCCTGACCGCCCCCGCAGACCTGCTGCTGGCCGGGTTCGACGAGATGAGCTGGGCCGGCTTCGCGCCGCCGCTGACCCTGGTCGAGCAGCCCACCTACGAGATCGGCCGGCTCGCCACGCAGCTGCTGTTGCGCCGGATCGCGGGCGGGACCGCGGCGGCCGAGCATGTCGTTCTCGAGGCGACGTTGAAGGTGCGGGCCAGTAGCGATTTGGTGCGGCGGGCTGTTTAGTTCTGGCTGGTGCTGTGTCGGGGAAGGTTTGCGTTGGTGCGGGGCTGTCTCTTATACACCTCT
>NZ_JAAFZA010000211.1 GCF_015356865.1 Catenulispora pinisilvae
GTGGGAAGCGGTGCCGCCGGAGGACTGGCCGGGGTACTGGGCGGCGGAGGACGAGTCGGTCGAGCCCGAGCCCGATCCGGGGTACCGGCCGGACGACGACGGGTCGGCCGAGCCGGAACCAGGATACTGATTCTCCGGGTCGCCCGGAGCCGAGCCGAAGCCGGAGTACCGGCCGGATGACGATTCGGCCGCGGCGGTGCCCGGGCCGGCGTGCTGGCCGCTGGAAGAGGCGTCGGCGGAGCCGGGGAACTGAGCGCTCGACGGCGGCGTGTACGCGCCGGCACCGGTGGGGCGGGGTACCGGCGCGGCCTGGACCGGGGTGGCGCCGCTGGTCGCGATCGGCGGCGTGGTGGACGGCCACCGCGGCTCGGCCGGGGCCGACGGACGGCCGTGGGCGGCCGGGCGGGAGTAGTCGGACGGCGGTGCGACGTTCCAGGACGAGCCCGACTGCGCGGCCTCCTGCGCGGCGGCCGGCGAGGTCGGCAGCGGCGGGACCGCGGTCCAGTCCGAGACCGGGGGCACGCGCACGGTCTCGTCACCGTCGCCGGCGGACATCTGCGAGGCCTGCGACGCCTGCGACGCCTGAAGACCGTGCGAACCCTGCGAACCTTGCGAACCGGAAGCCTGGGAAGCCTGCGAGCCCTGCGAGGTCGGCAGCGGCGGCACCTGGGCGGTGGCCGGCGAGAGCAGCGGCGGCGGCGTCGAGGCGTTCACCGGGGACAGCGAGGCGGCCGAACCGGGGGCCGCGCTGGTGGTCGACATCTGCGGCAGGGTGTCCGGCAGCGGGGCCAGCGCCGGGCGGGCCGGCAGCTGCGTGGTGTCCACGCCGCGGCGCGGCTGGCGGCCCTTGTCGGCGGGCAGCTCCTCGACGGCCAGCAGCGCGTCCGGGATCACCACCAGGGCCATGGTGCCGCCGGTGACGTTCGGGGCCAGCTCGACGGCGATCCCGTGCCGCTGGGCCATCTTGGCCACCACGGACAGCCCGATGCGGCCCTGCGAGAGCAGGTCCCGGACGTTGGCCCCGGACGGGTCCCGAAGCAGGGTATTGAGACGCCGGAACTGCTCGGACTCCATGCCGATGCCGTGGTCGTTGATCTCGATCGCCAGGCCCGCGGAGACCCGGTGCGCGCCCACGGTGACCTTGGTGGTCGGGTTGGAGTAGTTGGTGGCGTTCTCCACCAGCTCGGACAGGATGTGGATGACGTCGGAGACGGCGTGGCCGTGGATCCGGCCCGGGGCGCGCGGGATGACCTGCACACGCGGATAGTCCGGGGTCTCGGAGACCGCCGAGCGCTGGGCCACGGTGACCGGCACCGGGTGCGTCCACTGCCGCTGGGGGAGCGCTCCCACCAGGACCCCGATGTTCTCGCCGTAGCGGCGGACCTGGGTGGCCTGGTGGTCGATGCCGAACAGGGACTTCAGGAGCTTGGGGTCCTCGACCTCGTTCTCCAACTCGTCGAGCCGGTTGATCTGCTGGAGCACCAGGGTGAGCAGCCGGCGGACCAGCTGCGCGAAGATGACCTGCAGGTCCACGCCCTCGTCGGAGACGGAGATCGGGCTGGTGGCCTTGGCCGCGCCGGCCAGGGTCGCCGCCGCCTCGGTGGCGTTCGCCACGACCTGCGGGGCCATCGCCGGCGGCGCCTGCTGCGGGCGCGGCGCGGGGGGCGGGGGCGGAGCTTGCTGCGGCTGCGACTGGTGCGGCTGCCGCGGTTGCTGCGGCTGTTGCGGTTGCGGCATCGGCTGCGGGGCCGGCCGGCGTTCGGATTCGGGGAGGGTCTGGATCTCGGTCGCGCCGCCTTGGCGCCCCGCGAAGGCGAGGGTGGCCACGACGACCGCGAGTATCAGGCCGCCGAGGACCCAGACCGCGGCCATCGGGCCGCTCTTTATGTGGTAGCCGGCCGACTGCGCGCCGTTCACCACGATGACGATGGCGGCGGCCGCCAACACCGCCGTGCAGACCGAGGGGGCCACGACCCAGGCGGTCGGCCGCCGGCCGCCGGGCCGGCCCTCGGGCGCGGCACCGAAGGCCGAGTGCCGGCCCGGCGTGCCGTGACCGCCCCGCGCCGCCTCCTGGACGCGGTCGGCCGCGGTCACCGGTCATCACCGCCGGTGTGGCTGCGGCTGCGAGCAGATGAGGAAGCCATATGCCAACCCTACGTTCCTAAGCGATTACGAAGTGGATACCGGCCTGAATTCGAAGAACATATCAGAAACCTGACAAAGATGGTCCATGATCGACCCTGAACCCATTACATCAGGGGCTCGGTACGCGGCGATATCTGAGGGCGTGGATAAGGGTTTCACGCCGATGCGCGCTGGTGTCGCGGGCACCGCCGGCCGGCCGGGTCGCGGGGCGCATCTCAGCGCCGGATCATACGCCGCCGGGCCGGGTCCGCGGGGGCGACCGGACGGCGAGCCGGTGAACGACCCGCCCGGCGGCCCAGGCTCCGTACACAAGTTCCCACCCACACCCTCACCAACGCGCGAACCCGCGATCGGTTACGCAACGGCTTCAGCCTGGCGGGGTTCGGCGGGTACGGACACCTTCGCTACGTAAAGACTTGGGAAAACCGGCAGCGCCGGCGGGCGGACCTTTAGCGGTCTTTATGGAGACCTCTGATTTCGACCCCGGCGGCGGCAGTGGTCGGGCGACCAGATGGAACTACAAGGTGAGACGGCTGGATGTGATTACTCCTCACCTTCCGCGCGCCGGCTCGATCGCCGCCCGGGCAACCGTTTTCCGCGTTCGGCGAAGCCGCCGATCGGTGCTCGGTACCGTGGCGGCATGAACAAGCGGTCGCTCGTCGTCGGCGGGCTTCGGATGAACGTCGTCGAGGCCGGCACCGGGCCGGATGTCGTTCTGCTGCACGGATTCTTGGACTACTCGCACTCGTGGCGGCACCAGGTGCGCGACCTGGCCGCGGCCGGATACCACGTGCTGGCCCCGGATCTGCGCGGGTACGGGGAGACCGCGCGGCCGCGGGACGTCGAGCAGTACTCGGTGCTGCATCTGGTCGGGGACGTGGTGCGGCTGCTGGACGCGTTCGGGATCAAGCGGGCGACGCTGGTCGGGCACGACTGGGGCTCGATGCTGGCCTGGGACACCGCTTTGATGCGGCCGGACCGGGTGCGCGCCGTGGTGGGCATGAGCGTGCCGTATGTTCCGCGTGGGGATATCAGTCTGCTGTCGACTTTGCGTGAGCGTTTCGGCGAGCACTATTACATGCAGTACTTCCAAGAACACGGTCCGGCGGAGGAGGAACTGGCCCGCGATGTCGGGGCGACGTTCCGCGGCGTGTTCGGCTCCGGCTCCGAGCCGTGGGACCCGGTGCTGCCGGAAGGCGGCGGATGGCTGGATTGCCTGCCGGACAAGGGGATCCCGGACTGGCTGGACGCCGCCGACCTGGACGCGTACGTGGCCACCTTCGAGCGGACCGGCTTCACCGGCGCGCTCAACTGGTACCGGAACCTCGACCGGAACCACGAGCTGACCGCGCCCTGGCACCGCGCGCCGGTCGAGGCGCCCGCGCTGTTCATCCACGGCACCCGGGACGCCTTCGGCCGCCACGCGTCGGCGCTGATCGACGACCTGCCGAACGCCGTGCCGCAGCTGCGCGGCGTGCTGCGATTGGACGCCGGGCACTGGGTGCACCAGGAGCGGCCGGACGAGGTGACGGCGGCATTGGTGGACTTCCTGGAACGGGACCGGCCGGACCCGCGGATCCGTGATCTGACCTGCTGAATCGGTCCTGCTGAAGAGAGCTAGCATCGACGGCATGGGGAACCTCATCGATTACCGGTCGCCGGGTCCGTTCACTGATTTGGGCGCGGTGGATCCGGCCGCGCTGCGCGGGATCGCGACAGATCCGGTCGGTGTGTGCCGGCCCGTCGCCCGGCTGGTCATCCAACCGCACCAGGCCCCGCAAGCGGGGATCGGCGCCGACCGGCTCGCGGAGAACCAGATCCGGCCGGCGGCCGCGCTCGTCGAGCGGCTGATGGCGGTGGACGCCGCGCCGCTGAGCACGGGGCGCGAGGCGGACAAGCGGGTGGTGGGGACGTGCCGGCACTTCGCCGTGCTCGCCTGCGCGCTGTTGCGGAACGCGGGGATCCAGGCGCGGGTGCGCTGCGGGTTCGCGACGTACTTCCAGCCCGGGCAGGCACTGGACCACTGGGTCATCGAATATCGGGGCGGGGCGGTGGGCGCCGAGGACGGAGCCGCGGGCGAGCGCTGGATCCGCCTGGACGCCGAAGTCCTCGGCGGCACCGTGCTCCCGCACGCGCACGACCTGTTGCCCGGCGACTTCCTCACCGGCGCCGAGGCCTGGGCCGCCTACCGCCGGGGCGAGGTGGACGGCGCGACCTTCGGCGTCCACGGCACCGAGAACTTCGGCCCGGCCGAGATCCGCGGCAACGCGGTGAAGGACCTCGCGGCCCTGAACAAAGTCGAGAGCCTGCCCTGGGACGAGTGGGGCCGGATGACCGAGGCCTACGCCGGCCGCACCGGCGAGGACTACGACGCGCTGCTGGACGAACTGGCCGCGGTCTGCGCGGCTGACGACCCCGCCGCAGTGAGCGAGCTCTACCGGAACCCGGTCTTCGAGGTGCCGGCGGAGCTTCTGCGCTGAGGGCGAGTCGTATGTAGGGAGAGTTGCATCTCAGGTCGCTGAGATATTGAGGAACAGCGCCCACGCCAGGCGTCCGGGTCAAGACTCTGCCATCCGCGGAAACGGGGGTGCCGGGCGATAGCCTGCCCTCTTCCATCGGTCCGCGCCGGGGCCCCGCCCTTGGCGCCCACACCCTCAGGAGCCGCGCAATGGCCCAGGTCAGGCTACCGCGTCAGCGTTCGTCGGAGACGGTCAGCATGCTGGTCGGCGGGTATGCCGGGCGGGTGACGGTGGTCCGGCCCGATGACCGGCCGCCGCAGGTGCACCTGATGGCCGGCGGGCACGGATCGACGGTCGCGGGGCTGGCCGACGCCATCGGGACGGCGATCAGCCTGGGGCTGGCCAACGGGGCCGGGTTCGACGACTACCGGGTGGCGCTGGAGCTGCTGGGGCTGAGTGCGGATCAGCTCGGGCGGCAGTGAGCCCGACACCCCTGGAATCCGTTCCCCTTCGGTCCACAAAATAGTACGAATCGGGTTCATCCGGTAGTTATCGGATGAACCCGATTTTTTTGGGCTTCGAGCAATAGCACAGCGGCTGGGCGCGGGCACCACTTGTCAACCAGCGCTCGGCCGGCTCGGAATCGGAGTGTCGTCAGTGCGTGTGGTGGCGACCGATCGCGGCCAGCGCCGGTCTGTGTTGACGGTGAGTGCTGCCATGATTTCTGCGCGGACTGCTTCGGGGTCGGCCTTGATGCGGGTCGGCGCGAAGTGGAGGACGGCGAAGCCGAGCGTGATGAGCATCGCATGACGTTCTTGAGTCTGCTTCCAGTCTTCCGGGCTCAGGTGGTAGTCCCTGGAGTCGACCTCGGCGATGACGCAGCGGATGGCCCACAGTGCGTCGGGGACCGCGATGATTCGTAATCATACTGGCCTATGGCGGCTATGGCGGCCGGGAATCGTGGAAGTCATCGCCCAGCAGTTCGCGTGCACGTCGGGCTGCGTGGGTGGCGAGTTCTGCCAGTTCCGACTCCGTCAGACCGGACGCGGTCGGTGGGTGGGCGAGCGATGGGGTGAGCGGGCCCGAACCGATGGGGCGGGGCCGCGGTATGGCTCTTGGGAGCGGGCCGGGGGAGGTGCGGTAGGCGTCGCGGGCGAGTCGACCTGGCGTGGTCGGGTCGAAGCTGACCGCTCCTCGGCGGTCTCGTAGTGCGGTGAGTACCTGTGGCTTTGTGCGTCCTCGTAAGAGGAGTAGGCCGAAGGGGTCCTCGTCGAATGCTGTGGCGATCCGATAGCACAGGGCCGCTGTGTGCCTGCACGGCTGTCGGTCGCGGTCCTCGCAGGTACAGACGGTGCGTAGCTGTCCGGGGCCGGGCATCAGGGGGGCGGGGTCGATCGCGGGGGCTTCGGCGGCCAGTAGGGACGCGAGGTGCGCGGCCTGCGCGGCCAGCATGTCCGTCAGCCGGTTCCAGGTGGCGTCGTCCAGGACTGGGAGGGTGACCGCTGCCGGGTAGTCGAGGGGGCGCTCGTCCTGAATGCGGGCGCTGACGACTCCAGGTCCGATGCGTAGGTCGCCGACTCGGTTTGCGCCGACGAGGGCGCGGCCGCGGATCAGTTGTGCGGGGACGGCGCCGGGTAGGTCGGCCAGTGCTTCCAGCCATCGGGCGCCCCAGCGGCCTCGGCCGAGCTCGCGATGGCTCGCCAGTTCAGCCATGACCGCCCTTGTCGCCCAGTTTGACAAGCTCGGCGACCTCGGCGGTAGACAGGTTGGCGAGCCAGGCGTCGCCGGTGCCGATCACGGTCTCGGCCAGTTCCCGCTTCGAGGTCAGCAGTGCGGCGATCTTCTCCTCGAGGGTGCCCTCGGTCACCATGCGGTGGATCTGCACCGGGTGCTGCTGGCCGATGCGGTGGGCGCGGTCGCTGGCCTGGTCCTCGACCGCCGGGTTCCACCAGCGGTCGTAGTGCACTACGTGGGTCGCCCTGGTCAGGTTCAGGCCGACGCCGCCAGCCTTGAGCGACAGCAGGAGGACCGGGGCGGCTCCGGCCTGGAACGCGGCCACTATCGCGTCCCGGTCTGGGCTTCGGCCGTGCAGGAACAGGGTCTTGATGTCCTGGGCCGCCAGGTGCCGTTCGATCAGCGTGCCCATCTGGACGTACTGGCTGAAGACGAGGACCGATTCCCCTTCGGCCAGGATCACCTCCAGCAGGTCGTCCAGGGCGTCGAGTTTGCCGGACCGGCCCGGCAGCGGACCGGTCTCGTGCAGATATTGTGCTGGATGGTTGCAGACCTGCTTGAGCGAGGTGAGCAGTCGTAGAACCAGGGCGCGTACATTGGTGTGCGGATTCATCTGGATCTCGGCCAGCCCGTGATCCGCTACTGCCTGGTACAGCGAGGCCTGCTCGGCGGTGAGCGGCACAAGACGGTCGGTCTCGGTCCGGGCCGGCAACTCCGGGGCGATGTCCGGGTCGCCTTTGCGCCGGCGCAGGAGGAACGGCCGGGTCAGCCGGGTAAGCCGTTCGGCGGCCTGCGGGTCGCGATCGCGTTCGATAGGGCCGGCCAGTCGCCGTTGGAAGTCGGCCAGCGGTCCGAGCAAGCCCGGCGTCGTCCAGTCCAGCACAGACCACAGCTCAGTAAGCCGGTTCTCCACCGGGGTGCCGGTCAGCGCGATCCGAGCAGCGGCTGGGAGTGCGCGCAGCTGCTGGGTCGTATAGGCGAGCGGGTTCTTGACGTTCTGGGCCTCGTCCGCGACGACGAGTCCCCAGGACACCTCGGCCAGCGCGGCGGCGTCGGTGCGCAACAGGCCGTAGGTGGCCAGGACGATCTCGTCGGAAGCCACGCCGGCCAGATGCCGGCCGGTGCCGTGGTAGCGCCGGACTGGGGTGCCGGGGGCGAACCGGGCGACCTCCCGCTCCCAGTTGCCGAGCAGCGAAGTCGGGCACACCACCAGGGTGGGTCCCCGGGTATCGGGCGGGCCGCCACGGTGCAGGTGCAGGTGGAGCGCAATGATCTGGATGGTCTTGCCCAGGCCCATGTCGTCAGCGAGGCACCCGCCGAGTCCGCGTTCGGCCATGGCGGCGAGCCAGGCCAGGCCGCGCTCTTGATAGGGGCGCAAGATGGCGTTGAGCGCGGTCGGGATGGCGACCGGCGCGGGGGCGGCTCCCGGCGACACCCCGGTCAGGCGGCTGCCGAGGGCCGCCAAGTCACCGGTCGCCTCAAATCTCACCCATTCGCCGTCCAGATCCAGGCCGCCTTCCAGGGTGGCGGCCAGGGCCGCGGCAGCGGTCAGGGGACCCCGTCCGGCTCGTAGCCGGCGCAGTGTGGCCGCGTCCAGCCGCACCCACCGCCCGCGGAGGCGCACCAGCGACGTCTTCGCCGCGGCCAGCTCGGCGAGCTCCTGCTCCGTCAGGACGTCACCGCCGGCGGCCGGCCGCCAGGTGAGGCGCAGCAAATCGGCTAGCCCGAAGAAGGCGTCGGCGTCGGGTTCCAGTGCGGCGGCCACCGCCTGCGGTTCCAGCGGTGCCGTGACCAGCTCGGTGGGAACCCGCACCTCGATGTCCGCGGCCGACAGCACCGGCCAGTGGTCGAGCAACTCCTCGAACAGCCGGTCCGGCAGGCTGATCGGTCCGGGTACCGCGGTCTCCAGCATCGCGGCCAGCGGCGGCCAGATTCGCGCGCCGCGGCGCAGCGCGGCGAGTGCCGCCGATTCGGGGTGCGAGCCGAAACGGGCCATGACCACCGCGGGGGCGTCCCAGAGGGTTTCAGCTTTGATCCACAGGCTGGGGTCCAGGGTGCTGCGCAGCCACGGCTGGAGCAGACAGCAAGGATCATCCGCTTCGCGATTCTCGGGTGCTCCGGCCCCGAACACCCCGACCCGCGCTCCGGACCCCCGGCGGCTCTGTCCGGAAGACAGCGGCGTCACCACACGCAGGACCAGCCGCGCGTCCCCCGCTGGTCGCAGCCAGCCGCGCGGGCCGCGGACTCTCGCCGGGGCCCATGCGGCGAACGGGTGTGGGTCTGCGTGAACGCTGTCATCCTCGCCCGGTGCCACTTCGCGGGCCAACGTGTCGGCCAGCGCGTCCCACAGCTCCCGCACCAGCGTCGCGGGCTCCGGCACGCGAACAGCCGGCCACGCGCCGGGCAGAGCCTGGGCGTAGCCTTCCGGCGGTAGCGCGTCGGCGTGCTCGTCGAGCAGTTGCGCGTCGGTGTTCGCCAACGTGCCGATCCGCCACAGGCCGTATCCGCCCTCCGTGACCGCCGGGCGCAGCAGACCGCCGGCGACCAGGTGCAGCCCCGTGCGGGCGGCGGCCGACCACGCTGCCAGCGACGGGCTCTTGTCCCGGTCGGCCAGCAGCAGCGGCAGCGCCTCGGCGATGGTCAGATAGCGAACCGGTGTCGCCAGCTTCCGCACGTCCGACGCCGGGCCGTGGAATATCTCCAGGAGGTCGACATCGCCGTCGTCGTCCCCGATATCGGGGCCCCACAGCGCGAACCGGCCCAGGCGGGCCGGATCGCCGGGAACGAACAGCGCATGCGCGGCGGGCAGGGCGGACTGGTTCACCCCTCCTCCGATTCCTCCTGCGCGCCGCCCTCCAGGTCCTTGTCCTCGCGGTAGTCGCTGGCGACGTCGACCGTGACCGTCCGCGGCACGAAGGCCACGTCGAGCCGCACCAGGTCCCATTCGTTGATCCAGGCCCTGATGTACTGGCGCATCCGGGTGGCGCCCAAGCGCTCCAGACCCTCGATGTCCGGTGGACTCCAGCCGAACGCGGTCCCGTGCAGCTCCTTGACCTTGGCGTAGGCCCGGTCGAGCTCGACGTCGTCCGGGGGTGTCAGCAGCTTCATCTCCCGGTCGATGACGCGCATGCCGAGCGTGGCGTCGGCAACCAGCTCGACGGCATCCGCCGCCACCGAGCCACGCAGCCGTGCCGGGATGGCGTCCTTGTCCTTCTTGCCGGTCAGGACCGCGGCCTCGAAATCGTCGGTCATCGCGAGCACGGCGGCCAGCGGCAGGCCCGGCACCCCGTGTCGGCCGCGCGCCCAGCGGGCGATCTGGGCGTAGGACTTCGCGCGCTGCAGCACCGAATAGCGCCCGATCAGTTCGACCTCGTCGAATAGCACCAGCCATCCCGCGCAGCCGGCGGCGGCCAGCAGCCGGGTGGCGAAGTGCAGCCGCTGCGCGCCCAGGGCCCTGACCGTCACCGGGGACAGGTCGGCCTTCCCCTCGCCCGCGGCCTTGAGCCCGCCCCTCAACCGGGCCACGCCGAGCGGATCGCCGCACCAGAACCGGACGATCTCCTCGGCCAGTTCGGGATCCCGGTCCCTGGTCTTGGCGTAGAGCAGCAAGGAAGCGGCGAAGCGCTCGTTGAGCCCCGCGGCCGGCGACATGGCCCAGCGCAGCAGCTCGGCGTAGGCCGGGCCCTGAAGATCCAGCCGTTCGGCCGCCTCGCTGATCGCGGGTCCGTGCCCGTCGGCGACCACGGCGCTTTCGGCCGCGGCGCGGAACACCTTCACCGGGTCGTGCAGCGGAGTCTCCTTGCTCACCACGACCCGGCTCACGGCGTACCCTTCGGCAAGGGCCAGCTGTGTCAGGTGTTCGAGCAGGTGCGACTTGCCGGAGCCGAAGCCGCCGCCGACGAGCATCCCGGCCGCCGTACCCTCCCGCGCCGTGCCGAGCAGGGCGAGGAACTCGTCCTCGATCTCAGGCTGCCCGGAACCGAGCAGCGCGACGGCGTCCGAGCTGGGGACACCCGCGCGCAACGCCTCGACCGCACGGCGATGCCGAAGCGAGTCGGCCGAAACGCCCGTCGACGGGGCTGAAACGTTCGCCGACTCGGTTGGAACCCTCGTTGACGCGGTCGGAACCGATGCGGCCGAGGCTGTGTCCATCGCACCGGTGTCCATCGCACCCGTGGTCATCGCGTGGTCTCCTGCCGTGCGTCGAGCCGGACCAGCGCCGCGTAGGGGTTGGCGCGGTTGCGGTCCCGCACCTCGTCGGCGACCCGCAGCTGTAGCGCGCTGTAGGCGGGCAGCCCGCGGCGCTCATCGGTCACCAGGCCGGGGGTCAGCATCACCGCGGTGAACAGTCCCGGAAGCTCGTCGGCGGAGTCGATCAGCTGGCGCAGCAGCTCGTATGCGTCCAGCGCCGCCGGCTTGGAGTAGTACAGCCCTTCGCGCTGCTCGATAGGCGGTCGCTGCACGACCCCGACGCGCCCCAGGTCCAGCCGCAGCACCAGGCCGGACCGGCCAGCCTTGCGGATCCAGCGGGTCAGCGAGGCCAGCACCGGCCGGGCGTTGTACCGGGTGATCCTGCTGTGCAGCAGCACCGCCCGCAGTTGTGCGGCCGGCACCTTCTCGCCGTGCAGCCAGGAGATCACCGTCAGCCGGTCGGCTTCCACGATATCGACGTGGCCGGTGAGCGCCTGGCACAGTCGCAGCATCGCCACGCGGAACTCATGGGCCAGCGACGAGTCGCTGAGCACCGTGGACTCCAGCGTCCGGCGCAGGCTGCGGTACAGCTCCATCTCGTCGATGCCGTGCCGGGCGGCCACCGCGGCCACGGTCAGCTCCGCCGGAGCCGATCCGGCGGCCGGGAACCCGGTCCGCTCGTACGCCTGACCCAGCACCCGGCCGGCCAGATCCATCCAGTCGATCTGCCGCGCCACCGCGAACAACAGCTGATCCATCAGGTGGACGCGGGTCTGCGCCGCGTCCACGGCCACGCACACGAAGCCGTTCGCGACGCCCGTCTGGGCCAAACCCGCGCCGAACCGCCCGATGGCGTCGCCGTCTCCGGACGCCACCAGCTTGACCGCGGCCCCGCCGCAGGCGATGTACGTACGCAGATACTCCTCGGCCACGAAGTCGAGATATGCGTCCACCTGGTGACTGCCGCCGCCGCCGAGCAACTCGCCGCGCTGAACCGGGACGAGCAGGCTCATCGCTGCTCCTCGGCCAGGCTGAACGACACGCCCCAGTACCGCTGCTGCTGGCCGCTGCGCGCGACCGTGGTCAGCACACCTGAGCTCTTGGTCCCGGTACTCGCCGACCAGCGCAGCCGCCGGGCGCTGCGCGCCGTGGACGTGACCCCGCTCTGGTCCAGGAGATACAGGTCGCGGGCGAACTCCTGCTTGGAGTACTCCCGGGACTGCCCCGGCAGCAGCGTCAGCACCGACCACACGTCCAGCAGCCGCACCACCGAGTCGGCAGTCTTCCCGGACCCGGCCACGGCGAGTTCGTACGCGCCGCGCAGGCTGTCGAGGAAGCCCTCGGGCTTGAACCGCGGCGCCCGCTCCTGCGTCGCGGCAAGCAGCCCGACCAGCACCGACGGCCGGATCCGCCGCTCCCGCACCTTGTCGACCTCCACCGCCGCGTCGACGGCGAGCACCCGCAGCAGGGACGGATAGCACATCAGCCGGTCGTCCTCTTCGAAGATCGCCACCCCGGCGTCCGCGGCCGCCTGCAGCAGCTCCTTGGTATACTCACCGGACGCGAGGTACTGCTGTTCTTCGAGGTCGAGGCCGCCTTGAAGGTCGGCTACCGCGCAGGTCAACGTCGCGGACGACGTCTGGGCCGCGGCCAGGGCCTTGCGCAGATCCCGCAGCTGCCCGGTCTTCGCCGCCGCCCGGGCCTTGCGCAGCTGGGTGGTCGCCGCCCCGGCCGCCTTCAACGCGGCCTCGGCCCGGCCCTCCGCGTCGGCCAGCATCGCTTCGAGCGTTCCCTGCTCAGTCACTACATGTCCTTCGATAATCGGGCGCGACGCAGGCACTTCTCGCCGAAGGATCGCACCGCTCATCTCGTCGTATTTGATGTGAAGCCTGCTGCCCAGCGTAGGGCATTCGCCGACGCCGTCGGTGTGCTTGCGCCGCCGTCGGGCCGGCCGGGCTTGAACGACGGGCCGATCCTCGTTTCCCCCGGTTGTCAGCGCCGACGAGTCTGCGGTTGTGGGCTTCGATGTCGCCGGAGCTCAGGCTCCCGGTGTCTCGACTGCGAGACCGGCTTCCCGCGCCGCGTCGGCCAGGCGTTTGTCATAGGTGATGAAGAACTCTGGCTGGATCCGTAAGCCTGTCGCCAGATGGACGGCGTCCAACGACCGCACGGTCGCCGGCCTGACCGTCTGAGCCAGGATGCGGATCCCGGCGTCGATGTCGACGAGGTTCACCAGGTCGAGCACAGGGTGTAGCCGGGACGCCGCTTCGGGCGCGTAGCGCGCCAGTGCTCGGAAGGCCTCGACCTCCAGCAATGTCGAGCTGGTCCAAGGCGCGTCGATGTGCTCGTCAAGCCACGCGCGCAGCGCGCGGGTCTCGTTCTCGGCATGTACCAGCTTGACGATCGCGGCCGAGTCCAGATAGATCGAACCCGCCATCTCAGCGTTCGTCCTCGCGACCGGTTGCGATGAGCTGCGCGATGTCGATGCCGTCGGGTTCCCCGAGATCCATGCGTAGGATGGCGCGCTTCATCGCGGCAGCGCGCTCGGCTCGCATCCCGGCCTCGATGACTGCCTGACGGATGGCAGCCGAACGGCTCGCGCCGTCGTGGGTGAGTATGTCGAGCGCGTGGGAAGTCTCGTCGTCGGGGCGAATGGTGATGGTTTCTGCCATGGGCTGAGTGTAAGACGATCCGTCTTACCTCGCAACCGTGGCCGCCAGCCGGAGCGGCGTCCACGCCCGATGCGGCTACAGCGCGGTCAATTCGCGCAGGTCAGCGGTGTTCAAGTACCGCAAGATCAGCTCCACCCGCACCCCACCCACGTTCCACCCGCCTTCCACCCTCGGATGGAAGCGATTCCAACCGGCCGGCTGCGAATCTCAGATCGTCAGCAAGAAACCGGCAGGTGGGAGAGGGGAAAACATCATGGATGCCAGCGTGTGGATCGTGAACATAGCGGTTCTGGCCTCGGTGCTCGGCACCGACCTGGGACGGCGCAAGATCGGGACGATGCGGCTGCTGCGGCCGGCGATCGTCGCCGCGGTGATCGTGCCGCTGTACGTGAAGCACCCGGCCACCTCGGGGAACGGACTGCTGTTGGAGCTGGCCGGCGCGGCGCTCGGGCTGCTGCTCGGGCTGGCGGCCGCGGCGCTGCTGAAGGTGCGGCGGGACGCCGGCGACGGCCTCATCTACACCCACTCCGGTTACGCCTACGCGGCGCTGTGGACCGTGGTCATCGGCGCTCGGCTGCTGTTCGTGTACGGCTCCAACCACTGGTTCAACGACCAGCTGGGCCGGTGGATGGTCCAGCACCAGATCGGCGTGAACGCGCTGACCGACGCCCTGGTCGTGATGGCCATCGCGATGCTGCTGGGCCGGACCGGGACGCTGGCCGCCAAGCGGCACGCGGCTGTCACCGGGCACGTGGTGACCGAGCCGGCGGCGCGCCCCACCCAGGTCGCGCACTAACACGCAGGTCGCGCGCTGAGCAGTCCGTAGAGCGACACCCCTCCTGGGCCGCCGGGCGAACTTCGCCCGGCGGCCTTGGTGTGCGCGCAGGCCGTGCGCAGGCCGTGCGCGCGCCATGCCCTCAGACCGTCTCCGGCTCCCGCCAAGCGCGCCACCCGTACCAGGCCAGCCCGCCGGCCATCAGCGGCACGCCGAGGATCAGCACGATCGCCTCGACGCCCTGGTGGGTGTCGTCGTCGGTCTTCACCAGCAGTTGGCGCGACAGGCTACAGACCGGGACGTCGCCCGGGCCGCGTTGGGCGCACGCCGACAGCGAGTACCAGGCCATGCCGCCGGATCCGGAGCCGGAACCGTCCATCACGTCGCTGGGCCCGGTCAGCGGCTCGGGCGCCTCGGCCAGGTCCTGGACCGTGCCGGCGGCGATCCGGGCCTGGATGTCCACCGACCGGCCCGGGACCAGGTCCGCGGTCCAGGTCGGCATCGACGCCGGACCCGCGGCGGACGCGGCGGCCGGGCTGGCCCGCACCACGTGGAACCCGGGCGGGAGCATCGCCGTCACGTCGACGTGCCGATACGGCACGCTCCCGGCGTCGCGCACCTCGATCGTGTAGTCGATCGCCGCGTGCTCGTCCGCGGGCGTGCCGCCGCCCAGGACCGCGACGGTCACGCCGTCCGCCGGCGCGGGGGTGGTGTCGGCCGCGGCCGGGCCGGCCGCGGCGGACAGGAGCATCATCGCCGCGGCCGTACCCACCCGGAGCAGCCTCGGCCCGCGTATGCCGGTCACCGGATCGGGGTGCCGTGTCGGAACCGGCGTTCGATCGCCTGGTCGCGTGGGTCGCTTGGCCGGACCGGGGAAGGCAGCGTGCGCATAAGCGGCACCGTCCTGTTCTCTTCGCTCTGACGTGCGGGTCGCCGGGCGGCGGCCACCCGTCCGAGCCTGCAAGCCCGGACCCGGGGCCGCATCCGCTGCGAGGCCGCACGAGGGAACGGTGACGGGAACGGGATACCGCTGACGTGTTCGCCTTTGTAGACTCGAAAGCTGTCATAACACCTTCAAGCGCGGGGGAACTGCACCATGCCGACGGCTGCCGAGACCGCGAACAGCGAACCCATCAACTACCGCCTGGATCTGGGCGCGGGCTGGACCCGCATCCGCCTGGACGAGCACGCCGAAGCCGACGTCAACGCCTTCCTGGACACGGTGTTCGCCGCCGTCCCGGCCGACGCCGCCGAAGCCGGGCGCGGCCTGATCGCCGGCCGGCTGGGCACCCAGATCCTGGCCGGCCGGGCCAAGGGCGGCATCGACTTCTACATCCCGACGCCCGGCGGCGGGCCGGTACCGGCGCTGACCGTGATGGCCTCCGAGGTGAAGATCCCCAGCGCGGCCGTGCCGGAGCCGGCCGACGTGGTGGCCCGGGTCGCCGCCTCCAACCCGACCGCGCGCACCGGCGTGATCGCCGGGATGCCCGCGGTGCGCATCGACCGCAGCGCCGGGATCGACCCGGCGGCCGAGGACCTGGACGACGAGGACGACGACGGCGACATCCCGACGCCCCGGCCGCGGCACATCGAGTACGTCGTCCCGGTGGCCGGCGACCCGGACCACCGCTGGCTCTCGCTGGCGCTGACCGGCCAGGCCGGCCCGGGCGGCGACGAGGCCACGGTGGACGCCGCGATCACGAAGTTCGACGCGGCGGTCGCGGACCTGGCGTGGACGGAGCCGGAGGCCGAGGTCGAGGTCGAGTCAGGGTCCGAAGGGCCGGAGGCCTGACCCACGCTGATTAACGCCCTAACCGGGTCGCGGATACAAATCCGCGGCCCCGTTTCCCATCTCCTAGACAGCACACCGGCTCGGCACCCAGTGCATTGAAATCAGTACCGCACCGGCTCAGTACGTAGCCTCCGGCGGGTCGTAGAGCCGCACGCCGTCGGTGAGCAGGCCCGCGCGCTTCACCGTGCGCAGCACCGGCACCACTTCCAGCGGCCCGACTTCCTTGATCGCGCCGAGCCGGCCGGTCACGTACTCGTACAGGTCCTCCAGCTCGCGGCAGATCACGACCGCCATCAGGTTGGTGGCGCCGGTGGTCGCCGCCGCGAACGGGACCTCGGGGTGGGAGCCGATCGCGCGGCCGACCGCGTCCAGGTCCGACGGGGCCACCGCCGCCACCAGCAGGGCCTCGGTGTGGAAGCCCATGTTCGCTGCCTGACACTCGATGTCGAAGTAGACCACGCCGTCGTCGATCAGGTGCTCCAGGCGGCGCCGGACGGTCGACTCGGACTTGCCGACGGCCGCGGCCAGCTCCGGGTACGGCGCGCGGCCGTCCCGGGCCAGGACCGCGAGCAGCGCGCGGTCGGCGTCGTCGAGCTCGAACTCGCCGCGCACCATGGGGAAGTCCCGGTGCAGCGCGGCGATCTGGTCCGCGTCGAGCCCGATCGTCATGCCGGGCCAGCCGCCCGGGCCGCCGACGAAGGCGTGCATGATCGACTTCACCGAGACCCCGGTGACCTGCCGGGTGCGCGGGAGCTTCTCCAACAGCAGCGAGTCGCGCTCGTACCGGGACCGGGAGCGAGTCATGCACGACACCTCGGTGCCGCTGGCGGCGATGTTGACCCAGCCGATGTCCGGGCGGCGGGCCAGCGCGTCGGCGATCGCGGCCGCCGCGCCGGGCACGCACTGCACCCGGATCTGGGACTCGTAGAGGCCGACCCGGTTGCCGAGCGGCAGCCCGATCACCCGCAGCAGGCCCTCGCCGCGCAGCCGGCGGTAGCGGCGGGTCACGGTCTGGTCGGTGACCCCCAGCACTTCGGCCAGCCGGCTGAACGAGGCCCGGCCGTCGAGCATCAGGGCCTGGGCCAGCTGCCGGTCGAGCAGGTCGAACTCCTCGGCCGGCCCGTCGCGGGCCGCGCCCGGCTGCTGCATCGTCATGGAAATCCATCATGGCAGCCGTGTCAATCATTGAAAAGCACCGACGATCGCCATCCAAGTCCGTTTTTCCCGCCGCCACCTGCAATGGTCGAGCAAGACCAATCGATCCCGACGCGTCCTCAAGGAGGACCCCATGCGCAAGTGGCTGCCGCTCGTCGCGGTCTGCTTGGGGACGTTCATGCTGTTGGTGGACGTCACCATCGTCACCGTCGCCCTGCCCGACATGGCCCGGAGCCTGCACACCTCGTTCGCCGACCTCCAGTGGGTCATGGACATCTACGCCCTGGTGCTGGCCGCGCTGCTGCTGGCCGCCGGCTCGCTCGGCGACCGGGCCGGGCACCGCAAGCTCTATGTCGCCGGGCTGGTCGTCTTCGCCGGCGCCTCGCTCGCCTGCGGCCTGGCCGACAACCCCGGCGTGCTCATCGCCTTCCGCGCCGTGCAGGGCATAGGCGGCGCGGCGATGCTGGCGACCACGGTCGCGCTGATCAGCCATCTGTACTCCGGGCGCGACCTGGGCACCGCCTTCGGCGTCTGGGGCGCGGTCAGCGGCGCCGCGGCGGCCGCCGGGCCGATCATGGGCGGGCTGCTGACCCAGCACCTGGACTGGCGCTGGATCTTCTTCGTCAACCTGCCGATCAGCGTGCTGGCGGTGGCCATGACGCTGCGGTACGTCGGCGAGTCCCGCGGCCAGCGCCGGGCCGGTCTGGACCTGGCGGGCCTGGTGACGTTCACGGCCGCGGCCGGGCTGGCGACGTACGCCTTGATCAAGGGCAACGACTACGGCTGGGGCTCGGCCCGCACGATCGGGGTGTTCGGCGGGGCCGGCGTGGCGCTGGTGGCCTGGATCGTGGTGGAGCTGAAGGGGAAGGCGCCGATGCTGGACCTGAGCCTGTTCCGGCGCGGGACGTTCACCGGCGTGATGATCGGCGCCTTGCTGTTGTCCGGTGCGGCCTTCTCGTACTTCGCCTACGAGTCGCTGTGGCTCCAGTCGACGCTGGGCATGGGCCCGGTGACGGCCGGGCTGTGCTTCCTGCCGATGAGCGGCGCGGCGTTCCTCACCGCCGGACTGGGCGGCCGGCTGCTGGCCGACCGGGTCCCGCCCGGGCTGATGATCGGCGGCGGGCTGCTGCTGATCGCGGCCGGGTCGGCGGCGCAGATGGCGGTCGGCACCGGTTCGACCTGGACGGTGCTGGTCCCGGGGCTGGCGATCAGCGGCGTCGGCGTCGGGCTGGCCACGCCGACCCTGGTGTCGACGGCGGTCGCCGCGGTCGGATACCAGCGGGCCGGCATGGCCAGCGGCGCGGTCAACACGGCGCGGCAGCTGGGGAACGCGCTGGGCATCGCGGTGCTCGGAGTGGTGTTCCACGCCGGGCTGACGTCGTCGGTGCGCGGCTCGGGCGTCCCGCGGCCGGTGCCGGTCGCCGACGCGCTGGCGGCCGGCCAGGCCGAGGGCGTGGTGGCGGCCGGCGGACCGGCACAGCGGCCGGCGCTGGAGCACATGGCGCACGCGGCGTTCGCTTCCGGGCTCCAGTCGGTGTTCCTGGCGGCGGCGGTGATGGGCGCGGTCGGTGGGCTGGCAGTGCTGGCACTGGTGCGGCGGCCG
>NZ_JAAFZA010000212.1 GCF_015356865.1 Catenulispora pinisilvae
TTCGTACGCATGCTGATATGCCAGGCGCGCCTGGCATGCATGGCATATCAGCGTAAAGGTCATTACATACAATTACAGATAGGAGATTCTCGTGCTCGTCTCGATGAGACGGCGGCGGGGACGCCCCTGACCGTTGCCTGTCGTCGCCGCCGGCGGCCGGTTGAAGTACGACTGCCCGTTCCGCAGCTCGACGCCCTTCATCAGGGTGCTGACCGTGACGAAGGTGTAGCCCTGCTGCTTGAGCCGCTGGATCACCGCCGGGACCGCGTCGACCGTGGTCTTGTGGATGTCGTGGGAGATGACGATCCGGCCCGGCTTGGCGTGGCTGACGATCTGGTCCGCGACCCGCGCCGGGTCCGGGTACTTCCAGTCCTCGGGATCGACGCGCCACATGATGAACGGGAAACCGGCGACCGCGCGGACGGTGTCGTTGACCGCGCCGTAGGGCGGCCGGACCAGCGTTGGACGCGGTATGCCGGCCGCCGCTATGGCGTCGGCGGCGCGGTTGATCTCGTCCTGGACCGCGGCGGCGGACAGCTTGGACAGGTCCTTGTGGTCCCAGGTGTGGTTGCCCACCTCGTTGCCCTCGGCGTACTCGCGGTGAACCAGGTCCGGGTACTTGACCGCCTGGTTGCCGAGCACGAAGAAGGTGGCCGGGGCATTTTGTGCCTTCAGCAGATCCAGCAGCCGGCCGGTGTCCGGGCCGGGGCCGTCGTCGAAGGTGAGGGCTATGCACTTGGCGACGGAGCAGTCGACATGGGAGTTAGTGCGCGGGACCGCCGGCGGCTGGTAGCCGGGCGCGGTCGGGGTGGTGACGTTCGACGGCGGCGCGCCGGGGGTGGTCGGCGAATTCGGGCTGCCTGGGGAGTCGGGGGAGCCGTTGGAAGAATTCGGCGGGGTGGTGCCGGTGCCGGTGTTCCCCGAGGATCCGGTTGATCCGGCCGAGCCGTTCGGGGAACCCTGGCCGTTCTGGCCGTTCGGACTGCTCGGACTATCAGGGCCGGTACTCGTCCGCGACGGGGACGGTCTCGTGCCCGACGTCGTCGCGGACGCGGACGCCGACCGCGTGCCGGAACTCCCACTGGCGCACGCGGTGGCCGCCACCCCGACCGCGCCGAGGACGGCGACGGCGGCGAGGGCCTGCTTGCGGGCGGGGAACCGGGACACACGCGGGCGAATCATCAGACAATCATTCACTGTGGGTCCGGCTGTTCCCAAACCGCACTGGTCAACGTGCCGGGGCGAATCAGGGCCTCACAACGCGTGATCAACCGGATACCGGTCGGTTCGATATCTTTTCGTCCGTGCAATCCCACGAGCACCGCACCCGGATCCGAGCCGGCGCGCCCGGCGTACCGGGACTGGAGGTGCGGACCGTCGAGCCGTCCTCGGCGGCGCGCGTCATCGATCTGGGCCTGCGGATCGGCGAACTGCTGCTGGCCAGCGGGGAGGGCAGCGAGGACGTCGAGGTCGCGATGGTCGGGATCACCGAGGCGTACGGGCTGTCGCGCTGCGAGACCAACGTCACCTTCACCGTGGTCACCCTCTCCTACCAGCCGAGCCTCACCGACACCCCGCTCTCGCTGGAGCGGGTGGTGCGGCGGCGGACCGTGGACTACACGAGCCTGGCCGACCTGCACCGGCTGGCCGTGGACATCAGCGCCGGCGGCGTGACGCTGGAGGAGGCGTACGGCCGGCTGGCCGCGATCCGCCGGAACAAGTACCCGTACCCGCCGTGGGTGATCGTCGCCAGCCTCGGCGCCATCGCCGCCACCGCGGCCCTGCTGGTCGGCGGTGGCTACCTGGCCAGCCTGGTGGCGTTCGTCTGCGCCATCCTCGGGGACTGGCTGTACCGGCAGCTGGCGAAGACCGGCCTGCCGTCCTTCTACCTGCTGGCGGTGGCCGCGGTCCCCGGCGCGATCGCGGCGATCGCCCTGGACCGGCTCGGCGTGCACATCAACAGCACGGCAGTCGTTGTCGGCGGCGTGTTCACGGTGCTGCCGGGCCGCGCCCTGGTAGCGGCCATCCAAGACGGCCTGACAGGCTTCTACATCACCGCCTCCGCCCGCCTGCTGGAAGTGGTGTTCCTGGTCGCCGCCCTGGTCAGCGGGATCACGCTGGTCCTCAAGGTGGGCCGCCAGATCGGCGCGGGCTTCATCGTGGACGAGCGCCTGGCCCCGGTCCGCGTCGAACCGCAGATCGCGTTGGTGGCGGCCGGACTGGGAGTGTCGTTCGCGGTGGCGGTGCACACACCGCGCCGCATACTGCCCTTCGCCGCCGTCGGCGCGGCGTTCACCTGGGCCGCGGCCACCTACCCGGCGCAGTGGGGCCTGTCCCCGGTGATCGCCACCGGACTGGCCGCGATGGCCGTCGGCCTGGTCGGCTCAATGGTGGCCCTGCGCAAACGCACATCCGCGCTGCCCTACGTGATCCCCGCGGTAGGACCCCTGCTCCCAGGCTCCGCGGTCTACTTCGCCATGCTCCAGATCACCAGCGGCGACAGCCACCGCGGCATCGCCTCCCTGGAGACCGCGATCTCCCTCGGCCTGGCCATCGGCGCCGGCGTCAGCCTCGGCGGCGAACTGGCGCACGTCCTGGGCCGCCTGACGGGCAGCAAGGAGCTGGTCTTGAACTTCCGCCGCAGCGCCGCCGCGGAACAAGAAGCGGGCCTACCGCCCCAACAAGGCTGAAGGACATGGCCGCAGTCCCTCGGCCATGTCCCTCAGCAGCTTGCGCGGTACCTCCAGCGGTACCTCTACCGGCGCCTCTATACGCGGGCCATACACCGCGCGTCCTACAGCGCCGGCGGATCACCCGCCACTCTTACGCCGGAACTGCCGCTTGGCACCGGCCCGCCCATGCGCGGAGTGAATCTTCGAATCCGAGCCCCCGGACCCGGCCGCTCGCGCGGCATTACCCCGCTTGGCCTCCAACGCCTCCAAAAAACGCCGCTTCTGCTCGTCGGCGTCCGAAGCACCCTCCGGCCCACCCCCCGGCTCGCCGGGCTCCGACTGCGATCCCGCCGCGGTGGCATCCATACCGGCCTCCTGATGTGCGATGTGACGAAAGAGCTGTCCCGGCCAGCCTCCCACGACCACCGCGCCCGGCACCACACGGATAACGCGCGTCCCGGGCACCGCCACACCGGGTAAGCTGTCTGCGCGACACGCCCTCGTAGCTCAGGGGATAGAGCACCCGCCTCCTAAGCGGGGGGCCGTTGGTTCGAATCCAACCGGGGGCACACACGTTGACCAGCAGGAGAGCTCGTCGTCGGGCTCCCCTTTGGATCTTATGCTCACCGTATTGCTCACGAGCTGGTGCTCCGCTAACCGCAGTGACCTGTTTGTCGTAGGCGACGCTGCGGCTCGCCCGTTTTAGACTCGGCCAATGGCGCTCACCGAAGACTGGCAACGACAGCTGCGAGAGACACTCGCGGAGGCGGACCTCGAGCACCTCGCCGACGTCTGTCTGAGGTTCGCGCAGCCGGCGTGGGCGATCATCCCGATCCCGGTGCCGCCAACGGGGGCTACGCGACTCGGCGGCTCGCCCGACCTCCCGCCCAGCGTCGAGTGGCCGACCGATCCCGACGGCGCGCGGGGCAATTTCTTCGGCCAGCTCGACCTCGCCTCCCTACCGAGCGAGGCGGGGTTCGGCCGAAGCGGGCTGCTCGGCCTGTTCACCACTCACCTCGAGAGCGCCGCAGAACCGGTCGTGGTCGACGCGGTGCTCACTCCTGCGGGCAGCCCGCTCGAACCGGTGGAAGCGTCGGAAGTCGACGACGACTACGCGGATCCCGACACCGGCTACCTGACGGCAGTGGGCGTGCGGTTCGACCAGATCATCTCACTGCCCCTCACCCAGAAGGATTTCATCGCCGCTGTTCGTGCCTGCACCGACAACGCCGACGACCTCTACACTCTCGTCGAACTCTTCGAGGAACGAACCGGGGGCTCGATCGGGCAGCTTGGCGGGTTCGGGAACCCGCACTCCGACGACGATTTCCGCCGCGTTCTGTACTTCCACCGCCACGGCCACCCGAACGCGCAGTGGTGCGACCATTTCCACTCCCGGGAGGAGTACCTGGCCTCTGTGACGCCCGCTCAACGGGCCGATCCGCGCAGGCACGGCGAAGAGTTCGACTGGATATTCGACACCGCGGACGCGATCGCCTCCGAAGCTGCGCGCTGGCGGCTCCTGCTGCGCATCGACTCCAACCACGCAATGCGATTGAACCTCATGGACTGGGATCCGATCTACTTCTACGCTCCGGCGGACGAGATCGAGTCCGGGCGGATCGAACACGTCGAAGCGATGGTGACGCAGGGCTGACCTCCCGCGCGGAACGACCTGCCGATGACGGTTTCGCCCCGCATACCGGGCCGAGTGAGCGCTCGGATACACCCTCATTCGCGAAGAACCAGTTTGGGGGCGTATCAGTGTCCGCAGAATCGGGGCTGTGCGCGGCGCCGCTGCGAGGCCCGGCGCACCGACCCACGCCTCGGATGTCGTCGTCCGCTGGCCGGCATCCACCGTTCCTGGGCAGATCAACGATGGTTTCAAGGGCCGTGGCTGATCCCGTGGCGGTAAAGGATGCTCAGAACGCGATCGTGAACCGGCCGTCGCCGAGTTTGCGCGGCCGGCCGCGATCGGCGAACTTGTTCATCTTCCCGCGCCGCGGCTCCAGCTCGCCCCGCGCCTGAAACGGCAGGCCCAGCATCGGGCGCCACGGGCTGGAACCGCCGCGAGATCAACGGGTGCCCTCTGTAAGAGGTGTGAACATCCAGGCGGTCACGTCACGGTGAGTCCGTCACGGGCCGAAGCCGCCCTACCTGTTGATCGATGTAATCAGTACCCTGTAGACGTGGTTGTACACAAAGAGATGGGCGGAAGCCAGCCTGTACAGCAGATCGGAAACGGGCGGTATCTCCTCGTCCGGGAGATCGCGGTGGGTGGCATGGGCAAGGTTTGGGAGGGTCGTGACAGCCAACTGGATCGGACAGTCGCGATCAAAGAGCTGTCGCTGGACTCGATCGCAGCCGTCGATCATGCGGAGTTCCTAGAACGAGCTGTTCAAGAAGGCCGCAACGCAGCAGCTCTTTCCGACCATCCCAACATCGTCACCATCTACGATGTCGTCGTCGAGGGTGGATCGCCCTGGACGGTCATGCAGTTCGTGCGTGGCCGGTCGCTGGGCGAGCTGTTGAAATCCGGACCGCCTCCGATAGAGGCTGTGGCCTCGATGGCCGGACAGATGCTGTCGGCAATTCGCCACGTGCACAACGCCGGCATCGTCCATCGCGATATCAAGCCCCACAACATCATGATCGACGAGAGCGACGGCAGGGCGCTGCTGACAGATTTCGGGATCTCTAAGAACAACCGCGACGTCAGCCTGACGCAGACCGGTTGCATCATAGGCTCCATGCCATATATGGCGCCAGAACGTCAGCTGGGAAAGCCCGGTAACACTGCTTCTGACCTGTTCAGCCTTGGTGTGACCTTGTTCGAATCGTTGGAGGGATATAAGCCCTTTGGCGGCGATTCTGAGACGGGGAACGGCGCCGGAATCCTCACCAGTCCGCTACCTCAGATGCGGCGTGGAGGACGCCTGATACCGCTAGTCCATGCGCTGACTGAGAAAGATCCGCGTAATCGGCCTACGGCAGAACAGGCCATAGGCATGCTTAATGGGGCGTCGGTCAACCTCAGCCCGATACCGTTGAACAACAGCCTGATCACCGCTGGATCGGCACCAATCGCCAGCGGGAGCGCGACCCCGAATTCGCAGGCATTCACCCCAGGCGATGGTCTTCGTCGGCCCGGCGCTGGTAGGCGGAACGAGAACAAGGGCCCGCTGATCGCTGGTTCCGTTGCCGCCGTCGTACTGGCCGGCATCGTAGGCGGCGCGTACATGTACAGTTCGCACACCTCGGCGGCCGGCCCCACCGGCGGCACCTCCACAACCGGCAGGCCGTCGACCGGCAGCAGCTCGGCATCCGACAACTCGACCACCGGCAGCACCACCGGCAGCACCACCGGCGGCGGGCTCGGCGGCACCGACCCGGGCTGCCAGGCCGCGATGTCGGACGTCGACAATGGTTCTCAGGCCCTGGTCGGCGCCACGAGTAACCCCTCGGACGCAATGAACGCCATCAAGGCCATCGGGTCCAAGATCGACACTGACTCGGCCAAGTCCACCAACCCGGCCACCGCCGCGGCGATCAAGAAGGTCGGCGACGACTACATCGCTTTGGGGAACTCGGTGGCCTCCGGCCCGCAGCCGGACACGAGCGCGATCGAGGCCGACGCCGCCGCGCTGACCAACGCCTGCACCGGCAGCTGAGGCCGCGCACAAGCGCGCGGGCCAGGTGCGGGCGCCGCTCGGTCCAGTCTGTCCACGGCCGCGCTGCCGGGTGCTTGGCCGAGACGGGGGCCTCGATCCCCACCACCTTGCTCACGAACGTGGGAAGTCGGTGGCGGAGTCTGGAGGCAGGGAAGCCCCATGCCGCACCTGCGATGCAGGTAGAAACTACAGGGCAAGCTGGGATCTCGCCTCCTAAGCGGGGGCCGTTGGTTCGAATCCAACCGGGGGCACTTCACGCCGGGCCCGGATCCGCAGTCTTCCGGACCTGGCGTTTTGCTGTGCGTCGAAATCCGTCGCCGACCGGATCCCGCACCCGGATCCGCGACGCCGGCTCGCAGCCCGCAGTCCTCGCCAGCGCTCAGCCAATAAGTATGCTCATCGCATGACGCGTCCTCTGCGTTCCACCGACCCGGCCAGTATCGGCGACTACGAACTGATCGGCCGGATCGGGGGCGGGGGCATGGGGGACGTGTTCCTCGGGCGGTCGCCGAGCGGGCGGTTGGCGGCTGTGAAGGTGGTGCGGGATCTGCTGGCCGATGATCCGCGGTTTCGGGCGCGGTTCGGGCGGGAGGTTGCTGCCGCGCGGTCTGTGAGCGGCGCGTATACGGCGGCTGTGCTGGACGCCGATCCCGACGCCGAGCGGCCGTGGTTGGCCACCGCCTATATCGACGGCCCGTCGTTGCTTGACCGGGTCGCTGAGCAGGGGCCGTTGAGCGTGCGGGAGTCCCGGGCCTTGGGTGCGGGGCTGGCTGAGGCGCTGCGGGACATCCACCGGGCCGGGCTCGTGCACCGGGACCTGAAGCCGGGCAACGTGTTGCTGGCCGAGGACGGGCCGCGGCTGATCGACTTCGGCATCATCCGGGTGGAGGACGGCGCGGGCCTCACCGAGACCGGGTACGTGTTCGGCAGCGCCGGGTTCATGGCTCCCGAGCAGGCGTCCGGGGGTGAGGCGACTGCTGCGGCGGACATCTATGCGTTGGGTGCTGTGCTGACCTTCGCAGTGACCGGACACGGACCGTTCGGCGACGGTCCCACGCCGGGAGTACTGCTCCGGCAGGCGTCCGGTGACCGGGACATCGCGGCCGTGCCCGAAGGGCTGCGCGATGTCGTCGCCCGCTGCCTGGACATCCTCCCCGGCGCGCGTCCTACTACGGATTCCCTGCTACAGCTCCTCGGCGGGAACGCTATAGAGGACGCCGTAGTAGAAGCCGTAGTAAAAAAGGACAGCACCAAGCAGCGCACCAAAGTACGCACTAAAGAGCGCACCAGGTCGCCGGAGCTGGACAGCCTGCTCCGGGCCTCCTCCGCCGGTGCCCAGAACACTGAGATCGCCAACACCCCGACGACCGTCATGCGGGCTGAGCCCGGCAAGGGCGGGAAGAACGCCAAGAACAGCAACCGCGCCAAGAACACGAACCGCGCCAAGAACACGAACCGCGCGACTAGCGCCAAGGCCTCGACGACCACCGAGAGACTCGGTAAGGCCGCGAAGCGCGCGCAACCAGAGCCGCAGCCCATACCGACCCGCCGCAAGTTCCTCTACCTCGGCGTGGCCGGGGCCGTGGTAGCCGCGTTCGGGTGGGGCGTGGCCGACATGCCGCACGGCGACACCAAGACGACCGGGGCCGAAAGCGACGACAGCGGCGACCAGCCCGGCATCCCCACCACGGCGTCCAGCGGCAACCTCGGCGGCCCGCTGAAGGGTCCGCTGTGGTCCCACACCAGCATCTATGCCGACTTCCTCGCTCTGTCCGGGAACACACTCCTGGTCCAGGGCACCACCCTGACGGCTTATGAAGGGGACACCGGCAACGAACGCTGGACGGCGCCCGACGGCTCCTTCGGCCAGAGCACTGACGGCATCCTCCCGGTCGTCGGGGACACCGCGTACGAGACCGCCTCCAACGGCGGCGTGGCCGCGGTCGAGGTGGAGAAAGGCGTCCAGTCCTGGAGCTCGCCTGTACCCGCCTCCTGGACCACCCGGGGCCTGATCGGCGCCTCCACGGAGATGGTTCTCGGATGGTCCTTCATCGACGTCAAACAGACCGACAGCAACGGCCTGTGGGGAGTCGACTCCTCGATGCACCTGGCGAGCTGGCAGACGCCGGTCGGGGCCATCGACGGCTCGCCCTATTACAGCGCCGACACCGGCCTCATCCTTCTGTCGCAGCCGAAGGACAACCAACTGACGGCCTATTACGCGAACTCCGGCAATCCGGCCTGGACCGTCAAGGACGGTTCCCAGTCCTCCTACACGGCGATTGCCACCGGCATCACTAGCCACGGTGCGACCATCTATTGGGGAACCAATCGTCTCTACGCCTTCGACAAGAGCGGGAAACCGGTATGGCCGGTCGGTGTCTCCAACGGGCAGGGCGGCAACTTCCACGCGGTCGTCGCCGACGATGACGCCGTCTACGCGGCGGCGACCGGCGGATCGCTTGAGGAAAGCAATGTGATCGGCGCCTACAAGGTCTCCGACGGCGCGCCCCTATGGCAGTCGGCCTGGCCGAAGAACGACTACCCCAACCCGGCGCTCGAGTGCCAACTGGCCTTGGGCGGCGGGAACCTCTACATCGCCGATCACAACACCGGCGCCTTGATCGCCTTGGACGCCAAGACCGGCAGGACCCTTTGGCAGTTCCAGGATCATGCCGCCAGCAAGGCCGACGCCTGGGTGGTCGTCGCCAACAACGCCTTCGTCTTCGTCGGCTATGGGACCACGGTGCACGGGTTCGAGGCCGGCTGATCCCTGAGGCTGATCTATGGGACTGATCCGTAGACAGCGATCTACTGATAGAGCCCCCGGCCGTTCGGGACCGGGGGCGAAAACGCTATAGCGGAACCGCGTTGTCCCAGCCTGTCAGGTCGTAGTTGAAGTAGGCGTTAGGGAAGAGGAGCTTCCCGTCGCTGAGACCGTTGAGTCCGCCGGAGCCGTCATAGGCCTTGAAGATCTGGATCGACCGGGTCAGACAGTTGTCCTCGAACAGGTTGTAGGTCCGCGCGAAGCCGGCCGTCACCGCCGACTCCGCGGCGTCCTGGTCGTCGGCCGCCGTGTTCGTGCAGCGGTAGCTTAGGTAGCCCCCGGAGTCGGTCGACGTCGCGAAGTCGTGCAGCATCTGCTGTTCCGGCCCGCGCTTCTGCCAGTTGTGGTCCTCCATCGTGGCCCCGTAGTCCCAGCTGCCGTCGGACCAGCGGAACGCCCAGCCGACGTGCCCGGCGGTCAGTGCGCCCTTCGGGGCGTCGAACATGCAGACCCGGCCGGCCGGGGCTCCCGCGTTTCCGGCGTCCGCCGTGGCGGCCGGGGCGAACGCGACGCCTGTGGTCACCGCGCTCGCGAGTGCGGCGAGGGTCACGGTTACCGTCCCTCTATAGCGAATCCTCATCCTGTCCTCCCGTATCGGGGGATCCGGTGATCCCATCGACATCAACGCGTTGAGTAGCGATGAGGATGCGGTGGGTCACGGCGTGGGATGGGTCACTCGGGGGCACCCGGCGCGTCATTCCGGCCGTGGGCAGTGGAATGATCTAAAGCGAGTCAGTGTTATGAACGCTTGACGTGACGACGAGGTCTCAACGAAGGAGAACCACCATGGCCGGCACCCTTCTCATCGCGTACGACGGTTCCGCGGACGCCAAGACCGCCCTGGACTACGCGGCCAAGACGTTCTCCGGCCGGGAGGCCGTCGTGCTGACGATCTGGGAGCCGCTGATGGCCCAGCTCGGCGTCGCCGAGGCGTTCGTCGGGGCCACCGTGACCGAGGAGGAAGAGGACGCCGTCGAGAAGGGCGCCCAGCAGGTCGCCGAGGACGGTGCGAAGCTCGCGAACGAGGCCGGCCTGAAGGCGACCGCCCGCTGGGAGTCCGAGGGCGCGCAGTCGGTCTGGCAGACCATCGAGCGGGTGGCCGAGGAGTCCGACTCCGACCTGATCGTGACCGGCTCCCGGGGCCTGACCGGGCTGCACTCGCTGCTCGTCGGCAGCGTCTCGGCGAAGGTCCTGCGGCACGCGCAGCGCCCGGTGCTGGTCGTCCCCTCCGCGCACCTGGCCAAGGCCCGCAGCGAGTCGCCTGAGGGCGCCGAGGCCTGATCCTTCGCCTCTCCTCGCGAACAAGCGGCCGGTCGCTTCCAGAGCTCTGCGACCGGCCGCTTATTTGTGCGCGAAGGCTGTTTGTGCGCGAACGCTATAGGGGTGAACGCGCTATAAGGGGTCCAAGGCGCGTGCGAACGCTATAGCGACGCGAGAACGCCATGGGCCGGTGACGCTATGCGTTGCCGGCCCTCAGCCGTGCGGTGACCGCGCGCATCCCACGGCTCGCGGTGGACTTCACCGTCCCGCGGGTGATGCCCAGTGTGCGCGCGATCTCCGCCTCCGTGAGGTCGGCCCAGAAGCGCAGCAGCAGAACTTCCCGCTGCCGGGTGGGGAGCGCCTTCACGGCCTCCATGACTTCGCGGTGTTCCAGCGGCAGCAGCGCCGTGATCTCGGCGGGCTCCACGTCCACGGTGTCCATGACGGCGTACTCGCGTTCGAGCTTGCGCCGCCGCTGTACCGAACGGGCGCGGTTCACCACGGCGGTACGGAGGTAGGAGGACGGGGCGGCGACGCTCTGCAACAGGTCGGGGCGGGACCAGAGTTTGACGAACACCTCCTGCACGGCGTCCTCGGCACTCGCGACGTCGCCGAGCAGCAGCACGGCGAGGCGGGTCAGCGGCAGCCGGTACCGGGCGTAGAGATCGGCGACATCAATGGTGCCGCTTTGGCGGTGGTATTCCGGGGCGGACAGAACCATCGTGGTCATATATTCAGCCTCGTCGCCGGACGACTCCGCTGGTAGACGCCGATCGTCTATTCCACCCCCTCCCATAGTGGGGTGTGCACGTAAGCCCTATTGCGGAGTGGCTGGCACGGTGACCGGATCCCCGGCTATCCCTACCGGGCTGCTGGCACGTCGCATCCGCAGCACTACAACGAGCCCTACAGAGAACGACAGCACATGCCCGATCGCCGTGTAGTCACCATGGCCGATACCCTCCAGCAAGCTCGGCGCGGCCCCGGCCAGACACAGGGCCCACACCAGTCGCAGCCATAACGGCCGCGCGGTGGCGATCGCGATCGTGAGCGCCGTCACCACCAGGTACGAGGGACCGGTGTCCCACATCCGCTCGTCGGACCAAGGCAGTGTGCCGTGGTGGATCCGCCACCAGACCAGGCCCTCGGTGAGCACGCTCACGCCGACGTGCACCCCGGCCGACACCAGCACGGTCTTGCGCGCGCCCAACACCGCGACCACGCTGAACAGCGACAGCGCGAAGAACGGCCACACCCCCGCGGACTCCTGCGGTATGAAGGCCGACGCCACGAACGCCGCCACCGGGTGCCCGCTCGGCCGGATGTTCGCCAGGTTCGTCGAGCACCAGTCCATCAGCCGCCGCAGCTGATCCGGGTTGATCGTGTCCTCGACCACAGCGGCGACCGTCAGCGCGACCACGTACCAGAACGCGGGATCGCGCGTCAGCCGAGGCAGCAGGACGCGGAGTCGGGCGGCGGACAACGAGACCCCTTTCTAAGAGCGGTACCCATCCTGCCAACACCACCGTCAACACCGCATAATCCTTCACTTCGTTCTTAGGGGAGCGCCCGGTCATCAGCCGACGTGCGCGGCCAGGTAGTCCTCCCAGGAACCGGGGCCGACCAGCGCTCCCTCAGGTCGCCCACGGCGATCACCTCCGGACCCCCATAGCGCGGATCACCCGTGCGTCGGGTTTCACTGGGGTAGACACTGCTACCGAGGGGTGTGTGACAGATGGCCGACGAGAATCTTCTCGCCGAGCGGTTCCAGGAGTATCGGCCCAGGTTGCGAGCGGTGGCCTACCGGATGCTGGGGTCCCTCAGCGAGTCCGACGACGCCCTGCAGGAGGCGTGGCTGCGGGCCAGCCGCGCCGAGACCGACGAGGTGCGCAACTTCGAGGCGTGGCTGACCACGATCGTCGGCCGGGTGTGCCTGACCATGCTGCGGTCGCGGCAGCAGCGCCGTGAGGACTCTCTGGAGGTCCACATCCCGGATCCCGTGGTGTGTGCCGAGGACGACACCAATCCGGAGACGGCCGCCCTGACCGCGGACTCGGTCGGGCTGGCGATGATGATCGTCCTGGAGACGCTCGCCCCCGCGGAGCGCTTCGCCTTCGTGCTGCACGACATGTTCGCGGTGCCGTTCGAGGACATCGCGGAGGACCTGGAGAAGTCGCCGGCCGCGGTCCGTCAGCTCGCCAGCCGGGCCCGGCGGCGGGTCGAGGGCCGGGCGCCGGGCCCGGATCCGGACCTCGCGGTGCAACGCACGGCCGTCGACGCGTTCTTCGCAGCCGCCAAGAACGGCGATTTCGAGGCGCTGGTCGCGGTCCTGCACCCGGATGTGGTGCTGCGCGCCGACGGCGGCGTGCTGCGGGCCGGCCAGTCCGTGGTGCTGTCCGGGGCCCGGACCGTGGCCTCGCAGGCGCAGCTGGCGCGGACCATGGCGCCGTACGTCCGGCGAGTCCTCATCAACGGTACGCCGGGCGCGTTCGTGGTCAAGGACGGCCGGCCGATCTCGCTGATGTCCTTCGACGTCGTGGCCGGCAAGGTGGTGTCGATCCAGGTGATCCTCGACCCCGAGCGGCTGGACGAGGTGGCCCGGCTGTTGGCGGCGTAGTCCGCGCGGACGCGCCGCGGCGCCGGAACCACCCCTGTGGGTTCCGGCGCCGCGGCTTCTCATTAGTGCTTGTCCATCTATCGCGTTCGTTCCAGGGACTTCGCTATGCGATCGGCACCTTGTGGCGGCCGTACGCCGGCGCGGCTGCCGGCTCCGGTACCGCCGGCTTCTCCATCGCCAGGCCCGGCATCCACTGGAGCGCACGCGGCAGCTCCCAGTTCCGGTCGCCCAGCAGGCTCATGATCGCCGGTACCAGCAGGCCGCGCACCAGCGTGGCGTCGATCGCCACCGCGACCGCCATGCCGATGCCGACCATCTTCATCGGCGCGAAGGGCATGAAGGCGAACAGCGAGAACACCGCCACCATGATCAGCGCCGCGCTGCTCACCACGCCCGAGGAGGAGCTGACGCCCCGGACCACGGCCTGCTTCGTCGACGCGCCGCGCAGTCGCAGCTCCCGGACCCGGCTGAGGATGAACACGTGGTAGTCCATGGACAGCCCGAACAGGATCACGAACATGAAGAGCGGGAGCCAGGAGATCACCGCGCCGTAGGACTGGAAGCCGAGCTGTTTCTCCAGATGCCCGTCCTGGAAGATCCACTTCACCACGCCGTAGGAGGCGCCGACCGACAGCAGGTTCACCGCGATCGCGGTCAGCGGGATCGCCAGGGAGCGGAACGCCGCCACCATCAGCACGAAGGCGAGCAGGAGGACGAAGCCGATGACGATCGGGGTCCGGCTGCTGAGTTGGCCGCCGAAGTCGGCCTGGCCGGCCGCCTGGCCGCCGACGTTGTACTCGATGCCGGAGACGTGGCCGAGGGTGGCCGGCAGCACCTGGGAGCGCAGGTTCTTGAGCGCCGCCGCCGAGGCGCTGTCCGCGCCGTCGCCGGCCAGCGGGACCGAGATCGCCTCATAGCTGCCGTCGGCACTCGTCTCGGTGGTCACCTGGGCGCCGTTGGGGAGCATCCGCTCCATCGCCGCGACCGCGCCGGTGAACTCAGGACCCTTCAGCACCCGCGGGTCACCGTGCACCATCAGCTGCGCCGGAGCGGGTCCGCCCGGGAACGCTGTCTGCATGCGCTCCAGCGTCTGGCTGATCGGCTTGCCATAGGTGAGGGCGACACCCCCCGAATCCTTGGCCTTCAGCCCCATGCCGGTTACCGCCAGGGCGAGCAGGGCGAGGAACGCGGGAGTGCCCCACAGCAGCGGGCGCTTCACCACGTTGCGGACCAGGAAGTTCCAGAACCGCGACTCCTTCGCCACGGTGCGGCGCTTGCCCACGAACGGCACCCGCCCCTTGTCGAGCTTGTCGCCGAGCCAGGACAACATCGCCGGGACCACCGTGACCGAGCCCAGCATCGCCATACCGACCACCAGGATGGTGCCGACGGACCAGCCGGAGAACGCGTCCATCTGGGTGAAGAACAGACCGCCGAGGCAGGCCATCACCGTCAGGCCGGAGACGACGATGGACCGGCCCGAGGTGCTCGCCGCGATCCGCAGTGCCTCGCGGGGCGACTTGCCCAGCGCGCGCTCCTCACGTTCGCGGCGGATGTAGAACAGCGAGTAGTCGACCCCGACGGCCATCCCGATGAGCAGCACCACCGAGGACGTGCTGTCGCTGATCGGCACCCAGTGGCCCGGGATGGACATCAGCGAGATCCCCGCGACCACCGCGGTCAGCGCCAAGAGCAGCGGGATCGAGGCGGCGACCAGCGCGCCGAACACGAGGAGCAGCAGGACCAGGGTGACCGGCACCGAGCTGACCTCGGCGCGCTGCAGGCCGGTGGAGATGATGTCGTTGACCGTCTTGTCGACCGACGCCGAGCCGGCCTCCTCCACCCGGAGCCCGGGATGCGCCGCCTGGATCTGCGCGACGGTCGCCAGCGGCTTGGCGACGGTCTTGTCGGCGTCGTCCTTGTTCCCGGCGACCACGAAGGTGACCAGCGCCGAGCGTCCATCCTTGGAGAGCAGTGCCTTGGTCTCTGTGGCATTGTCCAAAGGAGACCGGACCTGAGCCGCGGAGCCGGGAATCGCACGGAGCGCGGCGGCGACGTCCGAGACACCGCTGCGGAAGTCCGGGTCGGTCGCGAAGGACGCTCCCGACTTGCTCTGCACGAGCACGCTCTCCGTCTCCTGGGAGATCCCGGAGACGTCGAGAGCGCGCTCCGCCCGGCCGGCCTCACCGGGGTCATAAGCGGTCTTCTTCGTGCCGGAGGCCATTCCGCCGATCACCACCGCGGCGATGATCAGGACCAGCCAGCCGATGACCGTGGTCTTCCGGTGGCGGGCACTCCAGCCCGCTACCCGTTCCACCACAGGCGGGCGTGCTGTTAGCGTGGACATGAGAGATCCCCTCCATGGCTGAGCCATCGATGTGTGAGAGCTGACGTGACTTGGTGGTGTGGGGTCTTGCCTGGCCGGGCGGATGCTGCAACATCTGCCCGGCCCGCTTTGTATTGCGAGTGGTGCGCTAGTACCCGCGGTATGTGGGAACCGCTATAGCGGTGGTCCTCAGGTATGCGTCGCGGTGTTCAGCGGTCCGGGGGTCTCCAGGACTCGGCGCGCGGAGGCCAGCGGGTCACGCGGGGCGACCACATTGCGTACGGCGTCCGTGTGGAGGCGCGCGGTGGCCACGAGGACGTAGTTCCAGGCGAGCAACAGGACCAGGGCGGCGACTGCTGCAACAGTCGCGGACAGGTCGCTGCCGATCCAGAACCCGATGGAGTCCTTGCCGTGGGGGCCGTTCGGGAAGTAGCCGTATTCCAGGCCGTGCCAGTGCTGGCCGTTGAAGCCCCTGGGGATGTAGCGGTACCAGATCGGGACGGTGACGCCGGCCAGGAACGCCACCCAGACCACCCAGACCACCATGTCCAGGAGGAACAGGGGGAGGGCCAGCAGTGTGAAGTGCGCCAGACCGCGCTTGGTGATCCGGTCCCGCCAGATTGCCTTAAGCGTCGGGAAGAAGCCTTCTGCCGTCTCGACCGGCGGCAGTGCGGGAAGTCCCTCTGGAACCACCGCACGGGCCCGGCCACGTTCCAAGACGACGCAGCCGCGGATGAAGTAGCCGGTACCGATGAGCAGTGGCAGACCGGCCCAGATGATCACCAGCGCCGTGGACGTGATGGTGATGCTCGTGACGATGCAGAACAGCGCGAGCCCGACGACGATCGAGCTGAACAGGTACCAGGCCGACGCCCAGACCCCGCCTGAGAACAACATGCGGACCGGATTGCGGTGCATCCGTAGCCGCCGCCATATAGGAGTCCCGTATAGAGAGGCCATCTCCTCGGTGTTCACTCGACGCTCCTGAGCATCCGCTCGATCTCGTCGACCTTCATGCCCAGCGTCTGAAGCTCGGTGAGGAGCTGGTCCTGCTTCTGCACCGCCTCCTCCGCGAGCTTGCGGTACGCGGCGAACGCGACAGCGTCGGCGCGGTGCTTCTGCAACTGGAAGAACGACACGATGCTCACGGCGATGGCCGTGAAGATGATCCCGATGATCACAATCGCGATGATTCCACCGTTCGAACCGCCGCCGCCGCTGGCGAGCACGACTCCCGTAGTCATCCCTTTCCACCCTTCGTGTTCGCATCCGGCGCGGGCTCCGCGTCCCGGGCCACTGTCTCGGCGATCATTTCCGCGTCGAGCTTCAGCGCGAACGGCTTGAGCTCGAAGTACTTCATGGCCTTGCCGTCCTCGGACAGCTCCAGCTGGCCCTCGACCAGACCGGCCGTCTCAAGCCGCTCCAAGTGCATGTAGAGCAGTGGGCGCGACAGCCCCAGCCGCCGGGCGAGTTCGCTGACATGAAGCCGGTTCCCCTCCTGGGCCGAGCGGTACAACTCTGCGACGATGCGCAGCCGCTGGGCGTGGCCCACGGCGCCCAGCTTCGCGAGCAGTTCCTCGGTGTTCAGGGCCGCCTCCTCGTTCCGCTATCACCTGTAAGCTGAGACTGACAGGTGGCCATCCGGACTGTCAAGTGTCCGGACGGCAGCCCGTAGTCGCCGGCTCTGCCCTACACTGGTCGGCATGAGCGAGAACTCGGGCTGGGACGCGGACGAGCGCGTCGTGGACTGGGATGAGCTGTTCGGCGAAGTGCTGCCCGAGCAGACCATGGACGACCTCGGCGATCGAGACCCCGCCTCGACCTCCGCCGCCGGCGACACCGCCCGGCTGATGGAGTTGCTGGCGGACCGGCCGCCGCACTACGAGGACTGAACCGAACCGGCAGCCCTCAGATCAACCGGCTGCTCTTCGATCGACAGGGCTCCTCGGTAGGCACTGCCCCTAGATAGGTACGGCTCCTAGATGGACACTGCCCCGCCCGGGATCAGGGAGCTTGACACCGGCTCCGGCGCAGACTAAGTTTTCACGACGTTGCCCCTTCGGGACGCGCCGCGCGAGCGGGCGATCACCCGGGGTGATCTTCAGCGAGAGCCCAATTCGAACGTCCAGTCGTCGCCTGTCGGCCTTTTTTCCGGTCCGCTGGCGTCGGCCGCGTCGTGGTCTCTCGGTGTCGGGACATTGGATATCTGTTCCAAACGGCCGGCGAACGGCCGATTTGGAGCGGGAAACAAGTACCGATACAGTTCTGGAGCACCGCAGCGGAACGCGAGTTCCGAAGCGGAGCCGAAGGCCAGGTGGAAGCGCAAGACGCGGAAACGATCTGCTAAGATCGAGAATGCGGAAGGCGAGAGAAACCAGCCGGAAGTGAAATTGCAAGGAATTGCAAGAGTCGCGGCGGATCTGCTAAGATCTAAAGCGAAGCAAGACAAGAGAAAAACAAAGCAAGACCTGACAACGCCGGGTCGCAGCCGATCGGAACGAAGGTTCTGAGACGAGTGGTTCGGGCGTCTGTTACTTGAGAACTCAACAGTGTGCCGATTAAATTCGATGCCATGCGACCTCGGTCCTGCGCTCTTCACTGAGCGATGGTCCGAGCGTCATTTAACACATGGTTGGTAGACGCTCCCGACCCCCGTCGGGATGTCGGTCTACTTGCCAGGTGACTCTTCTGACACCTCATGCCGACCTTATTCCGGTCGGCTGGTGATATTCATCGATGGAGAGTTTGATCCTGGCTCAGGACGAACGCTGGCGGCGTGCTTAACACATGCAAGTCGAACGGTGAACCGCTTTCGGGCGGGAATCAGTGGCGAAC